>NZ_JAQTZU010000040.1 GCF_028687615.1 Methylovulum sp.
TTGTTCTTTCATGACTGAAAGTAGTTTCTTTCTGAATACCGCTGGATAGGCCATTCGTTTTTCATTCAAGATGATCGTTTTTACAATAGCCTATTATCGCATCAATTTATACTGGATTAGCTATATTTATAAGACCGTATTAATAAAGTCGAATATCGAATAACTATGATAATTTCCCACAAACATAAATTTATCTTTTTAAAGACCGTCAAAACCGCTGGCACGTCAATCGAGATTGCCTTGTCGAAGCATTGCGGGCCAGATGACATCATCACACCGATTAGCCCTGAAGATGAAATAATTAGAAAGGAACTCGGTTACCAAGGCCCGCAAAACTTTAAAACCCCTAAAATCAAGTTCTACAACCACATGCCCGCCACTGAAATTAAGGCGAATATTGATCCTGAAATATGGGATTCCTATTTCAAATTTTGTTTTGTGCGTAATCCTTGGGATCGGGCCGTATCCCTCTATTATTATCTCCACCAATCAGAACCCCGCCCTTCTTTGTCCGAGTTCATTGGCTCAGGGCAGTTAAATAGGCTTTTGCAAGGCGGACTTAGTATCTACACTATTGACGGGCAAATAGCCGTGGACAGAGTTTGTCAATTTGAAAAAATTACCGAGGAATTGGAAGCCATTCGGATCAAACTGGATATTGCGGAAACCTTGGAATTGCCGAACGCAAAATCAAGGTTCAGGCAAGATAAACGGAGCTATCGTGACTTGCTGAGTGAAGACGATAAAGCGAAAATAGCAAGAAGGCTTGCTGAGGAAATTCGGCTGTTTGACTATCAATTTTGAGGCGTTCAAGCCGTATCCCAGGTGCGTTAGGTTTTGTACTAAAGTTAAATTTCATGCACAGACAATGGAGACCGCATGAGCAATGCCCAGTCAGTTGAAATATTATTAACACCAGGCTCGAAAAAACTCTATATTTTCTTTGGTGGTATTGCTACTCAAATTGCTATGCCCCCATTTGAGTTTTATAACGCATCCAAAATCATGGATGAAAACAAAATTTTCTTAAGGGATTTTAGCCAATCCTGGTATCACAACGGACTCCTCGATATAAGTCAGGACATCGACACGACAGTGGCGTTTCTCCAGAAGGAAATTAACAATCTAAAGCCAGAGAAAGTCTATTTCGTTGGTAATTCAATGGGCGGATACGCCGCGATACTTTTTTCCATCCTGACAAAGCAAGGTGAGGCAATCGCATTTGCCCCACAAACTTTTATCTGTCCAGACCTTAGAACACAACACAACGATACGCGGTGGCCCAAACAAATAGCCAAGACCTACAAACTCAGTGCTTGCAAAAGCAAGGCTTACGACCTTAAGCCATTATTGACTGCAAGCCCAAATCAACGGATTTCTATTTTTGTCTGCAAAAACCATGTGCTTGACTACCTACATGCAGAACACCTTAAAGGTATCCCTGGTGTTGATGTTTATGAGTTTATGGGAGGGGGGCACGGGATAGTCAAGCAACTGAGGGATAAAGGGAAGCTACCCGCAATTATGTCAGGAAACTATGGCTGATTTATAAAGGATTCACCGATAAAGATCTCGTGTTGACAACCCTGTCCGCGCTCCCAAAATGAATTTCTTGATGGCTCAATATAAAAAACGCACCACCGACTACTCGCCAATGATGCGCTTTGTAATTAGTTTTTTGCAAAAGCAGTATCTTAAGCTTATAAAACGCGTTTACCAATCATGAAACCTGATGCTGAACAAGTGTCAATAAGGCCACGGCGAATAAAGTTGACCTTAACTGTATTTAGCAAAGTTTTGGTTCTGTTGGATTTGACTACGCCATTAAATGCTATATAACCCGTTGATACCGGGCCAAATATTGCATCCACCGCATACACTGCCCGACCTTTTGGGTCATCTGGAAGTGAAGTCAATTTTGTAGGCATAACAAAAGCTTTTTTTGTTAATGCCGCATCAAGATAGACTGAGAGCTGAGTGGCGCTATCGACTTGGGCCCAAAAAGTTTGGGCGTTAGTGGGATCTAATTCTATGGGTGCTTGACCTGTGCAATACTTTGTTCCATAGGTTTCTAGTTTTAAAACTTCACCAATAGCCAAAGCTTGATTGCTTGACCATAAAGCGGATAACAACAAAGTCAGTGATAATAATTTTTTATTCATCTGGGCATTCTCCGGGTAGTGTTAGAAAAAGCTGATTGTTGCACAATATCGTATCGTGCCCACGAACTGTATATCAGAATCCCCAAAAATAAAAGCAATGTATGCCAGGTCGTAACAAACTTACCAACTTATGTCCCAAGCCAGCCTGTCATTTGATGATGTTTGTTTTAAACACTTCCAACCCACCGTTAAAATCTCACCCTCACCCCTATCCACCCCGCCCTTGGCGCGCCAGGTGAAATAAAGCGTCCATTATTAAAATTGGGGAAGATCTCCGAAGCATTCCCGTACACCCCAAATGAACTGTAGCGTTCGTCGGCGAGATTATCGAGCTTGCCAAATACAGAAAAATGCTTGTTGAGCTTGTATTCGGCGGTGGCGTTGACCAGGCAATAGCCTTGCAAAGAGGCGGTGACATTGGCTTCGTCGCCACGAAAATATTGGTCGCCGCTATACAAGCCGTTGATGCCCAGCGACACTTTCCGCCATAAATCAACGCCCACCGACCATTTGAACACCTGTTCTGGAATACCGGGAATATGGTCACCTGTGCGCACAGCGATAATTTCCCCAGTGTCCAATGGGTTTTGTATCCCGAAAGTGTCCAAGAACGTGGCATCCAAATAAGTGTAGTTCGTGGAAAAATGCCAATCATCCCTATCGCTAAACACTTGCGGATAAGTCACGCTAACTCCCGCCTCCAAACCCTGCCGCAAAGTTTGCCCGACGTTGCTGAAATAGCCTTGGTTATTGAAATTACTGGATAAATCCCGGCGAAAAATAATGTCGTCGTCATTGGTGGTATGGAAATAACCCAAATTCCATGCCCCATCGCCCTTGCCTACCCAGCCGGTCAAATGGCCTTTAAAGCCTGTTTCAAAGGTGTTCGCCACCACTTGCTTCAAGGGTGGGTCGGCAACAAATGAATTAGGCAATTTACACGGGGCTTGTGGGTCGGCGCAGCTCAATTCCATCGGTGTCGGTACGCGGGATGATTCACTGTAACTGCCGTAAATATCGAGGTTTTTATTGGCTTCATACGTCAAGCCCGCCGATGGATTAAAACGTTCAAACGTATGCCCGCCATTGAGGTTTTTATCTGGATCATTGATATATTTGTCCGCCAAAGCCAAGTCAATATGGTTGTAACGTCCGGCGACGGTGGCGGTCAGTTTGTCGGTGATGGAAAAACTGTCGGTGGCATAGACCCCCACCGTGTCGGTATGGGTATGCAGCCGCACTTTGGATTCATCGACATAAATGCCGCTGCCGATAGTGCCACGGTCATCGGTCAACGACGCCAATTCGGTATCGGAGCCAAAATGCACATCGGCATTGTCATAACTGGCGCCAATGGTCAAATTGTTTTCATGGGCGTACACATCCTGCCCGAACAAAGCCTGTATCGTACCGCCACGCGTGTACATATTGGTGAAACTCGTGTTGTTGGTCGCCCCTTCGACACGACTACCCGCCAAAACCTCGTTACCATTGGTATCGACCACCACTTGTTCATCAACACCGGCTGCATCGCATAATCTGTCGGCGTTTCCCGGCAACAAACAGGCTTCATAATCGCTGTTGTCGCCATTAAAAGCCCGCATCCGGTTCTGGCGGAAATAGGCATTGCCACTCAGTTCAAGCTTATCGTTCAGCGCGTAATTGCCCGCCAATTCGGTAAAAAACAGCCGTGTTATGGTCTGGTCAGGATGCGTGAACACGGCAGTGCGGTCTTGTGCCAACAATTGCACCGGCGATGCGCCATTGCCACGCAGGTCATTATCATTGGCCGCCACCGTCAAATCCAAGTTCCCCCTATCGCCCTGCCAACTTAAGGTGCCTAAGGCCTGTTTCGCGGAAGACGGGGAAAAATCACGCCAGCCCTGTTCATCAAAATGACGCAAATCAACAAAATATCCCCAAGTGCCGTTATTGGCCCCGCTGGTGATTTCTTCGACATGACGGTCAAACGAGCCGCCATACACTTCAAGCTGATGGCCGGATGCGGAAAATCCCGTCTTAGTTTTCATCGCAATCGCACCGCCCAGGCTGTTCAGGCCGTATACGGGATTGGAGCCGCCAAAAAGCGTCGTGGAGTCAATCGCTCCTGGCGGAATCAAATCCCAGTTCACCGAATCGCCGAACGGCTCGTTAAAACGCACGCCGTTGACATAAACCGACAAGCCCTGTGGCATACCCAACAACGGCGAGGCGACAAAACCGCGATAGTAAATATCTGGCTGCAAAGGATTATTTTGTGCGTCGTTGATATGGACACTCCCCAAAAAGCGGTTAAGATACTCCGCCAACGACAAGCTATGGGTATCTTGCAATTGTTCTGAAGAGACTGTCTGCACGGAAGCGGGTATTTTGGCTATAGCCACTCCGCCTGCCTGCAAAGGTGTCAGGCCAATGACTTCAACCACGTCCAGAGCTACAGGTTGCCGCCCGGTCGCCATCACCGCCGTATGCACCGCAGCCAATCCTAGCAATCCAAACATCTTGAAAATCCGTTTTTTCATAATTCTCTTACCCATGCCACTTAAAATAGCCATCTTAACCAAATCGTGGTGATAGCTACAGACTCGCACCATAAAAAGGAATTATTCCCAACGGGCATTTATCTATCGACTCGTTGGATTTCTTAAGCTTATCTTTATTGGCTTGACAGTCATTCCAACACCAACCCTTTCCCTTTTTACTTCAATAACAAAACACGGATTATGCCGAAGCCTACGATTATCCAACGCGTAACAGGATCTAATAAACACCGGCAAACCGAACTTTGGCGGGATGCGTTCTCGCTGATAGCAGGCTTGCTTTTCACCTTGGCGTTCGCACCTTTTGAATATGCCTTCTTAGCGCCAATCGCCTTGATCTTGCTGTTTGCCTCTTGGCTGCATACCAGCCCGTTCCGCGCCTTGCTCAGAGGCTATTTGTTCGGCTTGGGTTCTTTCGGATCAGGCGTGTCCTGGGTATTTGTCAGCATCCATGATTATGGTCATGCCGATGCCTTCAGCGCAGGGGCACTGACTTCGCTGTTCGTGGCTTTTTGGGCCTTGTTTCCGGCTTTGGCCGGCTGGCTGGCGGTCATGACGCGCAGCACCAAAAGTGTGTTGGGCTTGCCGCTGCTGTGGATACTGATCGAATACTTCCGTGGCGTGTTATTGCTGAACGGCTTTCCGTGGTTGTTAGGCGCGTATTCGCAACTGCACACGCCGTTGGCGGGCTACATTCCGTTGGTCGGTGCCTATGGCACTGGCTTTCTATTGGCTTTATCCACCACCCTCATCGTCGCAATGTTGCACCAATCCCAACAACGGCGATGGCAAGGCGGCGTGTTGCTGATGATTTGGCTGGTGGGCGGGTTGTTGCAAACCATCGATTGGACACACCCGATTGGCAAACCCTTAAGCGTCGCGTTAATCCAAGGCAATATCCCGCAAGACCAGAAATGGTTGCCGGAAAACCAGCTAAAAACCATGATGCTGTACAAAGACCTCACCGCCCGGCACTGGGGAACGGACATCATCGTCTGGCCTGAATCGGCGATTCCTGCCTATTTGTCCGAAGTCGAAGGCTTTTATCTCGCACCGTTACAGACGGAAGCCGAACAGCAGCACAGTGACGTGATCGTCAGCCTGCCCGTGGAAGGCAAAGGTGAAAACGAGATGTACAATTCGGTGCTGACCCTGGGCCGGCACCGTGGTATTTTCAGCAAAAACCACTTGCTGCCCTTTGGCGAATACATGCCGTGGCAACCTTTATCTGGTTACATCCTCAGCAAACTCGACATCCGTCTGGGCGACTTTACCCCAGGCGGTGATACACAAGCCTTACTGCAAGCAGGTGGCTATCCCTTCATCACGTCAATTTGTTACGAAGATGCCTTCGGCGATGCCAATATCGTCGGCTTGCCGCAAGCCGCGTATCTGGTCAACGTCACCAACGATGGCTGGTTCGGCAACTCCATCGAACCACACCAGCATCTGCAAATCGCGCAAATGCGGGCGATAGAAACCGGACGCTTTATGCTCCGCGCCACCAACACCGGCGTGACGGCGGTGATTGCGCCGGATGGCAACGTGGTTGCCAAAGCCGAACCGTTTACCACCACGGTATTGGCTAGCAGCATCACGCCGATGGGCGGTATGACACCTTATGCCAAAATTGGCGATTTGCCAGTGGTGCTTGCGTTGTTGATCGGATTTTTAGCTTGGTTGGTTTATAGCCGGGTGGGATTTAAACCAACCTAACGTAAGTTACGCAGCAACGGGTTTGAGTCCAACGAGACATTTTACGGAACAAAGGCCACAGCCAATTTATGGCAATAAAAAACCGCCCGAAGGCGGTTTTTTATTGGGAGCAAAAAGATTTGCCGAGGCTATAAATAAATCATGGTCACTTTAGCCATTTACGCGGCGGCGCATCATACCGATACCAGCCAAACCTAATCCAAATAGGGCGATGCCGGCGGGTGCATCAACACTGTTGGACTGCTGGAAGTTTATGGAACCATAACCGGCGTCACCTGATTGGGTGTCGTATGCAAAAGCGGCGTCGTCCAGAAAACCTGTTCCATAACCGGATATAAGGGCAAACGCTGGATCAAAGCTGCTCACCGAGAAATTCACACCGAGAAACACACCATTCAAAAAGTCCGCCGTTGCGGCGACATCAGCGTTCCCCAAGCCAAACGAATTCGATAAAAAATTGAACGACATGGTTGATAAATTGATGGATTCATCGCCTAAGTTGGTCAGGGAAAGATCATCGTAAGAAAAACTTCCGCTAAACGTTTCACTTAATAGCGATCCTGAATCAACCGTGCCGTTGAAAGTGTAGTTGACATTAGCTGCCTGTGCGTTTGGCATCATCAGCATCAGGGTCGCAAACACACTGGCGGTGTAAGCAGGTTTTAACGATTTGAACATGACTGTATCCTATAAATGGGTGGCTTGACACCGCCTTCTAAACAGAAGGCGGTGGATCAAAACAATGCTTAGAATTTAAAATTGGCTGGGTTACTCAAGTCTACAGCTCTAACACCAAGCACCTTGACCAATGCCCGTTTTGCAGCAGGGCCGGCAGTGCCGTCAGGATCGATATAGACAATGGCATTGCTACCAGAGTCAACAATGGCAACGACCCCATCCGCTAGCGGATCATTGCCTTGATAGCCCAGCGTCAACAACAGGGCTGCCAAATCAATCTTGTCTTGATCCCCACTAAGCACCGCTTCGAATTCCTTTGATAACGCGCGAGTAACTAAATCAAAATCAGTGATGGTATCGATACCTTCGGTAGTTGCGGTATAAACAAACTCGTCGTTGCCAAGTCCCCCAGTCAGGGTATCAGCACCGCCAAAACCTGTGATGCGGTCATTGCCTGCTGTGCCGCTCAAGCTATCCCTGGCCGCCGTGCCGTTAATAATGTTGATAATGCTGATGATCTGATTAAGTTTCAGGCCGATGATGACGGGATCGTGATCCGAGATACGGAACTGGTCGGCTGCATACAGCGGTAACGCAGAAGGTTTTGCTTCAAAACTCGCTTCACCAACATCTGCGATGGTATCGTTGTAATCAAATGAGGGGGGTTCGTCGGCGTTGATATGCCAGTCAGCCGCGTCGGTGACTTGCGACAGCAAGGTTTTGCTGGCTATCGCGTGGTCTAGGTAACCGGTTTGACCATCGAAGACGTAGGAATAAGCCGCATTGCCATGAAAGTTTTTCACCAAATTGGTGTAGTCGTCTGTGGTATTGGCGGTATCGTCAGGACCATTTTCAATCATTTTTATCGGATCTTCTTTGGCGTAGCTGTTCATGTCACCGATCAACAAGAAATCAGGGTCGCCGCTAGCGGTCGGATCGCCATTTAGCCAATCGACCAATGCCATTGCCGCATTTTTGCGGGTCAGGTTGCAATTGCCTTGACCATCGTTGTTATCGGTATCAATGACACCACTGAAAGTAGTATCGGTACAATCTGAACCTTTTGATTTAAGGTGGTTGACCGCAATCGTCAATTTCTCGTTAGTAGCGTTTTCTTTGAAAGTCTGTGCCAGTGACGGACGGTTTTTAGTGTCGATAAAACGTGCATCCACACTGGAAGTCAACAATGCGTAGTTACCAACTGGCGTAACGGTTGCAGCTTTGTACAGTAAGCCAACCTTAATCGCATCACCACCAATAACGCCAGTGTTAATGTAAGAATAGGGGCCGCATCCGCTAATGTTGGAAGTTGCAGTAACCAACGCGTCCAATGAGGCGGTGGCGTTATTTTCAAGTTCCATCAAGCCGAAAATATCCGCGTTGATACCACACAAAGCGGCGGCGGCTTTATCGGTTTGGCGGGTCAATTCGGCAGTCGAATCCGCACCACGGCAATCCTGGTTGTTCGATGGGCCACAAGGTCCGGAAGTGCTGCTGGCAGTCGTATCTATGGTCGTGAAAAAATTCAATGTGTTGGAACCGGCTACCCGCAACGTGCCACCGACTGCTGGCGGATTGTTTTTACGCGGGTTGGCTGAGGTAAACACGTAATCATAAACTTCATCAACCGGGCGGATCCGCCACGCGTCAGTCCCGGTGAAACCTGCAAACGACCAATGCAGCACACCGGTCAAATTGCTTATCGTATCGCCACCGCGGAAACGGTTGGTGATGCTCAAGCCGTCTGGATTACCGCCAGGGCCGTCGGTCGGATAGAACAATGCCGTGAAGTTGGTCAACGCGGAATTCTGGGTGTTGTCTTTGTCATCCAAAATGATCTGGCGTTTGGCAAGCTTGATTTGATGGTCGATGTAACCTGATGTGCTTGGGGCACTGACATTGGTATAAGTTGGGATACGTCCGCCTTCGCTCAGCACCAATTGGCCGTAACGCTCCAATTCAAAATACTCGGACACTTTCAACGCGGTTGGGAACGTCACCAACATGCCTTCATACTGCTCGTAATAGGCGTTAATAGCAGCGGTGGCCGTTATCAAATCGCCGTTAGGTACGTTCGGCACCGGCAACGTCAACGTGGTTGCGGTTGGCAAGACATTGCCTGTTGAACACACTTGCACACTGGTCAACGTAGCCATTTGGGTCATATTGAAAAATTCGGCGGGGGTTCCAGCGACGCGCACTTTGTCGCCAACACTCACGCTAGGGGTGCCGTTGGTACCATCAAAGACAAAAATACCTTCAGAAGTGGCGGGGTTAGCGTCCACATCCGCATCTTCTTCCTGCACGAAGAAACCACGCAATGAATTGCTGCTCGTACCTTGGTAATCACCAACGACGATACCTTCAATTGAAGTGCCTGCTTGACCGTTAAGTGGTGTAGCCGCCCCACTGCCTTGTACCTCAGAGATCAAGGTAGCTGGATCGCCGCAAGCGGCGACATCATCGTTATTTATCGTACCTATGCCTTGATTGTCGGTGATGCTGGCAGTGCCGGTAGTGCTGACAAGGTTGGAGAGGTTGATGGTCAAGGTTTCATTTGGCTCTATAGCCGTGTCACCATTGACGGTAACGCTGACAGTCTGAGCCAGCACACCTCCAGCGGTAAAGGACAAGGTATTTGATGCGGCGACGTAATCAGAGTCTGCTGTGGTGGCAGTGCCGTCAGCGGTGGCGTAATCGACGCTAAAAGCCCCGGTGTTGTCGGAACGGGTGACGGTAAACGTCAAGATGGTGGTGCCGCTGTTGCCTTCGGTTATTGAGACATCATTGATTGATACGTTGGTCGATGACGATCCACATGGGTTGGTAGCTGAAGCCGAGTTTCGTGGAGCAGCCGCACCCGCTGTAAAGTCGGTGCTGTTATTGTCGGTGTCGGTACAGCCATTTGCGGCGCGTGATATCGAATTTATGGCACTAGGTGTTGGTGCAACAGCACCCTCAAAAAAATTCGCCGTGCTGCCGTAACCGACAAGATCAATAATTTGCCCTAATTGAGTAGAGTTACATAGTGTCGAACCTCCATTACACCCTAAACTCGATGTTGTGCTTGCTAAAGCCACTTTACCTGCGGTGCCAGACATGTTTATCGTTCCGGTCACATCGGGTGTCGGCAGGGCTGATGCACCTGCTCCGCTTGCCAGTTGCACTAGGTAATATTTGCCCGGTGCTAGAGATCCTGACAGTGCAACAAGCTGAGATGCTGATGATCCGAAGTTTCCGGTCCCACTTGCACTCGCGTACTGTATGGATAAGCCCGATAAACTTACGGCACTGTCACCACGGTTAAAAAGTTCTACATAATCATTTTTGTAGGATGCTCCTGTACTACCAGCTGCACCATAGATTTGGCTAATGACAAGGTTTGGACTGACGGCATGGGCAACAGGGATTAAATTTAGCGCGGCAAACACCGCCAATGCCAGTGGACGCCGTTTAAGTTTGTGTTTTTCAATCATGATTATTCCTGATAATTATAAAATGCGTTAAGTGCCTGAAAATTTGCACAGATGTGTGAATAAATCCTAAGCACACTGTGAAAATGTTCACATTCTATAAAAAAAGCAGGAGAGGGAATGTTACGGTTATACGTTAGTTTTATGAAATGTAGTACAAACTAAATTGTTGTCATAAGGGTAACTCACAATAAATAATCCCTCATATCGCGTATAGTTCCCACGCTCCGGCGTGGGAATTCATCCAGCAACGCTCTAGCGTTGCGTGACGCAGAGCGTCACGGGCGGCGTTCCCACGCCGGAGCGTCACTGCCATTAAGTTAAGAAAACATGCAAATGTAGATAGTTATGTTGATAAATCCCCCCCTAGCCCCCTTTTTTCAAAGGGGGGAATTACTGACTTCTTCGCTGATATTGTAAGGAAACGGTCTTCCCCCTTTGAAAAAGGGGGATTGAGGGGGATTTTTAAAATCTACAACATAATGATTTTATGGTCTTATTCCTTAACTTAATGGCAGTGACGCCGGAGCGTGGGAACGATGGCGTGGGGGGATTTATTGCGAGTTACCTAATGGGAAATTTGAGTGAAGCCAGCAAGATAAACACGGGGTGGAGCAGGTTTTTCAGGTTCCGATAAACCTGAAAAGTCCAAATTCAATTGCACTACCTAAAAATTAAAACTTAGCAAAGCACACAATACGCACCCTGCAACCCAAGCGTCAACCAGGCGTTTTTTTCAGCACCAATTTTGCCTCATCCCACAAGGCGTCCAACTCGGCCAATTCACAATCGGTCATGCCTCGCCCTGAGGCGGCGACTTGTTGTTCGATGTACTGGAAGCGTCGCGTGAATTTCTGGCTGCTTTGTTTGAGGGCGATTTCAGGGCTGACTTTTAAATGCCGCGCAAGATTGACGGCAACAAACAGCAAATCGCCGATTTCTTCCTGGATATGCGCTTGGTCGCCGGATTGCCAGGCTTCTTTGACTTCCTGCAATTCTTCCTGCACTTTGTCAAAAACGGGCAAGACATCGGGCCAGTCGAAACCTTGTTGGGCGGCGCGGCCCTGGATTTTCTCGCTGGTCATCAAGGCGGGCAAGCTGGCGGCGATGCCGTCTAAGGCACTGGTGGTTTCCGGCTGTTTTTCCCGACGCTCTAACGCCTTGGCTTGCTCCCAAGCCTGGTGGCGTTGTTCGTCGCTGGTAAAAACCACATCGGCAAACACATGCGGATGGCGGCGCACCAGCTTGTCGCTGATACTGGCGGCAATGGCTTCAAAATCGAACAAGTCACGCTCTTTGGCGATCTGGGCTTGAAAAACGACTTGCAACAGCAAATCGCCCAGTTCCGAACGCAAATCATCCAGATCGTTACGTTCAATGGCATCAACCACTTCGTAGGCTTCTTCAATGACATACGGCATCAGCGTGGCAAAGTCCTGTTTCAAATCCCAAGGACAGCCTTGTTCGGGATGGCGCAATTGTTCCATCAAATTTAACAATTGTTGGGTATTTTTCAGCATATTTGTGTCTGAAGGGGTAAGCAATGGGAAGTAGGAGGATTTGCACCTAGGCTGCAAATAGTTGGCAAATAGGCGGGGTACAAACCAAGGCTTGTACTCCGCAACAAGGTATCGAAACAAGGGTATCGAAAAAACTAACTTAACGCCGACATCCTATCTCGGCAACCGCCTAATCAATCCCTAAAAGGAATTACCAAAATTTTCGCGATAACGTTGTTTGAAATTCGCTAAATCAAAACGGTGGTTTTGTGTGCCGTGGTGTTCAATTTTGATCGCCCCTATCAACGACGCGATACGTCCAGTGGTTTCCCAGTCAAGTTCGTTCATGATGCCATACAGCAAACCGGCACGGTAAGCGTCGCCGCAACCCGTAGGATCGTTGATGGCATGGGGTTTGGCGGCCGGGATGTTGAGGCATTGGCCTTGGGTATAAATTTTTGAGCCTTTTGCCCCCAAGGTGATGATCAAGGCTTCGACACGTTCAGCCATCGCTTCCGGCGACAGGCCGGTACGTTCCTGCATCAGTTCCGATTCATAGTCGTTCAACGTCACCCAGGTCGCCTGATCAATAAATTTCAGCAGTTCCGCCCCATCAAACATGGGCATGCCTTGGCCGGGGTCAAAAATAAACGGGATATCTTGTTCGACAAATTGTGCGGCATGTAGCAACATCCCGTCTTTGCCGTCCGGTGACACAATACCGACACTGATGCCATTGCGATTGGTCGGAATGGAATTTAAGTGTGAAGAACTCATCGCGCCAGGATGGAAAGCGGTGATTTGGTTGCCTTCTTCGTCGGTGGTGATGTAGGCTTGGCCGGTGTAGTGGTTATCGAGGATTTTGATATATTCGCTGGATAAACCGTATTGGCTCAACCATTGGCTGTACGGCTCAAAATCGTGGCCGACGACCGCCATAATTAACGCCTCTTCACCAAGCAGGTTGAGATTGTAGGCAATATTGCCGGCACAACCGCCGTATTCGCGGCGCATGACCGGCACTAAAAAAGACACATTCAGGATATGGACTTTTTCCGGCAGGATGTGGTTTTTGAATTTATCATGAAACACCATGATAGTGTCATAAGCCATGGAACCGCAGATTAACGCACTCATTTTTTCGTCCTTCAAAGTAAAATTAAAGCCCAGGTTACTGCCGCCCAAGCCAACGATGTCATCACCGCCGCCGAGCCTATGTCTTTGGCGCGGCCTGATAATTCATGATGTTCAAAACCGACCCGGTCAACCACCGCTTCCACGGCAGTGTTCAGCAATTCGACCAGCAACACCAACACCATACTGCCGACCAGCAGCAGTTTTTCTATCACGGTATCGCCCAGCCAAATGGCTAACGGCGTGGTTATGATAAACAAAATAACTTCTTGCCGGAAAGCTTCTTCATGCTCCCAAGTGGCTTTAAAGCCTGCGGCGGAAAAAAAGCACGCGTTAATCAGGCGTTTGACGCCTTTTGCATTTTGATTTGCCATGTTTGCTAACGGTTAATATATAAAAGTGGATAGGGAAATTGCAAGACGGGCGAAACAATTTCACCCTAATGCCTGGTCTCATCAATCTATCGTTTGTTGGTAAGCCGTAGCATCCATAAGGGCGTCCAATTCAGAAACATTGTCGGCCTTGACACAAAATATCCAGGCTTGATAAGGACGGTCATTAATTTGTTCCGGTTCGTCTTGCAGGGATTCATTCACCGCCACAATTTCACCCGTGACCGGGCTATGTAAATCGGAAGCGGTTTTCACCGATTCCACCACGGCGCATTGTTCTTGCGCGGTGACTTTACGCCCCACTTCAGGCAAATTAATAAACACCAAATCACCGAGTTGCTGTTGGGCAAAATCAGTGATGCCGACCCGCACAAGCTGGTCTTCTTGCAACTGCGCCCATTCATGTGATGGGGCGTATTTTAAATTTTCGGGTAAATCGCTCATATTATCTGTGTTTCATAAGTGCTTGCATTGGAAATGGATGTTTTCGTTAAAATGGTTTCGGCAAGCATTTATGAAACACACATAACTTATTGAACGGATATTACAATCCCTCATAACGCTGATGTCGGTTCTGTTCTATCCTGGACAGGCCATAGCAAGTGGACAGTGTGCGCCAAGTCTGTCCGACATTGAATAACAATACCTTTACCGATAGAATGCCGCATAGTTTAACAAACATTGACAGCGTATGCCTGAGATACTCATCTACACAACAACCATTTGCCCTTATTGCATCATGGCGAAACGCCTGCTGGATAAAAAAGGCGCCGCTTACACCGAAATCAATGTCGGAACCCAACCGGAATTGCGTGAAGCGATGATGCAAAAAACCCGGCGGCGGACGGTACCGCAAATTTATATTGGCGACCTGCATGTCGGTGGTTTTGATGAGCTTTATGCGCTGGAGCAACAAAAAAAACTTGATCCCTTGTTGGCTATATAAACTCAAACCGCCGTTTTGCCATTGCAGAAACCCTGAAAACTGGCACACTGGCATCATCTATTGGCTATTATTGGCTATAAAACGTCCCATGACTATTGTTCACGCCCATATCGAATCACCTTGTATCAGAAAATGCTGCCTAAACGAAAAGGATATGTGCCTGGGCTGCTTCCGAACCTTATCGGAAATCACCCAATGGACACAGGTTGAAGATACGGTGCGCCAGCAAATTTTACACAATGCCAGCCATCGCCAAAAAGCGTACCAGCAACAACTGTTGCACTTTGCCCATCCACAATAATTATTCTAAAGAAGTCGCCGATGAAACTGTCGCACCGAAAAGATTTATTCGCCTGGTCTGTCTTTAACGAAGAACGTGACCTGGATTTTCACAGCTACCTTTGGGTACGCGAAGGTGGCAATGTCGTGATTGACCCCTTGCCGCTGTCTGCACATGACCATAAACATTTGCAAAAACTGGGTGGCGTGGATTTTATCGTCATCACCAATAGCGACCATTGCCGTGCCACCGAACAGCTTGCCGGTCAAACCGGCGCCGCCGTTTACGGACCATCGGCAGAACAGGAAACGTTTCCCGTCATCTGTGACCGCTGGCTGTATGATGGTGAAGAAATTGTCCCCGGATTGCTGGCTTATCAGCTCAATGGCTCGAAAACGCCTGGTGAACTCGCCTTGCTTTTGGAACATACAACCTTGATAACAGGCGATTTGATCCGTTGCCATCAAGCTGGCGAGCTATGTATGTTGCCGGATGCAAAACTTGCCGACCGTAAACTCGCCATCCAATCGGTCAAACGCATAGCCAGTTTCCCTGGCATACACGCGGTGTTGACGGGGGACGGCTGGCCCCTATTCGTCCACGGCGGCGAAGCCCTGCACCATCTGGCCCGATCATTGTAAGCCATTGACGTAGCCGTCTGTTGCAATAGGCGGCCTACCTACCGCAAGACACATTATCCCAACCCCATGATTAGAATTATTTTAAGTTTTCTGTTGATTCTCATCTTAAGCTCCCTTGCCATTGTCTATGGTGACATCAATCTAGGCAGTTTAATCGACGGCAAGGAAGCCGCCAGTAAAACTACTTTTATCCCTATCGACTCCAAACACAAATCAGGGCAACTGAGTTATAACTCGGTCAAACCGATACTGGATACGCGTTGTGTGGCCTGCCATGCAGGTTTTGACGCACCCTGCCAATTGCAGCTTTCTTCTTATGAAGGCTTGCAACGGGGGGCCAGCAAACAAGCCATTATTGAACCCTTGCGCTTGCAAGCCATCGCAGCCACCCGCTTATTGATTGACGCCAAAACACCAGACGCCTGGCGGGCAAAAGGTTTTTTTGCCGTCTTGAATGAAAAATCCCGATTTCCTGAAATCAATCTCAACAACTCGCTACTGGCAAAATTGCTGGTGTTGAAACGCGACAATCCATTGCCTGGCACGGACAATCTCGCCGCACCAAGCAAACGCAAAAACGAATGCCCCAAACTTGATGAATTTAACGGCTTCCAACAAGCGCATGTGCTTGATGGTATGCCTTACGCCCTACCCGGATTGGACAAAACCGAACTAGACACCTTATTGAATTGGTTGCAAGACGGTGCAAAAAACAGCCAGGCAAAGGCATTATCCGAACTTGCCCTCGCTGAAACCGGCAAATGGGAACAATTCCTTAACGGCCCCGCCCCGCAAATGCAACTGACGGCACGTTATGTTTATGAGCATTTGTTCAGCGGACATCTGCATTTTAAAGACCAACCCGCGCATGAGTTTTATCGGCTGGTGCGTTCGCAAACCCCTCCAGGGCAAGCCATCGAAGAGCTGGATAACCTGCATCCTTATACGGCACCCGCTGTCAGCAAATTTTATTACCGCCTAAGCCCTGTCACCGAAACGCTGGTGGACAAAACCCATGCCGTTTACGAACTCAGTGACGCTAAGATGGCGCGGATTAAGGCGCTGTTTTTAAAACCGGACGTAAGCGTGGCACAATTGCCCGCTTACACCCAAGACCATTCCGCGCAACCGTTCATGGCCTTTAAAGATTTGCCTGTCGATGCGAGACAGCAATTTTTGCTTGATGACGCGCCGTATTTTTTCTCAGCCCTATTCAAAAGCCCCGCCCTTAGCCATCACAATGGCTTAAGCGGCTTGCACGAGCAAATTTGGGTCGCCTTTCTCAAGCCCCGCGCCGACGTCAACCGTCAAACGGCGGAATTTCTGGGTGAAACCGGGCCGTTCCTACGCTTGCCCGGCTCGGCAAAAGAATCCGGCGGATTTTCCCAATGGTTTGAGCTGAAAGCCTTACAAAAAGCATATCTCGCCCACAAAGAAACCTTCACGCAAACCGTTTTGCTCAAAGATAAATCCGTTGACCTGGATTTGTTGTGGAAGGGTGATGGAGGCAACGGCAACACCTTGACCGTGTTCCGCCATGATGACAACGCCTCCGTTGTCAAAGGCTGGCAGGGCAAAACGCCGGCCACCGCCTGGGTCATCGATTATCCGCTGTTTGAGCGGCTACATTATTTGCTGCTGGCAGGATTTAATGTCTATGGCGATACGGCACACCATTTCAGTACCCGTTTGATGCTGGATTTGTTGCGTAGCGAAGCGGAAAACAACTTCCTGCAATTTTTACCCAAATCGGCACGGCAAGCGTTGCATGACAAATGGTATCAAGCGTGGGACAGTAAATTATTGGGGGTATTTAACACGCCCGATTTCGCCGCCCAAGCCGAATCCGCCATCGCTTACCAAACCCAAGATTATCAAGGCGAGTTTTTCAGCAAATTTGCCAAAATTTCTGAATCGACCACCGCCAGCCCAACCGTCCAAGCCAGCTCTTGCCCGCAAGAGCCTTGCCCGCCACCCCAAACGCCCGCAGCACCGCCGCAATACGACAATTTCGCCCGCCAACTCGCCGGGTTGAAAGGCCCAGAAATCACCGCTTTGCCTGAAGTGTCCTTTTTTCGCATCCACACCAGCAATCCAGAACAAGATCCGGTGTACACGTTGATCCGTAACCGCCAGTTGCGCCATGTCGCCGTATGGTTTGGTGAAAACCAGCGCAGACAACCCGAACAGGACACCCTAACCGTACTGCCTAGCTTGGTCGGTAGCTATCCCAACTTGTTTTTCAGCGTCACCAGCGAACAACTTGAAGCATTCATCACGCAACTGAAACAAGCTCAAACTGAAACGGCGATTACCCAGTTCTACAAAACTTTCGCAATTCGCCGCAACCACAAACAATTTTGGGCAATTTACGACGGCTTCAACCAAAAACACCGCGACGGGCATCCTGAAAATGCCGGCTTGTTTGATTTAAGCCGCTATGGAAACCACGAAAATGGCAGATGACGTTTTTTATGCCACTTTCGCCCATCTTGCCTGGACTATCAGCGCCCACTTGCTTGTGGGTAAACTGAGTTTTTGCTAACTTATTAAATGGGATTGCAATAGTTATACCAATCCCAATAAGTTTCTATGACAACACCGCCCAGCTCCGAGAGCAAAGGGATCGAATGGCGTCCGGTTGCAAAGCAAATTTATTCCAAGCCTGACAGCAGACATCAAGAATGTCGTCA
>NZ_JAQTZU010000041.1 GCF_028687615.1 Methylovulum sp.
TGGCTTTGACCAGGCCTGTGCCGGACTCGGTATTGAACATCGCTTAAGTCCACCCCGCCACCCGCAAACCAACGGCATACCCTCTGGGGCACAAGTGGTGGAGCGTTTTAATGGACGGATCAGCGAACTGCTCAAGCAAACTGGGTTTAACTCCGCGGATGACTTGGAAAAGACTTTGTTGAGTTATCTGCTCATCTACAACCATCATATTCCGCAACGCGCCATCAACCATCAAACGCCTATGCAAGCCGTCCAAAAATGGCAAGAAGATAAGCCTGAGTTGTTTGTTAAAAAGGTTTATGATCAGGCGGGACTTGATATTTAATAGGTGTTGGCTGAACCTCTACCGGAGCTGACATAAAATTACCTTGGGCGCTCATTCTTGTAAGATACGGAATCACCCTGTGTTCCTGACAACTGCCCGAGTTAAACAAAGGGGGGCTGAAGCGGCCTTAGCTGCATGACGATGTTATTGGATACTAAGTCGAACCGGTCTACTTCAGCCCGTTTTCATTAGAATTCCTATTCTAATGAAAACGGGTTGCTTTGCTTGGTTTGAATCATACAAGTCGAAAAGAAAGTATCTAAAGAAAAGGCGGCCCGGTTGTCGCTGATGTCTTGCGCTCCTCGGTTTTGTCGGGGGGCAGAATGGGCTTCTGCCTCTCTGCCTCCGTGCGGCATCCTTGCCGCACCCCTTTATGCCCTGTGGGTATTCGGGCTATTCCCGACAAATGCTGCGGTGCTCGACGCGGCAAACGGGATACAAACTACGTTACTGCGTAACATCAGTTAGTTATTGTAAAACAAATAGTTAGCATATTTGGCGAAAAGTGGCAATTTCATAAAAATCAAATGATTGCAAAAGTTATGTAGATACTTATGGATCATAAGCGAGGCTTCGGGATGATTTATTTTCAACTCGTAGAAAATGTCTGCGTAACATAAGTTCATATTATAACTTGGCTGTCAATGCGTAACTTCTAAAACAATTGTTTTTGTAAAATCATGGTGGTTTCCTATTGTTTAATTTGTTTTAGTGGGCTATTGACATGGTTTTTGGTGCAGCTTGGGAGCGAACGCAGCAGAGAAATCAAGTTGATTCACCCCGTTTCAATAACAAATCAAAAAAACAAGGAATATGGTGATGGCTGTCACGGGCTTGTCGGGCGTAAAAATTGGCGATTTCCAAGGTTAATTGTTCTTCAAAGCGTTCTGGAGGAATGCCGCTGTTCTGTGGTGGAGCAAGGGCTTGCCAATCGCTTTTCACCTGATGGATGCCTAGGAGTGCGAGGATTAATTCTTGTGATGTTGGCTCAGTAGCCGAAGCTAACGCCCGTGACCAACTGTTTTGTAACTCGCTGATGCTACCCAAATCCGAATCCACATAATGCCACTATCCGCTGGTGAATAGTTTTTAACCACCAAATTTCCGCTTAAGCCGCCAAATCGGTAAGATTACGAAATCGCAACCGCGACTTTCTTAATCTTAATCAGGATACGCTCATGAAATGGTTTGTACGTGCGGATATTGACGGTTTTTTTGGCTTGGCTTTGGATAATCTGGTGCAATTGCTGGTGATTGTTGGATTATGCAGCCATGTTTTGGGCTTTTCCGATGACTTGATTTATCGGCATATCTTGCCCGGTGCGGCGGTGTCTTTGTTGGTCGGTAATTTTTATTACGCCAACCAAGCCAAGCAATTGGCGGCTTTGGCCGGGCGTGACGATATTTGCGCCTTGCCTTATGGCATCAATACCGTGTCTTTGTTCGCGCATATCTTTTTAGTGATGTTGCCAGCGAAAATGGTTGCCGTGGCGGCCGGTGCCGCGAATCCCGACATCATCGCGTGGCAGGCGGGCTTATTGGCGTGTTTCGGTTCGGGATTGATTGAATTGTTCGGTTCGTTTGTCGCCGAACGCTTACGAAAAGCCACGCCCCGTGCGGCCTTGTTATCGACCTTATCCGGCATCGCCCTGACGTTTATCTCGTTGGGTTTCCTGTTCCGCACTTACGCGCATCCGGTTGTGGGGCTGGTGACCTTGGCGGTGATTTTATTGGTGTATTTCGGCAAGCTGAAATTTCGCGGCAATATTCCGGGCGGTTTGGTCGCCGTGTTGTTGGGCGTGTTGCTGTCTTGGTTAATGGGCTTGGCACCGGTCGGTGTCAGGCCGGAAAACGAATTGGGGGTGTTTTTGCCGATACCCGTTGTGGCGGATTTGTGGGCGGCCTTGGTTTCACCGCAAAGCCTGGCCTATGTGTCGGTGATTATCCCGATGGGTTTGTTTAATGTGATTGGCTCGTTGCAAAATATCGAATCGGCGGAAGCGGCGGGCGATTCGTTCCCGACTCAACCGTCGCTGATGGCGAATGGGATTGGTACGCTGGCGGCTTGTGTGTTTGGTTCTTGCTTCCCGACCACCATTTATATCGGTCATCCGGGCTGGAAAGCGATGGGCGCACGGGCGGGTTATTCGATCATGAACGGTGCGTTTATGACGGTGATTTGCCTGACCGGAAGCTTGTCGTACATCGCGTGGGCTGTGCCGATTGATGCGGGCATGGCGATTGTGTTGTGGATAGGCATCGTCATCGCCGCGCAAGCGTTCCAAGAAACTCCCAAAAACCACGCCCCGGCAGTGGTGTTAGGTTTATTGCCGGGCATTGCCGCGTGGGGCGCGTTCATGGCGAAAAGCGGGGTTCGTGCCGCCATCGAGCCGGGCCAAAGTGCTGCGCTGTTTACCGATGATTTGCCCAGCCGCTTCCAAATGGCGGACATTTGGATACACGGCGCATTTGTCTTGGAACAGGGCTTTATTTTCACCGCGATGATTTTGGCGGCGATGACGGTAGCGGTCATCGAGCGGCACTATGTCAACGCCGCGCTGTGGAGCGGTGCGGCAAGCCTGCTGTCCGTCAGCGGTTTGATCCATTCCTACCGCTGGACAGCTAGCGACACCGCCTTGTCGCTAACGCCGGCATGGGAATGGGCGTTGGCCTATGCCTTGATGGGTGTAGTGTTTTTGTCGGCAAAATGGCTTTGTGTGGATGACAAAAGTGTGTCCTAGGTGCGCTGGCTGCGACATCCTGACGCGCGGCAAATTGCCATATTTTCTTTGAGGTTAGCGAGGGCTACAATGGCTTCACTCTTAATGAACACCACCTCCTAAAGGGTTTAAGGGTTTTTGCGGCCAATAGCAATTGGCCGTTTTTTTTTGCCCGGATTATTGCCTCCGCAAGCGAGGCCCTTCCAATTGACATACTGTTTTGGCATTCGCTATCAGGCCACGGGAAGTTGGGCAAACTCATCACGGATAGGCGCAAATTTTGTCAATCAACCACAAGCGTGGTGCTGCTGGATTCTCCACATCACTGTCAAATACGCGGCAATCAAATTGTTCTGATGACAGTTTTGCGCACCATTCAGCAACTTGCGCTGTTTCCTGGTCGCCATCGGGATGGCCGGGATAGGCCAATACCGTCAGGATACCGCCAACCGCCAAGACTTCACTTGCTGCGTTCAAGGCTGGCAAAGTCGATTGGGTTTGGGTGATGATGCGTTTGTCACCGCCTGGCAAATAGCCCAAATTAAATAGACAGGCTTTGATTTTGCCGACATGTCCGAGCGGGATGTAGTCGGCAAGTTTGGCATGGCTGTCCGTTATCAAGGTCAAATTATCGGGATTATTGGTGAGTTGGCGCGTCGCTTCGATTGCCGTTGCTTGGATGTCGAATCCATAAACATGGCCTTTTTTTCCGACTTTCGCCAGCAAAAAAGCGGTGTCGTGACCATTGCCGACCGTGGCATCAATGGCTATGTCGCCTTTTCTTAAATACGCGCTTAATAATTCGTGGGTCAGTTTAGGTAGGGAAATGCGTGGCATAGTGGCGTTGGATAGTAGCGGGCGGTGGTGTGTTGTTGAGTAAGGTGTCGGCGAAGCGTTGGCTGTACCACGGAATTTGTAAGCTGCCTTTTGCGCCGAAGCCATTAAAAACCGCCAATTGCGGGTGGCTAGGGTGCAAGCCCAGGAACGGCTGTTTATCCAAGGTGCAAGGGCGGACGTTGGCGTGTTGGGCGATCACGTCGGCTTGTGCCAAGTCGGGCGAAAATGCCGTCAGTTTGCCTAGCAATTCAGTCCGCGCGGCGGCTGTGGGAATAGTGTCCAGCGGCTCATGGCTGAAAGTCGCGCCGATGCGGCTTTGCTTATTTGTCAGCGGAATCAACCAGTTGCCGTAATTTAGCAGCGTGTCCGGTAAATTCTGCTGATGCGCCAAGGTCAGGATTTCGCCTTTCGCGGCCTGGAACGGCAGCCAGGAAAACCACGGGTTGTGTATCGCCTGATAGCCTTCGCAAAAGATAATTTGTTTGGGCGTGATGTCGTGCCAACGCAATTGCGGTTGAAATTCAATGGTTTCGGGGAAAAAGTCGGCGGTACGGTAACTATGCCTGGCGATAAAAAAATCTTTCAGGCGGTTTAGCAAGAGCCGCGTCAGTAAATAGCCGGTTTGTTGTTGCCGCACCGAACCGTAAGGCGTGGCAAGGCCGTGCGGGTTTGTGTCTGGCGGCTTGGGTGTGTCCAGATAAGTGTGATACGCCATATCCTGCCGCCTTTTTTGCGCTTGGCGGAATTCAGCATCGTTACGCAACACCCGCAACATCGGTTTTTCGATATAAAAATCTTGCCGGAAAAAAGCGGCGAGTTGTTGGTAACAGCGTTTGGCGGTGGGCAGCAACACATCGACATCGGACGATTTGACCCAACGCATTCCGGTGATGGGGTTAATCAAACCTGCCGCGATTTGCGAGGCGTTTTCTGTGCCGTTGTCGATAATCAGCACGGACGCCCCGCGTCGGGTCAATTCCCATGCCAATAAACTGCCAGCGAGTCCTTGGCCGATGATGAGAAAGTCGATGGGCATTGAGTTTAGGCGAAGAGTGGGTTCATGAGCAGTTATTTGTCCGTCGGCATACCTTACTTAATTACTATGCGCCAGAAAGCCATCCCTTTATCTAAAAAAATCCTCGGTATCAATATCGGTCAAAGAATTGGTGATTTCATCAAGGTATTCATCGCTAATATCCCAGGTCGAAAACATTTGTTTATCAGATTTTGCCGCGTTGACAATAAGCGGGTCTTCCAGTTTGCTGGTCAACAAGATATTGGCGATGTCGATAATTTCTTGCTCATCGATGTCCCGTATCGAGAAATCCTGTTTGTCCAATTTATGCGGGTTGACGATGGACGCGGATTTGACGGTTTTGTTGATGTCGGTTTGGTAAACGCGGCTGAGGGGAGTGGGGCCGAAGATGGTGATGGAGGGGCGGTTTAATCCCCAGGCCATGTGCGTGGGGCCGGTGTCGTTGCCGATCACCAAATCGGCGCGGGCGATCAGGGCCTTGAGGTCGTTCAAGTCCAGTTTGGGCATGATTTGCACCCATTCCGACTGGTCGCACATCCATTCGGCTTTTTTCTTTTCTTCTTCATTGCCCCAGACGACCAGGCAGTTTTGTTGCAGGGCATTGGCGATATTGACGAATTTTTCTATCGGATAATTGCGGCTTTCCCAAGTTGAACCGATAACCAGGACGATGTTTTTCTGGTTCCTGTGCAAATACAATTGGACGCGTTCATCCTCGTCCCGAAAAAACAAAAACGGTTTTTTTTCTAGGATTTGTTCGCGGCTGATGTGGAACCCTAGCGGTTGCGTCAGTACCGTGGCATTGCGGTCTATGGTGTTGGCATCATAAGGAAAGGCGATTTTGACCGTGTAAAACCATGAGGCGGCGCGTTCGCGGATGGAATTGGCATCGAAACCGGAGACGCGTTTGCCTAGCAAACGGGCGGTGATTGAGGATTTAAGCAAGCCTTGGGCGTCAATCACCAAATCATAATGTTTGCTGGCGTAACGCCGCAGGCGTTTGATTTCTTTTAGAATTCCGGTTTTGTCGGCTTTTAATGCCCTTAAATCCACCGTCAGGACATTGTCAATATCAGGCTGGTGGTTCAACAATTCGGCAAAGCGTTGCTCAACAACCCAGTCGATTTGCGCGTCTGGATGTTGGGCTTTGATAAATTGCAAGGCGACCATCGCATGGACGATGTCACCGAGCGCGGACAGTTTGACGATGGCGATTTTCATGGTGGCAGTAATTCCAGTACGCGTTCAGGTTTAATACCGGTTAAGCAGTGGGTATGGTTTCCATGCCCGACAGGATATAGCGGGCAGACCCGTTGGAAACAAGGCGAGCAAGCCAAGTTTAACGAAATGATCCGGGCCTGGGGGTTGAGCGGCGGCGTAAACGTAGGATCGGATGAACCATATAATGCGATGACAGGTTTATCCAGCGCGGCGGCAATGTGCATCAAACCGGAATCATTGCTGACGACGCTGTGCGCCAGTGATAGCAAATCCACGGCTTCTGCCAGTGATGTCCGACCGGTAAAGTCAATACAGGTATTTTGGGTGGCCTGGTTGATTTGCTTGGCAATATCCTGGTCTTTTTCGGAGCCGAATAACCAGACTTGCCAGCCCATGCTGATTTGGTGGCGGGCGAGTTCGGCAAAATGTCCGCCAGGCCAGCGTTTGGCTTCGCCGTATTCGGCGCCCGGGCAGAGGGCGAGAATTTTTGTGGTGTGGATGATTTTGAATTTGGCAATGACCGCTTGCTGTTGGGCCAGGCTGATACTGAGGCGTGGCGTAGGGCAGGGCGGCGGTAACGGTGTGGAACTGGGTAATCCCAGCGCGACAAAGCGTTGCACCGTCATCGTCAACTGCTGTTTGTCCAGTTTCCGCGCATCATTGAGCAAACCCCAGCGGCATTCGCCGACATAACCCGTGCGGACGGGAATACCGGCAAAAAACGGGGGCAGGGCTGATTTCCACGAATTGGGCAGGACGATGGCCTGGGTGTAAGCTTCGCTACGCAATTGTTTGCCGAGCCTAACCCGTTCCAGCAAGCCGAATTGACCGTGTGTCAACGGCATGGCGGTAGCCCAGTTGACTTCTGGCATCCGCTCCAGCAAACCGAATGTCCAGGCGGGGGCGAGCACGTCAATCAGGCAATCCGGTGCGTTTTCCTTAAGCTTTAAGAACAAGCTTTGCGCCATCACCATATCGCCGACCCAGGACGGGCCGACGATGAGTATTTTCCTAGGCAACGTAAGTCAACCAGTCAGCATGGCTGTCGCCGCGCCCATAAACGGCATCGAAATACAATGCTTGTAATTTTTCGGTGACCGGGCCGCGGCTGCCGCTACCAATCGTGCGGTTGTCCAATTCCCGGATTGGCGTGACTTCTGCCGCCGAACCGGTGAAAAAGGCTTCGTCGGCGACATAAATTTCATCGCGGGTGATGCGTTTTTCGATGACTTCATAGCCTTGTTCGCGGGCGATTTTCATGACCGTGTCGCGGGTGATGCCTTCTAACGCGGAAGTGGTTTCCGGCGTGTAGATTTTGCCGTCGCGGACGATGAACAGGTTTTCCGCGCTGCCTTCGGCGGCAAAACCTTCGTGATCCAGCATCAAGGCTTCATCGTAACCATTGGACAACGCTTCTTGTAAGGCCAGGATAGAGTTGATGTAATTGCCGTTGGCTTTGGCTTTGCACATGGTGCTGTTGTGATGGTTGCGGGTGTACGAGGAGGTACGGATGCGGATGCCTTTTTCTATGCTTTCCGCACCCAGATACGCGCCCCACGACCACGCGGCGACCATGACGTGGACTTTCAGGTTGTCGGCCCGCAGCCCCATGCCTTCCGAGCCGTAAAAGCACATAGTGCGGATATAGGCGCTGTCCAGTTGGTTTTTGACCAGCGCGTCGCGTTGCACTTGGTTGATTTCGTCTTTGGTGAACGGCATTTTCATGTTCATGATATGCGCGGAACGGAATAGGCGGTCGGTATGTTCCTGCATCCTGAAAATCGCCGTGCCTTTTGTGGCATGATAGGCGCGGATGCCTTCAAACACGCCCAAGCCGTAGTGCAGGGTATGCGTCAACACATGGACTTTCGCTTCACGCCACTCAACCCATTGCCCATCCAGCCAAATAACGCCGTTTTTATCGTCCATCGTCATCGTTTGTTCTCCAACTGTATTAATTTGATCTAAATTGTTTAGTTTACTATAAAGTTAAAAGCAGCCATACCTGATTGCGTCATTCTGCTTGATTCCAGAGAAAAATTCTGCAAATTGAAAAATCAGCGTATTTTTTGGCTTGATTTATGACAAGGAATAGCTTGTCAATTTCTATGATTGGATTGTACTATTCAGCCCTGAGAAAACGTGCAAATGATATTTCAACTTAAACAGTATTATTAAAGGTAAATCTATGGCGACATTCAACGGGACTGAAAATAACGATATTCTGACCGGCACAACTGGCGATGACACAATTTACGGCAATGGAGGTAAAGATAGGCTGATCGGGGGCTTAGGTAACGACATATTATCGGGCGGGGCTGGAGCGGACACCTATCAGATCGCCAAGAATGATGGTCTGGATTACATCAATAATTACGATACGGATGGTAGTGTTGATATAGTCGAATTTACCAATCTGGCTTCCACGGGCATTACCGCCGTTTTCGATTTAGGTTATGACCTGGTTTTGCAGTATGGATCGGCAAGCCAATTGACGGTTGAAAATTATTTCACCAGTGACGCCAACTACCGAATTGATAAATTTCAATTCACCGATGTCACCTGGACACTCGCTAAACTGGCCGGGCAACATAACGGTACTGCCAATGCCGACACGCTGTATGGTTTTAATGGTGTGGTCAATGTGATCAACGGACTGCAAGGCAATGACGGTATTTATGGCGGCGACCTCAACGACAAGCTGAACGGCGGTGACGGCAGCGATGCTATTTATGGTTATGCAGGCGATGACACCCTGACGGGCGAAACGGGCGATGACAATTTGCAGGGCATGGACGGTAACGATGCCATAATCGCTGGCGATGGTGGCGACACGCTGATCGGCGGCAATGGCAACGATGCGTTGACGGGCGGTTTGGGCAACGATTCCTTGCAGGGCAACGAAGGCACTGACGCCTACACCATCGCCAAGGCCGATGGCCAGGACATCATCTACAATTACGACACGGACGGCAGCGTTGATACGGTCAAGTTCACCAACGTCGCCTCCACCGACATCAAAGCGGTGTTTGATTCGGCCTACAACTTGGTGTTGCAATACGGCGCCAGCCAACTGACGGTCTATTATTATTTCACGTCGGATAAAAATTACCGCGTGGACAAATTCCAGTTTACCGACAAGACCTGGACATTGGCCGATATTGCCCCCAGACACAATGGCACAGCCAATGCCGACACCTTGTACGGTTTCAACGATATAGTTAATATTATCAATGGATTGGGTGGTAATGACGCGATTCATGGCGGTAATCTCAACGACAAGCTGAACGGTGGTGACGGCAGCGATGCTATTTATGGTTATGCAGGCGATGACACCCTGACGGGCGAAACGGGCGATGACAATTTGCAGGGCATGGACGGTAACGATGCCATAATCGCCGGCGATGGTGGCGACACGCTGATCGGCGGCAATGGCAACGATGCGTTGACGGGCGGTTTGGGCAACGATTCCTTGCAGGGCAACGAAGGCACTGACACCTACACCATCGCCAAAGCCGATGGCCAGGACATCATCTACAATTACGACACGGACGGCAGCGTTGATACGGTCAAGTTCACCAACGTCGCCTCCACCGACATCAAAGCGGTGTTTGATTCGGCCTACAACTTGGTGTTGCAATACGGCGCCAGCCAACTGACGGTCTATTATTATTTCACGTCGGATAAAAATTACCGCGTGGACAAATTCCAGTTTACCGACAAGACCTGGACATTGGCCGATATTGCCCCCAGACACAATGGCACAGCCAATGCCGACACCTTATACGGTTTCAACGGCATCGCCAATACCATCAATGGCCTGGCTGGCAATGATGCGATCTATGGCGGTGATATTAATGACACGCTGATGGGGAGTGATGGTGGTGACGCGATATACGGTAATGCCGGTAACGATACCCTGACAGGCGGGCAGAGCAATGATGTCTTGCAAGGTGATGCGGGGGCTGATATTTACAGCTTCACAAGTGACGATGGTCAAGATGTCATCAATAATTATGATACCGACAACAGCGTGGACATTATTAAACTGACCGATGTCAGCCTGCTTGACCTGACTGGCATAGCCTTCGCGCCCGGCAGCAGCTACAGCTTGGTGCTGGGTTACGGTACCATTGGCAGCCAGGTTACGGTCACCAATTATTTTTATCAGCCAACCTACCAAATCAACGAAGTCCAGTTGGCGGACGGTAACAAATTAAAAGGCTTCGTGATTGGAACATCGGCAAATGACGTATTGCTTGGTACCGGTGCCAATGATGCACTGAGTGGGCAGGCAGGTAACGACACGCTTAAAGGTGGCGGTGGCGACGATTTGTACTTTGTCGATGATGCGGGCGATAAAATAATTGAAAACTTAGGCGCAGGTATTGATACGGTGCTTGCGGGTGTCAGCTACACCATTGCTGATAACGTGGACAATCTGGCCTTGCAGGCAGGGGCGGTAACTGGAACGGGCAATGGTATCAACAACCAATTGCTTGGTAACTCGGCCGCCAATACCTTATCTGGATTAGGTGGCAATGATTGGCTGGATGGCGGGCAAAGAGGGGACACCATGAACGGTGGTGCGGGCAATGATACGTTTATTGTTGACAATCTAGCCGATAATGTGGTGGAAAGCCTCAATCAAGGCACGGACACTGTCCAAAGTTCGGTCACGTTCACCTTAGCGGCAAACGTTGAAAACCTGATCCTGACCAAAACCATCGCCTTAAACGGCACTGGCAATGATTTGGGCAACCGCTTGACGGGAAATGCGGGCATTAACGTGTTGGATGGCGGCGAGGGGAATGACTTTCTGGACGGCGGTGCCGGTGCGGATACCCTCAAGGGTGGCACCGGTGATGATATTTTCCTTGTTGATGCCAGTGACATCGTGGAAGAAAACCTGAATGCCGGGCTTGATACCGTGCAAGCAGGGTTCACTTATATCTTGGGAGCTAACTTAGACAACTTGGTTTTGATTGGCGCAGCCGCCATTAACGGGACGGGTAACGGTTTGGCTAACAATCTGACGGGTAATAATGCCAAAAACATCCTCAATGGCGGGGCAGGTGCCGATATACTGAAGGGCAAGGCGGGAGATGACAGCTATTTTGTTGATGTTGCCGGTGATGTTGTTGAAGAACTCAGTGGTGAAGGTGCTGACACCGTGAATAGCACAATTGACTATACCTTGCTTGATAATTTTGAGAATCTGGTTCTTCTCGGAACGGCACTGAAAGGCACGGGCAATGCGCTGGCTAACAGGCTGACGGGTAACGCCAGCAACAACCTGCTGAACGGTGGTGCTGAAGCCGACACCCTAGCGGGCGGTGCTGGCAATGATACTTACATCGTCGATAATACAGGCGATACCGTCATTGAAAATGCTGGCGCCGGTACTACCGACACGGTAGAAAGCTCTGTCAATTATACCTTGGCTGATAATGTCGAGAACCTTACCCTAACAGGTGTTTTGGCTCTTAAAGGTACCGGAAACAATTTGGCGAATCTTATGCTGGGCAATTCAGCCAGTAACACCCTGAATGGTGCAGGCGGGGTCGATACCATGAAAGGTGGTGCCGGCAATGATTTTTACTATGTCAATGTTACTGCCGATAGTGTGGTGGAAATTGCCGGTCAAGGTAGCGATACGGTCTTTAGCAGAGCTTCTTACACCTTGGGCGGCAATATTGAAAACCTTACCTTGAACGGTACTGTGGCGATTGATGGCACGGGCAACAGCCTCGACAATATCCTGGTGGGCAACACTGGCATCAATAAGCTCGATGGTGCTGCTGGTGCGGATAGCCTGAAAGGGGATGCTGGTGCGGATATATTTGTGTTCAGCAGCATTACAGGTGGTACTGACACCGCTTTGGATTGTGTGTCAGGCACTGACAAGTTGCAAATATCCGGCGACATCAATATCGGCAATGGTGATGCGTCCATTGATTTTGGCACTTCTGTTGATCTCGGCGGTACGTTCACGGCACAAGCCGAACTGGTCATCATCAATCCGAATATTGTCGGCATTATCGACCGGGTGGCGGCGGCTACGGCTATTGGCAACGCCCAGTCCGCGTACACAATGGGTGATACCCGTTTGTTTGTTGTTGATAACAACGTCGATAGCATCCTTTACCAATTCACTGCGAAGGATGCCAACGCCCAGGTTAGTGCGGATGAACTGACCTTGGTAGGTACTTTGCAAGCTACGGCGCAAACGGTTTTGGCCGATTATCTGTTTGCCTAAAGCTGGTGGCGGGCGATTCTGGCCCGCCCTCATTTCCCAATGATTGATTCATGGGTACGTCAAACCGGTGCCCACGATTTCAATTCCTTAAAAGTTTCAGTATCTGCCAAAGCCCGCTACTTGGTGTCATAAGATTTTGTTAGAATTAACTTTATTATTGACTTATCAATCAAGGAAAACTTATGGGACTAACTCACGTTACCGTCTCTCTGAGCAATTTACGCACTGATATGCCCGCTTACGAAAACGAGTTTTTGGTGGATACAGGAGCCATTGATTGTCTGGCCCCAGGCAAAGCCTTGTTTGCCGCAGGGATTGCGGTTGAAGGAAAAGATGTTTACGAGTTGGCAAACGGCCAAATAGTTGAATATCCTTATGGCTTTGCGCGTGTTTCATTTATGGGTTCAGAGACTGTTACCCAGGTAATTTTTGGGCCGGATGACTGCGAGCCGATTTTAGGTGTGGTCGCGTTGGAAAATACAGGGATTGGCATTGACCCAGCCACGCGCAATCTTAAAAAGATGAGTGCCAAACCACTTAAATAACAATAAGGATTTGGCTAAAAATAACTTCCTTGAATTTTGACGAATACATTTTTGTAGGGGCGATTTTAACCGCCTAGAGCGAACGAATTCGCCCATACTGGGTTTTATAGAAGCGCCCGCTTAAATTTCCTCTCCTTTTGCAAGCATTTGCATAAAGGAGAGGTTTGGAGTGGAGCTAACTTATTGAGTTTAAAAATCTTCTCTTGGCCTCTCCAAAAAGGGTAGGGAGTGCCTCCCATTTATTTTTAGGATGCTGATTTAGCAGCCTTTTGCCAGCAATTTTTCCAATTCGGTGGCGATCAAGGCATTTTCAGTTCGTAAATGGGTGAGGAAATGGCGTCTTTGCACCGAATCTTCTGGAACTTTCAATTCTTTTGCCAATTGGATGGCATTGGAGCGTTGGGAGGGCAGAAAAAAATAGGCTGCAATAGCTAGTGCCAGCAAACCAAACACAATAATTTCAATCATATCAATATCTCGGCTATAGTAGAAAACGTCGCGTAAAACGCATTGAACCCATGATGCGGAATAATCATGGATAAGCATTATAAGCAAAAATAATGCCGCATACTATTTAAGTAAAAACCCAAAAACAATCCCTTAAAACAAATCATAGGTCTGCGTGGAAAAACCCTGTCAATTACCAATGATGGCGCATCTATACATGTTGTAGGTTTTCCAACAATGCTACATGCCATACGACAAAATACCATACGACAAAGCGGGTTTACTGCAAAGAAGTGTGGTTTGTTCCGATGTCGGGCTAGATTCAGATCATAATTTGCGCCTGCAAAAGCTTAATCTCATCCCTAATCTTCGCAGCCTGTTCAAATTCCAGGTTTTTCGCGTGCTGGTACATCGCCTCTTCCAGTTGCTTGAGTTTTTTGCCCATTTGTTTAGGTGTCATGGCGTGGTAATCGGCGGTGATGTCCGCCACTTTACTGAGAATTTTGCTGGATGTGCCAGAGCCAGGGATGGCCACTTGCAAAATGTCCGTAATGGATTTCAAAATCGTCGCGGGCGTGATGTGATGTTCGAGGTTGAAACGGTGCTGTTTCTCGCGGCGGCGTTCGGTTTCTTCTATCGCTTTTGCCATAGAATTGGTGATCTTGTCGCCATACAAAATCGCCTTGCCATTGGCGTTGCGGGCGGCGCGGCCTATGGTTTGCACCAGTGACACCACCGAACGCAAAAAACCTTCCTTGTCGGCATCCAGTATCGCCACCAGCGACACTTCGGGAATATCCAGACCTTCGCGCAACAGGTTGATGCCGACCAGCACGTCAAACTGGCCCAAGCGCAAGTCACGGATAATCTCGACCCGCTCCACCGTTTCTATGTCCGAATGCAGATAACGCACCTTGACATCATGCTCGGATAAATATTCGGTCAAATCTTCGGACATGCGCTTGGTCAGCGTCGTCACCAGCACCCGCTCTTTCAAGGCGGCGCGCTTGTTGATTTCCGACAGCAAATCATCGACTTGCGTAGTTGCAGGACGCACCTCCACAATGGGGTCGAGCAACCCCGTCGGCCTGACCACTTGCTCGACAAACACGCCCGAATGTTCCTTTTCATAAACGCTGGGCGTGGCGGACACATAAATCCGTTGCGGCGATTTCGCTTCAAACTCGGCAAACATCAGCGGACGGTTATCCAATGCGGACGGCAGGCGAAACCCATATTCAACCAGCGTTTCCTTGCGGGAGCGGTCACCTTTATACATCGCCCCGATTTGCGGCACCGTGACATGGCTTTCGTCAATAATCAGCAAGGCATTGTCCGGCAAATAATCAAACATGGTCGGCGGCGGCTCACCCGGCGCACTGCCGGACAAATAGCGCGAGTAATTTTCAATGCCTGAGCAGTAGCCAACTTCCAAGATCATTTCAATATCAAACAAGGTGCGCTGCTCCAGGCGTTGCGCTTCGACCAGTTTATTCGCCGCTTCCAACTGTTGCACCCGCTCTTTCAGCTCGATTTTTATCGCCTCCACCGCCACCAATAACTGCTCACGCGGGGTCACATAATGGCTTTTCGGATACACCGTGTAGCGGGCGATGCGGCTGAGTATCTCACCTGTCAGCGGGTCAAACAAAGACAAGCGTTCCACCTCATTGTCAAACAACTCCACGCGCAAGGCTTCGCTGTCCGATTCGGCAGGGAAAATGTCGATCACCTCGCCGCGCACCCGATACGTCGCCCGCCGCAATTCGACATCATTGCGGGTGTATTGCATCTCGGCGAGGCGGCGCAACAAAGTGCGTTGGTCGATCAAATCGCCTTTGACCAAATGCAAGACCATCTGGAAATACGATTCCGGCTCGCCCAAGCCATAAATCGCCGACACCGTCGCCACCACAATCGTGTCCTTCCGTTCAATCAAAGCCTTGGTCGCCGACAAACGCATTTGCTCGATATGCTCATTCAGCGACGCATCTTTGTCGATAAAGGTATCCGATGCGGGGACATAAGCTTCCGGTTGGTAATAATCGTAATAGGAAACAAAATACTCGACGCTGTTTTCGGGGAAAAACTCCTTCATCTCCCCGTACAACTGCGCCGCCAGCGTTTTGTTCGGCGCCATGATCATCGCAGGACGCTGCACCTCGTTAATGACATTGGCAATGGTGAAGGTCTTGCCGGAGCCAGTCACGCCCAGCAAAGTTTGATGCACTTCGCCATCGTTCAAGCCTTCGGCTAATTGCTTGATTGCGGCTGGCTGGTCGCCCGCAGGTTGGAAACGGCTGTGGATTTTGAACGGTTTTTGCATCATCTTCATAATTGGTCCAAAGGGCTCAACACGCCCAAACCGCCCTTGTTCAGCACATGCGTGTAAATCATCGTCGTCGATACATCGCTATGGCCTAGCAACTGCTGCACCGTGCGGATGTCATAACCCGCCTCCAACAAATGTGTCGCAAACGAATGCCGTAAAGTGTGCGGCGTGGCCGGCTTGGTGATCTCCGCCGCTTGCACCGCTTTCTTCATCGCCCGCTGCAATAATTTCTCGTCGATATGGTGGCGACGTTCCACACCACTGCGAGGGTCTATCGAATAACTGCCGGAAACAAAAATATATTGCCAAGGCCATTCATTCGCGGCATTCGGGTACTTCCGTCCCAAAGCATCCGGCATATACACATTGGCTTTCCCCGCACGTTTGTCATCGTCAAACAAAGCCCGCCGTTGCACCAAATGCGCTTGCAACCCCGCCACCACCGAAGATGGCAACATCGTCACCCTATCCTTGCCGCCCTTGCCGCACCGCACCATAATTTCACCGCGTCCAAAATCGACATCCTTGACCCGCAAACGTACACATTCCATCAAGCGCATCCCCGTACCATAAAGCAAATGCGCCATCAGCGCGTAAACGCCCTTCATCCTTACCAGCACAGCCCTCACCTCAGTGCGTGTCAAAACCACAGGTAAACGTTGCGGACGCTTCGCCCGCACCACATTCTCCAGCAACGGCAAATCCAGTACCAACACTTCCTTATACAAAAACAGTAAAGCCGATAAGGCCTGGTTCTGCGTCGAAGCCGATACCTGTCCGTCAACCGCCAAGTGCGTCAAAAACATCTCGATTTCAGGTGAACCCATTTCAGCCGGATGCCGCTTACCATGAAACAGGATAAACCGCTTGATCCAATGCACATAAAGCTTCTCTGTGCTGATACTGTAATGCTTGACGCGGATGCGGTCACGAACCTGATCCAATAGCTTGGGAGGGGTGATGTGCGGTGTAGAACTCATTTGCATAAAAAGGTTGCTAACAACTTATTTAAGTAGTATATTCTTGAAAAACCAAAAAGTGTATTTATGTTATACACCTTTTTGCGTGTAATTCAATACACCTTTATAGGCGTATACTTAACGTTAGGCTGCATTAGGAATCGCCATGACATTGTCAGAAGTAGAAAAATTAGCCCACTACATCCAGTCACTATCAGGTTTTGAGATTTATAAAACCATTGACGGTAACTACGACCACATCGGCGCAACCGTTGCTGACGCAGTTCTTCAGGCAAACAATAAGTACGCGACCAACGTAAAACCCCGAGTAAACCGAATTCTTGAGCTGTATCCAAAGGCACGCACGACAAGTTCTGTGTTGCGCCTCATAGAATCAACGTCGGCAACTGAATTTCTTAACTGGCGTGGAATAGACCGTGCCGAACGATTCAGGCTTGTTCTTGTTCTATTTTCTACCGAGAGCATAGAGATAGAGTCAGACTTAAAAGAATGGTTATCGCAAGACTCGAACTTGTTGAAACTTCGTGCCATTAAAGGGATAGGCCCAAAGACAGTCGACTATTTCAAAATCCTAGTTGGCGTCTCCACCAGTGCTATTGACCGACATCTACTTAATTTTCTTGGGTTGGCTGGCCTAACACCTTGCGACTATCTTGATGCTCAAAACATTATCAACGCAACTGCCGACATCCTTTCAGTTGACCGAGCCTATTTTGACCACAGTATTTGGCAGTTCATGAGCAAAGGGGCAGCAGCATCGCAAGCGGGACAGTGTAATGGCTATAGAGCCTAACCCAACGCTTCAGCGGAGCTTTGGGTTAGGCTTTCTGAGGTAAAAGTAGTTGGTGTCGGTTTGCCCTCGTGAGCTTTAGTGTTGCGGGCAGTTTTTTGGTTTGCTTCGGGCTTGCGTTGCCTTCGTTCCGCTTCGTTGGTAAAGTCCAGTCATCGTTGGGTTCGCTGTTCTCCGCACATCTGGACAAACCTAGCTGTTTTGGTTGGTGGTTGTTTGGCTTTGGCTGTATTACTCGGCCTAACAAGTCGGTCAAAGGGACGCGCCGCCCGTTGGCGGTTTTGGAGTTTCGTTTTTTTCAAGGTTCGGCGGCTTCGTTTCGCTTTCATTAGCGGCGCGCCCCTTACCGTAACGTTGGGCAGTCCGGGTTCGGGTGTATTGGCTTTTTGTTTGCCGGGTTTGTAGGCTGCGGGTGGTTTTGAGGTTGTCGGTTGTCGGTTGGCTTTGCTGGGTTCCGCTGCGGGTTGG
>NZ_JAQTZU010000017.1 GCF_028687615.1 Methylovulum sp.
CAGTTGCGGCATAGTACAACCTAGCCGTTTGGCGATGCCGGCAATCCCGGGTTTTTGTAATTCCGTTGCATTCGCGGTCAGCAGGGAAAAGCCTTGGTAGAGGGCGTCATTTTCCCGGCATAGCTGGCGGATTTGGGCGTCCCATTGGCTACGCGCGTAACAACGGTTTTGCACGAACGCGGGCTTAATTTCCGCCTGTTTAAATAAGCCCTGCAATTGTCCATAGCTGACATTGGAAACCCCCAGCAGCTTCACCGCGCCGGATTTATGCAAGCTTTCCATCGCCCGCCAGACTTCCCAATCGGCATCGCTCAAGCCATCACGGACAGCCGGCCCGTGCAGGATATAAGAATCCAGATAATCCGTGTGCAAATGCTCTAAGGAGCTGGCAAACGATTGCTGGACTTGAGTGTCGTAATCAGCCTTGGGATCGTAAGGCAGGCGATGGTCTTGGCTGGACACAAAAGTGAATTTGCTCTGCAAAAACAACTCGGAACGTTGCAGGAGTTGTTCGGCGATGGCTCGCTTGACCGCGTTGCCGACCCCCGCTTCAAAATAATGGCGGCGTTGATTGGCGGTATCTATGCCCAAAAATCCGGCTTTGATCGCGTTGTAGGTTAAGGCTTCGGTTTGGTCTTCTTTCCAGGCCGTCCCGTAGAGAAAAGTCGGGACGCTAAGCCCTCTATGTTGGATAAACTTGCTAGCCGCTGGTGCTGTCTCGGTCATGTTTTTTCTCCAGTATTTCTTTAGTTCGATGGCTGACAGTTTCTATGATAAAAACTTGATTTGCAAACCTGCATCATGGCTTTTCTGGCTGTAAGGAATTTTAGGGCATCTGCAACGGGCGGTTGCCGCCTCTTTACAACATCCCCTCCAACTGCCGGTTGACATCCGCCAAATCCTCATCCCCAATCACCCCCACCGCCGCTTTCAAGCGGATGATATTCAGCAAATACTGGTAACGCGCTTCCAGTAAATCCCGTTTCGCTGCAAACAATTGCCGTTGGGCGTCCAGCACATCGACACCGGTGCGGATGCCGACATCGTAACCGGTTTGGGTGGAATCCAATTGGCTCTGGCTGCTGCTTAGAGCTTGTTCGTAGGCTTTGACCTGGGCGATGCTGGAATTCAAATTCAGATACGCGGTTTGCGTGTCCAACTCGGTTTGGCGGCGGGCGATTTCTACGTCGTCTAGGGCTTTTTGCTTGTTCAACACCGCTTGGCGGATGCGTGAGCTGGTCGCGCCGCCTTGGTACAGCGGCAGGTTCAGTTCCACGCCAATGGTGCCGGTGTTGATGTCGCTGCCGAAACCAAAGTTGCTGCCGTTGGTGGAGGTTTCGGTGTAGCTGGCGACGGCATCGACGGTGGGCAGATGTCCGGCTTGGTTGCGCTCGATTTCTTGCCCGGCCAGTGTGGCGAGGTCTTGCTGGATTTGGATGTTTAAATTGCTGTCGGCCGCCACTTTCAACCATTCATCCAGTTTTTGGGTCAAGGCATTCGGTTTCAAGTCGGCCCTGACTTTTGCCAATGGCCTAGGCAACTCGCCGGTAATGGCTTGCAGGTTGCGTTTGGCGATTTCCAAGGCGTTTTGCGCGGCGATTTCTTGGGCGATGGTTAAATCGAAACGGGCTTGGGCTTCGTTGGTGTCGGTGATGGTCGCGCTACCGACGTCGAAACGGGCTTTCGCTTGTTCTAACTGGCTTAAAATGGCGGCTTTTTGCGCCCCGATAAGATCGAGCTTGTCTTGCGTGACCAGCGTCTCAAAATAGCTTTGCGTGGTGCGCAGCATCAGGTTTTGCATCGTCAAATGCAATTGTTTGTCGGCTTGGCTGACTTGGGTATGCAGTTGCTCCATTTGCACCAGATTTTGTTTGCGGAACAAGGGTTGCCGCGCTTCCACGCCGACTTGGTAGCCTTCATACGAACGCACGCCGTTGGGGAACGGAATGCCTGTGCCTTTGTAACGTACATCAGTTTGGGAGGCATTGGCTCCGGCACTGAAATTGACGATGGGGCGGTACAAGGCTTTGGCCTGTTCGATCAACTCTTGCGCGGCTTTGTTGGCGTTCAGGGCCGAAGCCAAAGTGGGGTCGTGCGCTAGGGCTAGGTTGTAAATAGCCATTAAGGATTGCGGTTTGGATGCCGTGCCAGTTGAGTTGGCTATTGCGGCGGTTGCAAACAAGGCGGTAATGAGTAAGAAGATTGGGTGCATAGTGGGTAAACCTTTGGAGTAATGGGTTAAGGCGTTGGCATCATTCAGTTGTAGGGTACGCATTGCGTACCTTTTCAAAAATTCATCATTGCCAGCCATGTAAAAGGTACGCATTGCGTACCCTACGGCTTGGGCATTTCCACCCGAAACCACGCGGCATACAAGGCGGGCAAGAACAGCACGGTCAACACCGTCGCCACCGCCAAACCGCCCATGATCGCCACCGCCATCGGCCCGAAGAACACGCTCTGGGTCAGCGGGATCATCGCCAGTATCGCCGCCGCTGCGGTCAGCACTATCGGGCGAAAACGGCGGATGGTCGATTCCACCACCGCTTGCCACGGCTCTATCCCGCCCGCACGGTCTTGGTCGATTTGATCCACCAAAATCACCGAGTTGCGCATAATCATGCCGGACAAGGCAATCGTGCCGAGCATGGCGACAAAGCCGAACGGTTTGTCGAACAGCAACAAGGCGAGTGTCACGCCGATCAAACCCAGCGGCGCGGTCAGGAACACCAGCACCACCCGCGAGAAGCTTTGCAATTGGAGCATCAGCACCGTCAGCACCACGATCAGAAACAGCGGAACCCCCGCCGCGACCGACGCGCCGCCTTTCGCCGATTCTTCCACCGCGCCGCCGGTTTCAATGTCCACGCCCAACGGTAGATGGCTTTTCAACTCCGCCAGTTTTTCTTCGACTTGGCCTGACACCAGCGGCGCTTGCACGTTGCCGTTCAAATTGCCGCGCACTATCATAGACGGCACACGGTTGCGCCGCCAGATCACGCCTTCCTCAAATTCGTAGCTGATGGTGGCGATTTGCGCCAATGGCACACCGACGCCGGTTTGGGTGTTGATCATCAAATCTTGCAAATGCGACAAACGGCTGCGTTGCTCCGCAGGGCCACGGGCGACCAGGTCAATACGCTCTATGCCTTCGCGGAATTCGGTGATGTACAGCTCCTGGATGCCGCCGTTCAACACCGTGGCAATATCGACCGAGCTGATGCCGAGCAGACGCGCCTTGACTTGATCCACGCTGACTTTCACGACTTTGCTAGGCTCGTCCCAACTGAGCTGGACGTTGCTGAGGTGGCTGTTGCCACGCATGATGTCGGCGATTTGGTGGGCGACGGTGCGGATTTGTGCAATATCGCTGCCGTTGACGCGGAACTGCACCGGAAAACCCACGGGCGGGCCATTTTCCATACGCAACACCGAAGCGCGTAAGGCCGGAAACTCATGGTCGAACAAGGCCAGCAAGTCTTTACGCAAAGCTTCACGGTCTGCCAGCGTGTTGCTCAAAATCACCAACTGCCCAAAGCCACGGTGCGGCAATTGGATGTCCAAGGGCAGATAAAAACGCGGCGCACCGCTGCCGATGTAGGCGACAAAGTTTTCAATGCCGTGGTGTTTTTCGTTCCAGGCCAGCAGCCATTGTTCCAGCTTTTGGGTTTCGGTTTCGGTGGCGGTGTACGATGCGCCTTCGGTCAGGCGCAAATCGACGATCAATTCCAAACGCGTGGAATCGGGGAAAAATTGCTGCTGGACTTTGCCGAAGCCGACTATCGCTAGCACGAACATTGCCAAGGTGATGGCAACCACGGTTTTGCGGTAACGCACACAAGCGGTGACGAGTTTGCGGAAGGCTTGGTAAAACACCGAGCCGTAAATGTCGTGATGATGGACTTCCGCCGCCTGGCTTTCAATCTTAAACACCGAGCGGAACCAGCGACCCAGTTTTGACGGTTGCGGCGCTTGACCGTAATCCGGCAACAAGTGATAGCCGATGTAGGGTACGAAAATCACCGCCGCAAACCACGACACCAGCAAAGAAATCGCCGTCACCTGAAAAATCGAGCGCGTGTATTCGCCCGTGGACGAGGCGGCGGTGGCTATCGGCAAAAAGCCCGCGACCGTGACCAAAGTTCCGGTCAGCATCGGCATGGCGGTGGAGGTGTAAGCGAAGGACGCGGCCTTTAGCCTGTCCCAGCCTTGTTCCATTTTCGCCGACATCATTTCCACGGCGATAATGGCGTCGTCCACCAACAAGCCCAAGGCCAAAATCAACGCGCCCAAGGAAATTTTATGCAGACCAATGTCCATTTGCTGCATGAACACAAAGGTCGTCGCCAGCACCACCGGAATGGTGATGGCCACCACGATGCCGCTACGCCAGCCCAGCGACAGCAAGCTCACGCCCAACACAATCACCAAGGCTTCAGCCAGCGATTGCACAAAATCATTGACCGAATGCGCGACGATATGCGGCTGCGAGGTGACGGTGTCCAGTTCCAAACCGACCAGCAAGTTTTCTTTGATGTGGCTGAGGGCTGCGTCAAGATTATGCCCCATTTCAATGACATCGCCGCCTTCGGTCATGCTCACGCCCAACAGCAAGGCCTCTTTGCCCAGATAATGGATTTTGTCATGCGGCGGGTCTTCGTAACCGCGATAGACTTTGGCGACATCGCCGAGCCGGAAATCCTGCCCATGCGCCCGCAAGCGCAACTCGCGCAAGTCTTCCAGTTTTGTGTAGCGGCCTGACACGGCGATACGGATGCGCTCGTCGGCGGATTCGTAAGTGCCGCCACGCACGATGGCGTTTTGGTTCTGTAAGGTCTGGATCAGTTCCGGCGTGCTGATGCCCAAGGTCACTAATTTGGCGTTGGAAAGGTCGATGAACAGCCGTTGTTTTTGTTCGCCGAAAAACTCCACTTTGGCGACATTCTTCACTTTCAGCAATTCGGTGCGGATCAGTTCGGCGTTTGCTTTCAAGGCCGCGTAATCAAAACCGTCTCCCGTCAGCGCGTATAGGCTGCCGTAAACGTCGCTGAACTCGTCGTTAAAGGTCAGGCTTTCCAGTTGTTGCGGCAAGGTATGGCGGATGTCGCCAATTTTTTTGCGCACTTGGTACCAGAGTTCAGGAATCTCGGCGGACATCGTGTCATCTTTAATGATGACAAAAATCATGGTTTCGCCGGGCCGGGAAAAACTGGTGACTTTGTCCAGATGCGCTATTTCCTGGATTTTCTTTTCCAGCTTGTCGGTGACTTGTGTCGCCATTTCCTCCGCGCTGGAACCCGGCCAAGTGGCGCGTACCAGCATGACTTTAAACGTGAACGGCGGGTCTTCCGATTGCCCCAGTTTGGTGTAGGCCATAAAGCCTGCCAGCGTCAGCACCAGCATCAGGTACAAAACCAGGGTTTGATGTGTCAAAGCCCAATTGCTCAGGTTAAATCCGGCGTTGGCTGTGGCTTTTTCGTCTTCGGGCATCAGGCTCATGGTTGTGCCTCCATGATAGGACGGATCAATTGGTTTTCGGTGAGGGTATGCACACCGGCAATGGCGATGGTCTCGCCGGTATTTAAGCCGCTGCAGATGACCACGCCATCTTCGCGGAATGCGCCGGTTTGCACGTCACGCACATGGGCGTGGTTGTCATCGGCAATCACCCAGACTTGGCTTTTGCCGTTGTTGGCGGTGACGGCGCGGCTGGGGACGATCACGCCACCTGGGTTTGTCGTGCTGGGTACGGGGAATTTGACACCGGCGGTCATGCCGAATTTGACGGACGTATCGGCCTGTTCCAGCGTGATGCGGACGTTAAACGTGCGCGTCGCCGTATCGGCTTCAGGGGCGATTTCGCGTATCACGCCGGTGTACAGTTTTTGCTGGTCCGCCCATAGCTTTAGATAAACCGAGGCTTGCAGTTTGACTTCCGCCATGCGCGATTCCGGCACGGCGACCACTACATCGACGGTGCGCGTGTCAGCAATCTTCACAATAACGTCGCCCGCTTCCACCACTTGCCCCGGTTCGGCCTGGATGAAACTGACCACGCCGTCGCGGTCGGCGGTCAATGTCGTGTACTGGCTTTGGTTGCCGGAAATATTGGCCTGGGCTTTGACTTTCGCCAAACGCGCACCGGAGGCTTTCAGCTCGGCTTCGTGGATGTCCAAGGCGGATGCGGAAATGAATTTTTTGGCAAACAACTGTCGCTGACGGTTGATTTCCGCCACCGCCAGCGCGTGGCTAGCTTGTGCCGCCGCGACTTCCGCCGTCGCCGCCGCTACGTTCAGTTGGCTGTCGGTGGCATCCAACCGCGCAAGCACTTGGCCTTTGCTGACTTTTGAACCCATCTCCACGCGCCGCTCGACAATCTTGCCGGCGATACGGAAACCTTGCGCCGATTCATAACGTGGCTGCACCCTGCCGACCAAGGTCATCGCCGTGTCGGTGGCGGTGTCGGTGACTTTCATCACCAAGGCCGGACGGGGCGGCGGCGGGGCTTCCACGGGTTTGTCGCAAGCTACCAGTAGCGGCAGCGCCAGTAAGCCAAAACGTAAGTGTCGCATAGTGGGGTATCCTGTTGGGTTGGGATAAATGTCTAACGGTATGGAACGATAAGTTAATGGTGAATAAGTTTTTCGGTACAAAACGACTGCGCGTCCTTTGAGGACGGGCTGTCGTAGCCATAGAACTTTTGTACAGGCATTTACTCCCATCCCACTTTGAAAACGTACAACTTTGAAATAAGAAAATATCTTCTAAATCAAAGGTTATTGCTCTACAAAGGTATACGGTTTTCAGTCAAATGGGAGTAAAACACTAATTTCAATATTGACATGCACAGGTAACAGGGATAATTTTCCATCAAATATCTATTAAAACCGGAAAATTGGGGCAACCCTACTTATGGCTACAATAACTTTCGATACCTATAAATTTATTAGCACGCTCATTGAAGCGGGTTTTGATGCCAAACAAGCCGAAGCGGTATCCCGTGCCTTTAAGGAAGCCTCCGGCGAAGCCGATCTGTCAACCAAGCAAGACTTGCGTGAGCTGGAACTGCGCCTTGAAGCAAAAATCAATGACATCAAATTCGATTTGGTGAAATGGATTGCCGGCATGTTGCTGGCGCAAGCGGGCTTAGTGGCGGCATTGGTTAAATTGTTATGACACCGGGTTAATCCCGCAACAAGCCCCGCAACAACGCGTCCTGCATCAAGCTGATCCGGGCCTCGATATCCGCCCACTGCATCCAAATATCATTGCCCAGCGCGATCTCTAGCGAGCAAACCCCATGCACCCCCGCCCACAAGGTCTGGGCGATCAATTCGCTGTCTTGCAAATCCGCCCTGAACAAGCCTGCGTCAAACGTTGCTTGTACGATCACTTGCAATTGCGCGTAAGCATCTTGCTCGGTATTGCCCTGTTCTATATCGGTAATGTCCATATTCGTGGGTGCGCGTGGGGTCATGAACATGAACCGGTAATGGCTAGGATGTTGCAGCGCAAACTGGGAATAGCCTTTACATAAAGCTTGGATGCGTTGGATAGGGTCGGGGATTTGCATGATTTCCCGCATCCCTGCCGCCAGAGCCAAAAAATCCGCGTCGCACAAGGCTTGCAGCAACGCCTCTTTATCGGCGAAATAGTTGTACAAGGTCGTCGCGGAATAGCCGATTTGCTTGGCGATCTCGCGCATCGATGCCGACTCGATACCGCGCTCGACAAATAAGCTGCGGGCGGCATCGAGGATAAGCAACCGCAGTTGTTCGCGGTCTTGTTGTGATTTTATTTTGGGGGGCATATAAGTCGTGTTTATTTGAATAACGATGTTAATTTAACACTGTTATTGTATTATGCAAAGAAATTTTTAACCCGTCACTATGTTCAGTGTCGTAGGCTGGGATGAAGCGATAGCGCAATCCCAGCACCACAAGCCACTCTGCCGGGGTTTCTTGCGTTTTATGCCCTGCGGGTACACCCCAGTCTTTGCTATGTTCAGTATTAAAAACACCGGGGGGACAAAGGGGGGCCGTCGTAAAGCTTGCAGCACAGAGGGATAATGGGTCAATTTTATGGCTTGAATAGGAGGGCCAGCTTGAAGGATGTCTTTCTATCCGAAAGACATTATCCTGTAGGCCGTTTTCTTTTATGTCCGGTATGCCGTTTCCTAGCGTTCGCCGGACGGACACTTCTGGCTTACAGGCAATTTATCAATTTGGCAGGCTGGCTCTGTCCGCCAATAAGACCGCACTTTTTTAATATTTACGATAGAACACGCGGCAGTGCGGTAGCCCTACACGCCGATGTTTTCATCCTGCTGACAAACGGCTGGTTAAGGCCGCCGCCCGTACTGGTTTGAGCGTGAAACTGGTTTGAGAATAAAGTCGCACGGCAGTTTGAGTTGGGATAAACTCAAACGATCAAAACCTCCGTCCATCATTCAGGTCATTCGGCCTGGTTGGACGGGATAAAACGGCTTAAGGCATAGATAACCCAACAAAGGAATTAAGATGAAGGTCAATGGCAAAGATTTTCGGATTCAGGAAGGTGAAAAAATCGACCTTAAAAAGTGGCCGACGCTTATCGAGCCGGTTTACGGATCAAAGGAAGATTACCGCAGACTTCTTGATGAACAAGTCGATGAGCTGAGTTCGCTGCAACGCCTACAGTATGCGTCCAACCGTTATGCCATGTTGCTGATTTTCCAGGCGATGGATGCCGCCGGAAAAGATGGCGCCATCCGGCACGTCATGTCGGGTGTCAATCCGCAAGGTTGCCAAGTGTTCAGCTTTAAACACCCCAGTGCGATGGAACTGGATCATGATTTTCTATGGCGCACCACCCAGTGTTTGCCGGAACGTGGTCGTATCGGCATTTTTAACCGATCCTATTATGAAGAAGTGCTGATCGCCCGTGTGCATCCTGAAATCCTGCATAGCCAGGGGCTGCCGGATGAATTGCTCGATGAAAAAACCATCTGGCAGGAGCGTTACGGTTCCATTGTGGATTTGGAAAAGCATTTGCACCGGAACGGCACACGGATCATCAAATTCTTCCTGCACCTTTCCAAGGAAGAGCAGCGCAAACGCTTTCTTGAACGCATCGACAAGCCTGAAAAATACTGGAAATTCAGTGTCGCCGACCTTGAGGAGCGCAAATTCTGGAAACAGTACAGGCAGGCGTATGAAGCCTGCCTGGGTGCGACTAGCACCAAAACAGCGCCTTGGTATGTGGTGCCCGCCGATGACAAGAAGAACTCCCGGCTGATTATCGCCCAAATTATCCTCGATACGCTTAAGGCATTGAAAATGAGCTATCCCGAAGCCGATGCCAGCCGCCAGCAGGAGTTATTAACCATCCGCCAGCAACTTATGCAAGAAGGGGAATGACCTTGCATTGCAAGACTTCCTAAAGCGGGTAGCTGGCTATAACTATCGGCTTTGGAAAAAAACCAACACTAAAACCTATCATGACAGACAAAACCCCCTGTTCCATCAATGTGAGCCGTAAGGACAACACCTTGGAAGCCGCTTTTGTAGGTGATTGGGTACTGGACGCGGAAATTCCGGCCCTGGAAGCGGTTTTATCGCAACTGGATGATGGTACCGGGATCAAGCGGCTGGTGTTTGCTACCCAGGCACTAGGCCGTTGGGATAGTTTGCTGATGACTGAACTGATACGCCTGATTGATTATGGGGCGGCACAGGGCGTACAAGTTGACACCACGAGTTTGCCTGAAGGCATCCAGGGTTTGTTAAGATTGGTTTATGCCGTGCCCGAACGGGTAGGGGCGCGGCGCAAGGAAACTCGGGATTCTTGGTTGGAAGCCTTGGGCAAGGCAGGCTTGCATTTGTTTAAAGATGCCCAGGACTTTGTCGTTTTTATCGGTGAAATGGCGTTAAGTTTCACCGCGTTGATGCGTGGCAAGGCGCATTTTCGCCGGATGGATTTATGGTTGAATATCCAGGACTGTGGCCCTTCGGCCTTGCCTATCGTCACCTTGATCAGCCTGCTGGTCGGTTTGATCCTGGCCTTTGTGGGTGCAGTCCAATTGGCATTGTTCGGCGCACAAGTCTATATCGCCAATTTGGTGGGTTTGGGCATGACGCGGGAAATGGGGGCTTTGATGGCGGCCATCATCATGGCGGGGCGTACCGGTGCCGCCTACGCGGCGCAGCTTGGCACCATGCAGGTGAACAACGAGATCGACGCGCTCAAGACCATGGGCTTTGAGGCTATGGAGTTTCTGGTGTTGCCGCGCATATTGGCACTGGTGCTAATTATGCCCTTGCTTTGCCTGTATGCCGATTTGATGGGCATAGTCGGCGGCGCCATCGTGACCGTGAGTTTTTTCGATGTCTCCCTGTTGCAATATTTGGATCGGACCGCCACCGCCATCCATCTTATGGATTTCATGATCGGTATCGTCAAATGCGCGGTATTCGGCGTGTTGATCGCGCTCTCCGGCTGTATGCGCGGCATGCAATGCGGGCGTAGTGCTTCGGCTGTGGGCGATGCCACCACGTCTGCCGTGGTGACCAGCATTGTGTTCATCGTCATCGCCGATTCCTTGATCACGCTGATGTGCAATCGTCTGGGGATTTAAGCCATGACCACGCCATGCCTTACCATTGACAACATGACCCTGGCCTATGGTGATTTCATCATCCAGCGTGATCTCAATTTCACGATCAATCGGGGTGATATTTTCGTCGTCATGGGTGTCAGTGGCTGCGGCAAAAGCACCTTGTTGATGAATCTCATCGGTTTGATGCGGCCGGCCAAAGGTGATGTGTTCTATGGCGGGGAAAGCCTTTGGCAAGCAGAACCCGATGCCCGCAAACGTATTTTGCAACGCACCGGCGTGTTATTCCAGGGCGGCGCGTTGTTAAGTTCCATGACCTTGGGCGAGAATGTCGCCCTGCCTCTTACTGAACACACCCGTCTGAGTCCACAGCGCATCCGCGAATTGGTGGCTTATAAATTGGCTTTGGTGGGTTTGGCGGGTTTTGAGGGCTATTATCCCGCCGAGCTTAGCGGCGGTATGCAAAAACGTGCAGGACTAGCAAGGGCAATGGCCTTGGATCCTGAAATCTTGTTTTTCGATGAACCTTCGGCGGGGCTTGACCCAGTCAGTGCCAAGTTGCTCGACGATTTGATCCGTAGCCTGCGCGACCATCTGGGCGCAACCATCGTCTTGGTGACCCACGAGCTGGCCAGCATCTTGGCTATCGGCACCAATTCGGCATTTCTTGATGCGGAAACCAAAACCATGATCGCGTCCGGCGACCCCAAACGCTTGTTGGCGGAATCCCGCGACCCGAAAGTCATCCGTTTTCTAACCCGCGAAGATTCGGCAAATCGGCATAAACCAATCCAATCCAATCCAATCCTAACCCATCATCAGGAACCGTGTGACCTATGAGCAAAGCCGTCAATCCTTTCAGTATCGGTGCTTTTTTGGTGGGTTCGCTGGCTTTACTGGTCGCCGCCGTGTTGATTTTTGGCGGCGGTCAGTTATTCGAGAAAAAAACGGAATATGTCGTTTATTTCGATTCCGCCTTAAACGGACTCAATGTCGGTGCGCCGGTCACGTTGCAGGGTGTGCAGATTGGCAGGGTCAAAGAAATTTCTTTGGAGATGAATGAAAAATCCTTGCAGATTGCCAAACCGGTGGTGATTGAAATTGATCCAGAACGGGTGCTGGATACCAGCGGAGATTCATACCCGTCTGTAACAGGCTTGCAAGAAAACCGGCAAAGGACTAAACGGCTGATCGACGCCGGTCTTAAAGCCCAGCTTAAAACCCAAAGCTTGCTGACCGGGCTTTTATATGTGGAATTTAATTTTTATCGCAACCAAGCGCTGAAATTGACAGGGCTTAATTATAAAGGTCTGATGGAGTTGCCTTCTGTACCGACGACGGAGGATCAAATCAGAAACACGGCGGATGAAATATTGACCAAATTTCGCCAGCTACCCTTAGAAGCCATCGTCAACGACCTTTCCGCGACGCTAAAAGCCGTCCGTGATTTGGTCACGTCGGACGATCTGACAAAAAGCCGCGTGGCCTTAGCCAAAACCCTTAATGAGACGGAAAAACTTGTCGCCAATATGAACCACGATTTAGTGCCGCTGCTAAAAAATATGAATGCTACGGTGCTTGACTCCCAGGCGTTGGTGCAACAGTTTACCCGCGATATAAAGCCGGTGTTGCTTGCCACCGAAAAGACGCTAAATACCGCCAACAGCGTATTACTGGAGTCCAAACAGTCCTTGAATTCCGTGGAAACCCTTGCTGCGCCGGATGCGCCCTTATGGCAATCGCTGGATGCCTTGCGTGATGCGGCGCAATCCACCAAAGAGTTGACCGATTATCTCCAGCGCCATCCCGATTCGTTGATTTATGGAAAGGAGTGAAACCAGTATGAGAGTGGAACCAGTATGAAATGCTTGAATGATCCTGCGATAGCCTATCGGTCAATTATGGGCCTGCTTGTTTTGATGTTTCCGATACTTTTGAGCGGTTGTATGCACACTGATAGCAAGCCGGTGCAGTTTTATCGGCTGACCGCCGATTCGGACACCGCCGCGCCGCTTTCGGCCACCAAACCAGGCGCGGCGGTTGATCCGGTGATAGGCTTGGGACCGATACACATCCCTGAGTATCTGGCCCGCCCGCAAATGCTCATCGCCGTCACGGAAAACCAGTACCGGCTTTCCGAAGACCACCGCTGGGCGGAAAAGCTGGATAAAAATATTTCCCTGGCCTTATTCAAAGCCTTGCCCGGTTTGCTCGGAACAGAGCGGATTGTGCGTTATCCGTGGCCGCAACGGCAGGAAATTGATTATCAAATCGGTGTTGATATAGTGGAATTCAATGTTGATGAAAGTGGCCGGAGCCGATTGATCGCGCAGTGGTTTATCAAGCGTAAAGACCAAACCACTATCGACAAACGCTCCGTCTATCAATTTCCGGCATCTACTAGCGATTACGAGGTGATGGTCAAGGCCCAGAGCCAATGCCTGAGCAAACTGGCCCAGGATATTGCCGAAACCTTGCGGCGTATCCGGTAGGCCCGTGTTTCAGTAGCAAATCCGCTGCACTGGTATTTTATAAGTACCCGCGCATAAGTTTTCAGGCATTAAAACCTGTCAGGTCTTTAAGACCTGACAGGTTTGCACAAAAATTTTTTGCATGGGTACTTAAAATCAATCCGCCGACCCGCGTACAAACAGCAAGGCACCCACATCACTGAACGCTTCCCCATGTAGGGTTCCCGCAGGAGCCAGTTGGTAATCGCCGGCCTGTAATAAAATATCCCCTAAAAACAACTCGCCGCTGAGCATCATACATTCCTCGTGTTGGGTATGGGCATGGAGACCGACACTGGAACCGGGTTCCAGACGAAACATAGAGGATGAAAGTGTCCCATCGGTATGCAGGATTTTTCTGGAAACGCCGTCAGCAATGGGATGCCAGTCGCCGTCGTCATGGGCAAAAACGCTTTCGCCCAAGTTGCCGCCAAATGGCAACAAGCCGCCCAGTAGTTCGCGGGTTACGGCTGGCGCATGTCCTAGCGAGGTGCCGCGTAAATAAGCCAACGCGCCTTGCCGGGATCGGATGCTTTCATGGCGGCTGTTGGGCGGCGAGACATGATAATCATATAAATCCAGTTCCAAGCCGCCCATTTGCAAACCGCCGCGCAAGACGATGCCTTCTTCCAGCCAATTGTGCCGGTGTACAGGCAATGCCGCGCCTGGCGCGAAATCAATCAGTACCGAATTGCCTTGGTCGCCTTGCCACAACATCTTGAAACGGACGCCTTTTTTGAGTGTTTGCCAAACTCCGTTTTTGGCCCTGACCGTCAACAATCGGCTGTGTTCGATAACGCTACGCGCCACCCGCTCCTGCAAGCGTGCTGATAATGACTGTTGGATACGCGCATCAGGCATGAGCGGCGCGATATGTCCAGTCAGCAGGCGGGCGAGTTCGGCCTGTTCCAGCGTAGATTCAGTCGTTTCTGAAGGATCGGTTTTACTTGTCATATCTTCATAATCAATAGTCGGCGGCAGTAGCCAGTGTTTGTTTAAGGCTGAGTAGGGCGCGGCGGATATGCGATTTTACGGTGCCCAGCGGCAAATCCATGTGCCGGGCTATTTCGTCATGGCTTAAGCCGCGAAAAAAAGCCAGTGCCACTAATTGCCGGGGGAGCGGGTCAAGTTGCGCCAATGCGTCATGGACGCGGCTGCTTTCTTCGGTGGCTGACAACAAATCTTGCGGATTGTCTCCGGCAAGATTTGTTGTCTCCGTGGCTTCTTCACACTCCACGGCATCTTGGCGGCGTAGTGCATCCAGTGCCCGGCTACGGGCAATGGTCATCACCCAGACGACCACGCCGCCACGTTGTGCATCAAAACGCGGGGCTTGCCGCCAGACTTGCCAGAACGCATCTTCGGTGACTTCTTCGGCAAGCTGGGCATGGCGGGTGATCCTAAGGGCCAAACCATAAACACGCTCCAGCAATTGCCCGTACAAAGCGGCAAATGCCTGTTGATCCTGTTCCATAATCCGCTCAATCAAACTCTGTAATTGTTGCTCGCCAGCGTCAGGCAATGCCGTGGAAAATGCGCTTACGGAATCATCCTGGACATCCGCTAGGCCATTGTCCATCCGCTTATCTCGTTCAGTGCCGGAATATCCGTTCATAGTTATCTCATTAACCTTAATACGCCTAGAATGGAAAGCTGGATGCAAAAGCGGTATAAAAACCTGGCAAAAGCACCAAGTCCAGCGCACTGTAGAGTAATTTCGAGGCTATTGATTGTTTCATAAGTGTATGTATTAGAAACAGATTTTTTCGCTAAAATGGTTTCGGCAAGCACTTATGGGAGAGTGGTATAAAACAGAAACAGGGGGGCATTAAGTCATTAAACATAAGTTTTCAAATAGTATTTAGGAGTACAAACCTGGGTTTGTACTCCCGATTGATTTAAAAAAGTCTGGAAAACTTTAGGGTAAGCACTTAACGTAACTGACAGACGCGCTTGAAGCGCAAGTCTAGCTGGAAACCTGGATTCAGGGAGGGGTAAAGCAGGTAGGATAGTGAGTGCATCTCCCGCCTGTGCCGATACGCGCTTTCGTCCTTGAACCAATGGTTCAAGTGGGGGCACGGCGGATCAATCAGGCTTCTTGTCTAAAACAAGCATGCGCACCATGACCAGGCAACAGCCCCCGGGGTTAATACAGGTTCAGGAAACACCCAGCACACTGTCAAACACGGTAGGAGATGCAGGTTTATAGTTTAACGTGTTTGGGGATTTTCCAAAACGTTTTCTATTTTGTTGCTGATATTGGCAAGGCAGTCGTTCAATTGCCGTTTAAGCAAGGTATTTTGATTTTTGGAGACCTGCAATTCATGGGCCAAATTTAGCGCGGAAATGACGGCGATGCGGTCAGCTCCGTTGACTTTGCCCGAATCACGCATTTTGCGCATTTGTGCATCCAACTCCAGTGCGGATTGCAATAATTCATCCTGATCGTCAGGGGCGCAGGCAATCCGGTATTCCTTGCCCATAATCATGATGGAGACGGCATGGGGTTTGTTGTTCATAACTTTTCCTCCATCGCTTTCAGACGGCTAATCATGGCTTCGACACGGCTTCTTGCCAATGCCGATTTTTCCAGAAGTTGGGCTTTCTCTTCCAGCAATTCTTGCTGGCGTTGCCGCAACAACTGGTTATCTTTTTTTATCGCCTGATAGTGTTCGATGAGCTGGTCAAGCTTTTCTTCAAGTTCTTGTAATGCTAGGGGTTGGTCAATAAGTGATGGGTTCATGACAGGGGCTGATACGTTGCGGTTCGGGGTAAACAAACTGTTATCCAACTGAATAATCAATGGTAGCATAAGCGGAATTTTTCTTTTAGCGATAGTGCAATTATTATTGGAACCATGCCCTACTCAACGATAAATAACTTTTTGGCAGCCCACAGCCCAGACCTGAATGCCGCTGAAGCGCATGGCATGGCGGCGGGGCTGTTGTGTGTCAACCCGCAAACCACTTCCGCCTATTGGTTGGAAGAGTTGCTCGATGAGGGCCAATCTTTGCAGGCTGAGGCAAGCCAATTGTTGGTCCGCCTGTTTGAAGAAACCCGCCGCTTGCTTGCCAGTGAGTCATTCGAATTTGACTTGCTGTTGCCTGATGATGACGAATTGCTGTCCGGGCGTTTGCTTGCTTTGAAGAGCTGGTGCCAAGGTTTTTTGTTTGGCATCGGCTGTGGGCAAATCCGCAAGGCTTTGGGCGGGGATGCACAAAGCATTCTTAAGGACGTTGCCGAATTCACCAGACTGGACACTAACGCAGAAGGTGAAGAAGACGAAGCGGCGTTTGCAGAAATAACCGAATATCTCAGGTCGGCGGTGATGTTGCTGCGTGATGAACTGGAAGATGAGCGCGACACGACCATACACTAGGAGGTGGACATGAAAGCCAACGAATTTAAAAAACGCCGCCAACAATTGTTGCAAAGTGTCGGTGTCGGCAATATCGCACTGATAAGCAGTGCCGGAATGCACACCCGCAACCGCGATGTCGATTATCCGTTCCGGCAAGACAGCGATTTTTATTACCTGACCGGATTCAATGAACCGGATGCCTTGGCGGTGTTCGTGCCTGGGCGGGAAGAAGGCGGATACATCCTGTTCTGCCGCGAATTTGACGAAACCAAAGCCCTGTGGGAAGGCGCACATGCGGGTCTGGAAGGTGCGGCTAAACACTATGCCGCCGACGAAGCGTTTTCAATCAACGAAGTCGATGAAAAATTGCCCGAATTGCTGGCGGGCAAACGCAAGGTGTTTTATCCGCTAGGCCACGATGCCGAGTTGGACGCCAGCGTTTTGGATTGGCTTAAGCAATTGCGCGAAAAAGCCCGCTCCGGTGCCACCGCACCGCACGAACTCAGCGCGATTGAACAAATCCTCCACGAAATGCGTTTGTTCAAATCCGCCGCCGAACTGAAACTGATGCGCCTTGCCGCCGACGTGTCCGCGCAAGGCCATATCAAAGCCATGCAGGCTTGCCGCGCCGGACGTTACGAATATCAAATCGAAGCCGAACTGGTTTACCACTTCATGCAGGCGGGGCTTCGTGCCGTCGCCTATCCGTCCATCGTTGCCGGTGGTAAAAATGCGTGCACCTTACATTACACCGGCAACACTGACATTTTGAAAGACGGCGATTTGCTGCTGATTGATGCCGGGGCGGAATGCGACCATTATGCGGCGGACATCACCCGCACCTTCCCCGTGTCCGGCACGTTCAGTGACGCGCAACGCCAGCTTTACCAATTGGTCTTGGATGCCCAAACTGCCGCCATCGCCCAAGTCAAACCTGGCGCGGACTGGATACAACCCCATGAAGCCGCTGTGGAAGTGCTGACCCGTGGCCTTGTCAAACTGGGTTTGCTCAAAGGCCGCGTCAAAAAGCTGATCAAAGATGAAAAATACAAAGCCTTTTACATGCACCGCACCGGACACTGGCTGGGTATGGATGTCCACGATGTCGGCGATTATAAAATCAACGATGAATGGCGTGTGCTGGAACCCGGCATGGTGCTGACCGTCGAACCCGGCTTGTACATCCCCGCCGATTGCAAAAAAGTCGATGCGAAGTGGCGTGGCATCGGTATCCGCATCGAAGACGATGTGCTGGTTACGGAAGACGGCAACGAAGTCCTGACCCGTAGCGTGCCAAAAACCATCGCGGAAATTGAAGCACTGATGCAGCAGGCCCGTTGATGCAATATGATTATGACCTGATTATTGTCGGTGGCGGTTTGGCTGGCAATTGCCTGGCTTTGGCCTTGCAGGACAGCGGCTTGCGTATCGCCATCATCGAGTCCAACACCCGCGCCCAACTGCAAGCCGCACCCGCTGGCGACCGCGCTTTGGCCTTGGCGGCAGGTACGGTCAATGCCTTAGAAGCTTTGGACATTTGGCAAGGCATCGCCGATAAAGCCACCGCGATTAAACACATCCACATTTCTGACCGTGGACATTTTGGCAAAACCCGTTTATCGGCGGAAAAAGCCCAGGTCGCCGCCTTGGGCTATGTCATTATCGCCCGCGACATTGAAGGCCATGTCGCCGAGTTGGTCGGGCAAAGCCCTGTCGACATCATTGCCCCGGCGAGGCTGGTCGGGTTGATGTCCGGCGGCGATGAAATCAATGTCAGCCTCAAGCAAGATAATGAATCCGTCAACCTCAGCGCGAAACTGCTGGTCGGTGCCGATGGCGGCCTGTCTTCTGTGCGTACCTTGCTGGACATCCCGCAGCACGTCACCGACTATCGGCAAACCGCCCTGGTCACCACCGTTAAATCTACGCTACCGAACCGTAACACCGCCTACGAACGCTTCACCACCTCCGGCCCCTTGGCCTTATTGCCACAAGGCAAATCCCACAGCTCGGTCGTCTGGACCCGCACCACCGAAGAAGCCGAAGCCCTGATGTTGGGCAGCGAAAAGGATTTCCGTGACGAATTGCAAAATTGTTTTGGCTATCGCTTAGGCGAATTGATGTTGACCGATCCCAGACGCGCGTTTCCTTTGTCGTTAATCCGTGCCGAAACCATGCAGCGTGACCGTGCCGTCATCATCGGCAACGCCGTCCACCAACTGCACCCCGTCGCCGGACAAGGTTTTAACTTAGGTTTGCGCGATGTCATGCAGCTAGCCGCCGACTTGACCAGCGCGGCACAAAACCAGCAAGACATCGGTTGCAACGAAGTGCTGTCCACCTACACCCAAGCGAGGCAGCAAGACCATGCCCGCGTCATCGGCTTTACCGACAGTGTCGTGAAAATATTCTCTAATGACTGGCTGGCAATCGCCGCCGCCAGAAATTTCGGATTGGCATTGTTAGACCATATCCCCGCCGCCAAAACCGCGTTGGCAAAACAGGCGATGGGGTTTGGGGAATAGTCAGCAAAGACTTATTGCCGGATTTCACACCTAAACTTGCAGATTTTGAGGGATATGAACTGGTTGGCCTTGATTCTGATTGCAGATAGGCAATGCCCAATCAGTTTTGTTTTTTCCCATCAACAAACTTCGAGACGGCTAGATAGCCGCCTCGAAGAGGCTTACAACAACTTATTTGGCTTTTTTCTCAGCCACCGGTTTTGACGGTACGGCAGCCGCATCACCCAATAAAAGATCAGCCTTGTTCTTTTCAATGGTTTTCTCACCAATACCCGGCACATTTGCCAATTCTTCAATAGCTTTGAACGGGCCTTTTTCAGTGCGGTATTGCACTATGGCTTCGGCTTTTTTCAGGCCAATGCCATTTAAGGCATCAGCAATGGTTTTGGCGTCGGCGGTGTTGATATTGACTGGTGCGGCAAACACAGGCAGCGTAAAAGACATTAAACCCAGCAAGGACAGCATGATTAACTTTTTCATATTTCCTCCAATTGCGGAATAAACTTAAGGACAAGCCGTTAGGCGGGTGGGATAAGCAAGGTGGCTTTAAATGTATGGGGCCGCCTGCTATCCAGTCTAAAGTCTAGTCTCAGGCTTTTATATTGCAATTAGCTTGGATTGGTAATATTAACATTGACAAATGGCTATTGTGTGCCTGTGGTTTTTGCCTGTCGTGTGGAACCGTAGCAGCCAATCGCTTGATCCTGCTGGTATTTGTCGTAGTTATTTTATTAATTGGTTATGTTGGTTATTGCCAATCCTGGGGCTTATAGCAAATCATGGGCATAACGTTTATAAGCCGCTCCCGCCTGTTCTTTCACTAATTTGGGCACAAGATACCCAGGCAAGGCCGTCTGGACTTCTTGCATCAGGCGCAAGGCTTCAGTCAGGCCCACTTCAAAATGGCCGGCACCCCGCACTTTATCCAGCAAATGCAGATAATACGGAATAACGCCATGCTTAAAGAGCTGTTCGCTAAGCTGGCAGAGTATCTTGGCATCGTCATTGACGCCACTAAGCAGCACGGCTTGGTTGAACACCGTGATGCCGTGGCTTTTTAAGAGCTTAAGTGCGGTCGTCACGCGCGGGCTGAGTTCATTGGCATGGTTGCAATGCACAACCATAATGATCGTTTTGCCGCTGCTTGCCAGGATAGCCACCAGTTCGTCGGTGATGCGGGCCGGCAATACAATTGGCAAGCGGCTGTGGATGCGGATGCGTTGGACATGTCCGATAGGGTTGATCTGTTGGATAAGTCCGCCAAGCTGGGCATCGTTTAACAGCAAAGGGTCGCCGCCACTTAAAATCACTTCGGTGATACTGTGGTCGGCGGCAATATAATCCAAGGCCGCTTGTTGTTTTTGTTTGCCCAATTGGATTTGTGCATAAGGAAAATTACGGCGGAAACAGTAGCGGCAATTGATGGCACAACTGCCGGTATTGATTAACAACACGCGGCCTTGATATTTGTGCAGTACGCCGATTTCGGCAACTGCCGACAAATCGCCGACCGGATCGTCGCTAAAACCAGGATATAGGTGCAATTCATCTGCAACTGGCAGCACTTGGCGCAACAAAGGATCTTGGGGGTTGCCTTTTTCCATGCTGGCGGCAAAGCTTAATGGAACCCGCAAGGCAAAGCTTTGGCTTGCTGCTGTGGAAAGGGGCAATTGATCTTTTGATAAGCGTAGATAGCCACACAAATCGTCTATGCAAGTGAATGCGCCACTCAGTTGTTGTTGCCAATTTTGGGCAAGATGTTCGGTTTCGTCGTGTTTTTCGGTCATGGGGTGGGGATTTAAAGTTTCTCTCAAGCAATGCCTCCATTATAATGGTCGACTTTTAAATATTGTGTCCAATTACTATAAAATTGAGGATAACATGGCTGTTTATAGCACGAATGAGTTTAGGGCGGGGTTGAAGGTCATGCTGGACAATGACCCTTGTGCAATTATTGAAAATGAGTTTGTCAAACCAGGCAAAGGCCAGGCATTTAACCGGGTTAAAATCAGGAACTTAAAAACAGGCCGTGTGATTGAACGAACATTTAAGTCGGGCGAGTCGCTGGATGGCGCTGACGTTGTCGATGTGGAAATGCAGTTTCTTTATAACGACGGTGAATTCCGCCATTTTATGGTCCAGGATACTTTTGAGCAGTACCAAGCTGATCCAAAAATCGTCGGCGATGCGGCTTTATGGTTAAAAGACCAGGATTTTTGCTTCGTTACTTTATGGAATGACGCGCCTTTGGCGGTTACGCCAGGCAATTTCGTGGAATTGGAAATTGTTGAAACCGATCCCGGTGTCCGTGGCGATACTTCAGGTGGCGGCGGTAAACCGGCAAAACTGGTTACAGGGGCGGTGGTTCGGGTTCCGTTGTTTGTCCAAACGGGCGAAGTCATCAAGGTTGACACCCGCACTGGCGAATATATTTCCCGCGTCAAAGAATAGTGCAGCAAGATTGGCAGCCCTCGTGCAGTCTGGAATTATTGCGTTTGCGGGCAGAATTGCTGCATGACATCCGCCGTTTTTTTCACGGACGCTCGGTACTTGAAGTAGAAACGCCTTTACTCGGCGACTGTACAGGAACCGATCCGCAATTAGCTTTTTTTTCGACAGAGTTTTGCCGGACGCCCCTGCAACAGCGGTTATTCTTGCAAACCTCGCCGGAATTCGCCATGAAACGCCTGCTTGCCGCTGGCAGTGGTTCAATTTATCAAATCTGCAAGGCGTTCAGAAATGGTGAGTCGGGACGCTTCCATAATCCTGAATTTACCTTGCTGGAATGGTATCGGGTTGGCTTTACCCTGCCGCAACTGATGGATGAGATTGAAGCCTTGTTTGCCGGTTTGTTTAACGGCTACGGTTTGCAGGCGGCCCGGCGGATGAGTTACCAAGCCGTGTTCCAGCAGCACACGGGCCTGGATCCTTTACAGTTTTGCCATCAAGACTATTGTGCTTATGCCGTGGCAAATGGCTTGCCGGAAGCCGTTGGCCTTTGCACTGACAATCACCTGTTGTGGCTGGATTTCATATTCAGCCATAAAGTCCAGCCCTTATTGGGAGATAATGCCCTGTGCATGGTTTATGGTTATCCGGCCTGCCAGTCGTCGCTGGCCAGAATCAGTGCCGATAATCCAGACACCGTTGATCGGCTTGAATTGTTTATAAATGGCATTGAATTGGGTAATGGCTTTTATGAATTGACCGATGCCGATGAGCAGGATCGCCGTTTTACCAAAGAAATCCAGGTTCGGCAGGAACAAAGCTTGGCTCCTGTATTCAAAGACCAGCGTTTGCTGGCGGCTTTGGCTGCGGGTTTGCCAGATTGTTCAGGGATTGCTATCGGATTGGATCGCTTGCTTATGGTCTTGGGCCATGCTAAAGCCATCAGCGAGACCCTGAGTTTCTCCATAGATAGGGCGTAAGGCGGTTTCAATTGTTACTGTGTTATAATCGCCGCCTATCTATTCTTTCAATATTAATGTTTTACTTTTTCCGTTGACATGAAATTACATCATTTTTCTCGCTGGTTATTGCTAGGTTTGCTTGTTTCCCAGACAGTTAAAAGTGACGAAGAATTTATTGTCAGCGATATAAAAGTTAATGGCTTGCAACGTATTTCACTAGGGACGGTTTATAACTATTTGCCCGTGAATGTGGGCGAGAGGTTTTCCCAGGAAAAAGTTGCCCCGGCGATCAGGGCCTTGTTCAAAACCGGATTTTTTAAAGACATTGCCTTGGAAAAAGTCGGCTCAACATTGGTGGTCAATGTCGTGGAACGCCCGTCGATTGCCAAAATTATATTTGAAGGCAACAAAGATTTATCCAAAGATGATTTGAAAAAGGCGCTCGACAAAATCGGCTTGTCGGAAGGCAAAATTTTTGATAGGCAGGTGCTTGATAAAGTTGAACAAGAATTGAACCGCCAGTACCTCAGCCACGGCAAATATGGCTTAAAAATCAAAACCGATGTCTCCGCGCTGACCCGCAACCGGGTAGGGATACACATCAACATATCTGAAGGCAAGGTCGCCAAAATCCAACAAATCAATATCGTCGGCAACCAGGCTTTCGATGATAAAACCTTGCTGGACACCATCGAATTAAGCACGACCAACTGGTTGTCGTTTTACAGCAAGGATGACCAGTATTCCAAACAAAAACTGTCCGCCGACCTTGAAACTTTGCGCTCTTATTATCTGGATCGCGGTTATATCAATTTCGCCATCGACTCCACCCAAGTCGCCATCACTCCTGATAAAAAAGGCATTTACATCACCATCAATGTCAAGGAAGGCGATGTTTATACGCTAGAGAAAGTCAAATTGGCAGGCAATTTAGTCGCACCCCCGGAAGAGCTGGTTAAATTGGTCGGCATTGGCCCCGGTGAAGTCTTTTCCAGAAAAAGCGCTACGGAAACCTCCAAAGCCATTTCTGACCGTTTGGGCAATGATGGTTATGCGTTCGCCAACGTTAACATGGTGCCGGACATCAACGAAGCCAAAAAAACGGTTGATATGACTTTTTTCGTTGACCCTGGCAAACGTGCCTACGTCCACCAAATCAATATGAGCGGCAATACCAAAACCCGCGATGAAGTGTTGCGCCGCGAAATGCGGCAAATGGAGTCAAGTTGGGCATCCAGCGCCAAGATTGACCGCTCTAAAACGCGGCTGGAGCGTTTGGGATATTTTGAATCGGTCAATGTTGAAACGCCGCCAGTGGTTGGCACCAACGACCAGATTGATGTCAAATTCTCCGTGGTCGAAAAAGCCTCCGGCAACCTGTCCGCCGGCATCGGTTTTTCGCAAGTACAAGGCATTGTTTTGAATGCCAATATTTCCCAAGACAACGTGTTCGGCTCAGGTAAAAGGATCAATCTGGCATTTAACAACAGCAACTATCTGACCAGTTACCAACTGGGTTTTTTCAACCCTTATTTCACCACTGACGGTGTCAGTGTCGGCTACAATGCGGGTTACACCAAACGGAATGCGGGGCGGATCAACATCGCCAATTATTCGACCGAAGTGTTGAACGCGGGTATGGATTTTGGTATCCCGTTAAACGAATTCGACCAAGTGCGTTTTGGTTTGGAAGGCAAGCACACCCAATTGAGTACGTCTAATTATTCATCAAAACAAATCAAAGATTTTATTGATAAAGAAGGCGACAGTTTTCTGACCATATCCCCGACCTTAAACTGGACGCACGATACGCTCAATCGGGCGATATTTCCCAGCAGTGGCGGCCAGCAACGTTTGTCCGGGTTAGTCACCGTGCCTGGCAGCGACCTGGAATACTATAAAGTCAGTTACAAACATCAGCTTTATTTCCCGCTAGCGAAAGACTTCACTTTTCGGGTGCAAGCTGAAGCTGCCTATGGGCACGGTTACGGCAAAACTAAAAGCTTGCCATTTTTCGAAAATTACTATGGCGGCGGAACTGGCTCTGTGCGTGGTTTTAGGAACAATACCTTGGGGCCGCGTGACTCAAACGGGTATCCATTGGGTGGCTCGACAAAAATTATTGGTAATGCAGAATTGTTTTTCCCCGTGCCGTTTTTATCAGATGTCAAATCCGTGCGTTTAGGCGCGTTTATGGATGCCGGAACGATCACCAACAATTTCAATTTGGACAATTTAAAATATGCCGCAGGTTTGTCGGGCGAATGGCTGTCGCCTTTTGGGGCATTGTCTATCAGTGTCGCCCAGCCTTTAAATGTCGGCAACACCACTTACATTAACAACGATGGCAATTCCGTTGACATAAAAGATCAAAGCCAGTTGTTCCAATTCAACTTCGGCCAGAATTTCTAGTATTAGTTCTTTTGGTTTGCTTCGCTTATCCCCTATAATTTGACGATACTTAATTGAATGGATATTACAATCCCATCAGTTCTTGCTTTAGCATGATTAGGATGCAGTGCAAGAACTGATGGGATTGTAATATCAGTAACAACATTTACTATTTACCTTTGGAGATTGATTTTACAATGAAAAACAAAATTGGATTATTTTTAGGCGTGTTACTGACTGCAAACGCCACTGCGGGCTTTGCCGACTTGAAAATTGGTTTCGTGAACATCCCTGCCGTTCTTGAGAAAGCCCCGCAAGCGGAAAAAGCCAAAAAACGTCTGGAACAAGAATTTTCCCCACGCGACCGGCAATTGGTTGCCCAACAAAAAGAAATACAAACCAAAGAAGAACGCATGACCCGCGATGGCTCCGTTATGGGCGATGCGGAACGTGCCAACCTGGAAAAAGACATCATCAATAAAAAACGCGACGCCAAACGCTCACAACAGGAATTCAGCGAAGATTTTAATGCCCGCCGTAATGAAGAATTAGGCAAATTGCAACGCCGGATTGTCGAAGCGATCCGCGCCATCGCCAAAGACCAAAATTTTGATTTATTGCTTACTGACGGTGTGATTTACGCGAGTGAAAAAATTGACGTGACGACCCAAGTCCAGCAAAAACTCGCCGGTATGCCAGATTGATTTGACCATTCCCCGCATACGCACACTAACCCCTAGATAAAGCACCTTAACTATGTCTATCACATTAGATATTCTTCAAATACAAGAATTTTTACCGCATCGCTATCCTTTTCTTTTGGTTGATAAAGTAGTCGAGTGTAAACCTGGGGTTAGTTTAACCGGCATCAAAAACGTCACTTATAACGAACCTTTTTTCCAAGGGCATTTTCCGCAAAAACCGATTATGCCTGGGGTTTTGATTCTGGAAGCATTGGCCCAAGCCACCGGCTTGTTGGCATCTGAAACGGCTGGCGACGAATTGGATGGTATGATTTATTATCTGGTCGGCATTGATAAGGCCAAATTCAAACGCCCTGTCGTCCCTGGTGACCAATTGATGCTCAAAGTCAACTTTGTCAAAAGCAAACGCAATATCTGGGCATTTGAATGTTGCGCTGAAGTCGACGGCGAATTTGTCGCCAGCGCGGAAATCCGTTGTGCGGCAGTGGTGGATTAACCTTGATACATCCTACCGCCCTCATTGATAGCGATGCAGAATTGGCTGGCGATGTTTCCGTCGGTGCTTATTCTGTTATTGGTGCCGGGGTGAAAATTGCTTCCGGTACGGTCATCGGTTCACATGTCGTCATCAAAGGCCCCACATCCATAGGTAAAGACAACCGCATTTACCAGTTTTCATCTATTGGCGAAGACCCACAAGACAAAAAATATGCCGCCGAAGTGACCCGCCTGGAAATTGGTGACAGGAACACCATCCGTGAATTCACCTCGTTGCACAGAGGCACTAAGCAAGACCACAGCCTTACCCACATCGGCAGCGATAACTTGTTTATGGCTTATACCCATGTCGCCCATGATTGTGTGATCGGCGACCATGTCATCATGGCAAACGGTGCATCTTTAGCGGGCCACGTCCGCTTGAACAGCCATGCCATACTTGGCGGTTTCACGTTGGTGCACCAATTTACGCAGATAGGCCAGTACAGTTTTGCCGCGATGGGCAGCGCCATCACCCAAGACATCCCGCCTTTCATTATGGTCGGTGGCAAACCGACACGTCCGCATGGCATCAATTCCGTGGGCATGGAACGCAATGGCATCTCCGCCGAGGATATCCGTCTGATCAGAAAATCTTACAAGCTTATTTATAAAATGAACTTGCGCTTGGAAGATGCGATAGAGCAGATGGAAGATATGGCAGGTGACAGCAAGCAAGTCTCTGATATGGTAAGTTTTTTGCGTAACGTCACCCGGGGCATCATGCGTTGATCCGCTTTTGGATTACGCAAAATTGGAGGGGATGTGAGTAAAAAGACAGGTTTTTTGTACCCACTGTTTAACTTTGCGCAACACAATCTAAGCAATGATGCTCGCCGGAGTTGACGAAGCAGGCCGTGGGCCTCTAGCCGGGCCAGTCATGGCGGCTGCCGTCATTCTAAACCCACTGCAACCGATAATGGGGTTGGCCGACTCAAAAACCCTGAGTGCGGACAAGCGGGAAATGCTTGCCGGTTTGATCAAGCGGCACGCGCTCAGTTGGGCCATCGCCTCCGCCAGTGTGGAAGAAATAGATACCCTGAATATTTTGCAAGCCACTTTGCTCGCCATGCAGCGTGCGGTTGGCGGTTTGCACCTGCAACCTGATGAAGTCTGGGTCGATGGCAACCGCTTGCCCAAACTGACCATGCCGGCCCAGGCGATAGTCAAAGGCGATAGTAAAATCCCCGCCATTAGCGCCGCTTCCATACTCGCCAAAGTTGAACGTGACCAGCTTATGGATGTTTACCATAGCAGCTATCCCGATTTTGCTTTCCACCAGCATAAAGGCTACGGTACGGCCCGGCATTTAGCCGAAATTAGCCAGTTTGGGTTTCTGGACATCCACCGCAAATCCTTTAATCCGTTAAAAACTTGGCTGCTCCGGCAAAAAATGGCGGGCCGTCAAATTGATTGATGGTTAATGGCGGCCCCGCCATTAATTCGATTTGTTCTTGCAATTCAGTGATTCGGTCTTGCCAGTAACGGGGCATGGTAAACCACGGAAACGCCGCAGGAAATGCGGGGTCGTCCCAACGTTTGGCAATCCACGCCGCATAATGGATCAGGCGAAGCGTCCGTAACGCCTCGATGAGATGCAGCTCCCTTGGCTCAAAATCATAAAAAGTCCGGTAACCAGCCAATAAATGCTGTAATTGCACGGTGATCTCCGCCCGTCCGCCGGACAGCAACATCCACAAATCCTGTATTGCCGGCCCTGTGCGGCTATCGTCAAAATCGACAAAATGCGGCCCGTCATCGGTCCACAAAATATTTCCTGGGTAGCAATCGCCATGTAAACGTAATTGCCGGACTTCTCCCGCCCTTTCAAAGCATGAATGCACACCCGCCAAAGCTTGGGCACTGATGGCCTGGTAAGTCTCAACGTATTCGGCAGGAATACAATCATTGTCCAACAGATAGGCTCTTGGCGTATCACCAAAACTGTTGATGTCCAATATCGGACGTTCCTTGAAAGGAGTTAATGCGCCGGTGGCATGTATCCTGCCCAGTAACCTTCCCATCCATTCCAGTTTTGTCCGGCTTTCGAGTTCCGGCACGCGCCCGCCTTGTTTGGGGAACACGGAAAAACGAAAACCATCAATATGATGCAGGGACTTGTCGCCGTCGAATGCCAAGGTCGGCACAACCGGCAATTCTGCTTCGTATAATTCCTGGACAAAAGCGTGTTCTTCCAAAATAGCCTTATCCGTCCAGCGTTCAGGGCGGTAAAATTTGACCACCAAAGCCGGCGCATTAATAATCCCAACTTGATAAACACGGTTTTCGTAACTATTTAAAGCCAACATGCGCCCATCGCAAGGCAAGCCGATGGCATCCAGCGCGTTGAGGATGATGTCAGGGGTTAGCGCAGAAAAAGGTGCAAGAGATGTTTTCATGGCGTCATTGTAACCTTATATTTGCGATATTGTTTTTATAGGGAAAATTAGCACACCAATGGCCCGCCTGTCAGAAAAAAATAGGCTCAAAACAATTGACCTATGGATAAAATCAGTCAGGCAGCCGGGCATGGATTCGCTATAATGCGTAACGTAGGTAATCACAGATTGAGGGGATAGGGTTATGGCGAATGAAATCAACACCAAACATAAAATAGTCATCGTCGGTGGCGGTGCCGCAGGAATTGAATTGGCGACCGCATTGGGGCATAAGCTGGGCAAAAAAGGTTTGGCGGAAGTGACTTTGATTGATGCCACGACCACGCATATCTGGAAACCTTTGCTGCATGAAGTGGCGGCAGGGACGCTGGATGAGTCGGAACAAGTGGAATATCTGGCACAGGCGCACCGCAGCCATTTCCGTTTCCGTTTGGGCAAGATGGAAGGTTTGGATCGTGCCAGCAAAGCAATTTATGTCAGCCCGGCCTTTAATGATGCTGGCGAAGAGCTGATTCCACGCCGCACGTTTGCCTATGATACCTTGGTCATGTCGGTCGGCAGTGTCAGCAATACTTTTAATATTAAAGGTGTCGCCGAGCATTGTTTGTTTCTCGACACCACGTCACAAGCGTTTAAATTTCAAAAACAATTATTTGAATCGTATATAAAAAATTATATCGGTAAAGAAAGCGGCAATGTTAAGCCGCTGTCAATTGCCATAGTCGGCGCGGGGGCAACGGGTGTGGAACTTGCCGCGCAATTGCATGAAGTGACCAACGTGCTGGCGATTTATGGCTTAAATGAAACCAGCGATGTCAAGCTTACGATTATTGAAGCCGCCACGCGCCTGTTGCCGGCTTTGCCCGATAAACTGGCTTTGGCGACGCAGCAACAATTGGTCAAGCTGGGTGTCGATTTGAAACTAGGACGCCGGGTGACCGAAGTCACGCCCGAAGGCATCACCACGCACGATGGTGAATTCATCGAAGCCAATATCAAAGTGTGGGCGGCAGGCATCAAGGCACCTGACTGGATAAAAAACCTCGATGGCCTGGAAACCAACCATATCAACCAACTGGTTGTCGATAGCAGCTTAAAAACCAACGATGACGACATTTTTGCGATAGGTGATTGCGCCGCCTGTGTCTGGCCTGGACATAAAGGCAATGTCCCGCCCCGCGCCCAAGCCGCACACCAACAAGCCACCGCCGTGGGAAAAACCATCATCAACCGCTTGCAGGGCGGTAAGCCTGTGGAGTTTGTGTATTATGATTACGGCTCGCTGGTGTCCTTGGGCAAATACACCACGGTCGGCAATTTGATGGGCAACTTGATGGGTACGGTCAGTATCGGCGGCTTTATCGCCAAAGTCGTTTACCTATCGTTGTATAAAATGCACCAGATTGCCATACACGGCTATTTCCGCACCGCCATGTTGACATTGTCCAACGCCTTTAGACGCAGCGTTTATATCAAAATAAAAATGCACTAACCATTTCCTTAATAACAATTAGAAAAATAACAACCAATTAAAAAAAATAACAATATGTTTGAAATCGAATACGAATTCCGCGAACGCGACCTGATCCATTTTAACGAATTACAGTTCGCTAAAAATGACGAGATTCAACACAACATAAAAAAGAACCGCATCATCGTCCCTGGCGTGATTTTTTTGATTGGCTTTTTTTATTATTTTTACTACCACGATGTGCAGGCAACGGCTTATGTCTTGGTGATCGCTTTGTTGTGGGCTGTGCTATCGCCAAAAATCATGAAGCTGGATTTACATCGGCAGATTTTAAAAAGCTACTCGGAAAGTGAAAAAGCCAATTTGTTTGGCATGTATATTTTGACTATAGACCCTGCCAATCCCAAGTATCTCTTGGAAAAATCCCCTAGCGGCAAAAATAAGATGGCTTGGGAAGAATTGCTTAGGGTCGAATATGGCAAAGCGTATGTATACCTTTATCTCAGCTTGGACACCGCGCTGGTGATTCCGGTTGAAACTGTCAAGAGGGGCAATCTGGAAGAGTTTGCAGAGCAAGTGGAGAAAATGATAGAGCGGTTTGGCGAATAAGTGCCTATTAGCGCAAGCAGTATCCTATGTCCATACCTTATTGGCGGCTTTCGAGCTTTTACTGGTTTTATTTTGCCGCCTTAGGCGCTTTTATCCCGTACTGGGGGCTGTATCTTAAACAGGCTGGATTCGATACTGTACAGATAGGCCAGCTTTCGGCTTTGCTGGTGGGCTGTAAGATAGTCGCACCGAATTGTTTAGGTTGGCTTGCCGACCATACGGGTAAGAGCTTGCCACTTGTCCGTCTGGCGTCTTTTTTAGCCGCCTTGGGATTTTGCGGGTTTTTATACGCCCACAATTACAGTGAATATATCTCGGCAACGCTGGTGTTCAGTTTCTTCTGGAGTGCCGCTTTGCCACAATTTGAAGCGGCGACGCTGGCGCATTTGAAGACCGAAGCGCACCGTTACAGCCAAATCCGGCTCTGGGGTTCGGTAGGCTTTATTGCCGCCGTGCTGGGCCTCGGTGCATTGATCGACTGGCAGCCGTTGACAATATTGCCCGCCATCATGATCGCGCTGTTGACTGGCATAGGTGCTGCGGCTTTAATCGTGCCTGAAGCGCGGGCGATTAGCCATGACAACCAACCGTTAAAGCTTTGGCGCATCCTGAAAAACCCCGAAGTCATTGCGTTTTTTGTCGTCTGTATGTTGTTGCAAACCGCGCATTCGCCCTACTATGTGTTTTATTCCATCGTCTTGAAACAACACCATTATTCATCAACCATTATTGGCGGACTTTGGGCCTTGGGTGTGGTTGCAGAGATTGTCTTGTTCATCTTCATGCGCCGCTTATTGGCGCGTTGTTCCCTGCGGGCCTTGTTGCTGGCCAGTATCAGCCTAGCCATCGTGCGTTGGTTGCTGATTGCCTATCTTGCCGATTCAACCGTGTGGCTGCTGGCCGCGCAGTTATTGCATGCGATGACTTTCGGCGGGACGCATATCGCGTCCATACACCTGGTCCATCGCTACTTCGGCAGCCAACACCAAGGCAAAGGCCAGGCTTTGTATAACAGTTTTAGTGCCGGATTAGGCGGCATGGTCGGCAGCTATGCCAGCGGCTATTATTTCGACGCTATCGGAGCCACCGGCATTTACACCGCCGCCGCGTTTTGTTGTGCATTGGCCTTGCTGATTGCTTATCTTTGGATAGGTAGGGAAGGTGGTAATATATTCATTGTTCCATAAGTTTTAGCCTGGGTTTTATAGGCGGTCATGCAAGAACCAATTGGAAAATTAATAGCAGTTTAGGGTCATTTGTATTTTAACTTTCCCCCATCAGGACATCCCGTGTTTGAAATTATAAAAAGCGGTGGCTGGTTGATGCTGCCACTCATTTTGTGTTCCATCATCGCTATGGCGATCATTGCCGAACGATTCTGGTCGTTACAGAAAAAGAAAGTGTTGCCGCCTGAGCTGGTATCGCAAGTTTGGCGCATTGCCCGCGACAATAAACTGGACGACACTACCCTGCGCCGCCTAAAAAGTAGCTCGTCACTGGGTTTTATCCTCGCGGCGGGGCTGGCTAATAGCCATCATGGCCGTGATGTCATGAAAGAGTGTGTCGAGGAAGCGGGCCGCCAAGTGGTGCATGAGCTGGAACGTTTTTTGAACACGCTGGGCACCATCGCCTCTATCTCCCCGCTATTGGGATTGCTTGGTACGGTGGTGGGGATGATCCAGGCATTTTCGGCGATAGTCGAGCAGGGCGTGGGCGATCCGACCATACTGGCGGGCGGAATTTCCGTGGCCCTGATCACCACGGCGACGGGCTTGACCGTCGCGATTCCCAGCCTGATTTTCCATCGGTATTTTGAAAGGCTGGTCGATGAATATGTCGTCAGCATGGAAGCGGAAGCCCTTAAACTGATCGAGATCCTGCACGGTGACCGTGAGGCGGCGTTATGAAATTCCATCGTAAAAAACGCCCTTTGCAGGATATTTCCGTCACGTCGATGGTGGATGTGGTGTTGCTATTGCTGTTCTTTTTTATGGTCAGCACCACGTTTAACAAACAAACACAGGTTAAGATCAAATTGCCCGAAGCGAATGGTGCAGAAACGGAGGCCGCTATTGACACCGTCAAACTGACTATTGACGCCAGGGGGGTATATTATCTTGACGATAATGACGGCATGACGCATGAATTGCTCAACCAAAAACGGGAAACCTTGCTACAGGCTTTACGCAAACGCAATAACCAGGCTAGCCCGGTGCCTTTTATCATCAATGCCGATGGCAAAACCCCCCACCAGGCCGTCATAACCGCCTTGGAAGCCGCCAGTGCCGCCGGATTCAGCCACATCAGCTTCGCCACCGAAGCTAAGCCCGTGCCATGAAAAAAAGACTTGCCCGCTGTATCGAAACAATTTGGTATAAAGACCAATTTATCGGCACTTGGCTGATGCCCTTAGGTTTTCTGTTCAGCGACATCGCGCGTTTTCGTGCCTGGTTGTACCGGATTGGGGTGTTGAAAATCCACAAACTGCCCGTTCCGGTCATCGTCGTTGGCAATATCACCGTGGGTGGGACTGGTAAAACACCGTTGATAATCTGGCTGGCACAGATGCTGAAAACGGCAGGTTTTCGCCCGGGCATCATCAGCCGAGGTTATGGCGGACAATCCCAAGCACCTCAGGCTGTGCAGCCGGACAGCCCCGTCACCGAAGTCGGTGATGAAGCCTTATTGATCGTCAGACAAACCGCTTGCCCCTTGGTCGTTTCCCCAAAACGGGTCGCTGCTGCCCAGTATTTGCTGGCGCATCATGATTGCAACATCATTTTGTCCGATGACGGCCTGCAACATTACGCCCTGGGCCGGACCATTGAAATTGCCGTGGTCGATGGTGAGCGGCGTTTTGGCAATGGCTATTGCCTACCCGCCGGGCCTTTGCGCGAGCCTATCCATCGCTTGCAAAGCGTAGATTTCGTCATCGTCAATGGCGAAAAAGCAGAAGAAAATGAATATGCCATGCACCTGCAAGGTGATAAGGCCGTCAATCTGGCCACAGGTGCCAGCAAGCCGTTGTCCGGTTTTGCAGGCAGCCCTTGCCATGCGGTTGCAGGTATAGGCAATCCCGAACGGTTTTTCAAGCAACTTGCCGCAGCTGGTTTGGTTTGTAAAAACCATCCTTTCCCTGACCATTATTTTTACCAACAAAGCGACCTTGTTTTCGCCGACCAGCATCCTGTGTTTATGACCGAAAAAGACGCGGTAAAATGCAACGCATTCGCCACCTCACAGCATTGGTTTGTTCCCGTACAGGCCGTGCCTGACGCTGATTTTGCCGTGCAACTTTTAAACTTAATCCAGAGCAAATAAACTTAATCCAGAGCAAAACCCATGATAGATAAAAAATTAGTAGACATTCTCGCTTGCCCGATCTGCAAAAGCCCTTTGCGTTATAAAAAGGAACAGCAAGAATTGATTTGCCGAGCCGACCGTTTGGCGTTCCCCATCCGCGATGACATCCCGGTCATGCTTGAAGACGAAGCGCGTACTTTAAGCTATGAAGAAACCGAAGCCTTATATCAATGAGCCAGCCGTTTAAAGTCGTCATCCCCGCCCGTTACGCGTCCACCCGCTTGCCCGGCAAGCCCTTGCTGGGCATCGCCGGGCTGCCGATGATCGCCCATGTTTGCAAGCGTGCCAGTGAAGCGGGGGCGGAAGAGATTATCGTCGCCACCGATGACGGGCGGATTATGCAAACCGTGCAGGATCTCGGATTCAATGCCGTGATGACCCGTACCGACCATCAAAGCGGTACGGAGCGCATTGCCGAAGTGGCGCAGCAACGCGGCTGGGCGGAGGATACGGTCATCGTCAATTTGCAAGGTGACGAACCGCTGATTCCGCCCGATTACATCCGCGATGTCGCCGCCGCCCTCGCCGGACAGCAACACGCCGGAATCGCCACGCTAGCCGCCGGGATTATCGACGCGGACGAAATCTTCAATCCCAACGCCGTCAAAGTCGTACTGGATCAACACGGCTACGCCTTGTACTTCAGCCGTGCGCCGATTCCGTGGGAACGCGGCAACTTTTCTGCTACGGGCGGTACGCCATCAGGAAAAATGCCTTATCTGCGCCATATCGGCATATATGCCTACAGGGTTGCCTTTTTGCAACGCTATTGCCAGTGGCCCGCCTCGGTATTGGAAACCGTGGAGTCGTTGGAACAGCTTAGGATCTTGTGGCAAGGCGAAGCGGTGCGGGTGCAAACCGTCGCGCAAACGCCGCCTGCTGGTGTCGATACCTTGGAAGATTTGCAACGTGTCGAAAAACTGTTGGCGAAAGTTTACTGCTTGAATGATTAAATGGCTGTAACCCCTAAAACCACAATTATTTCGTGATAATAGGGCGGGTAGTATAAGACCATGTTGTCGCCCTAGAAATTTTCCAACTAAAAGGAAAACGTCTGCCGACTATGGCATAATGGCGAAATTTTTTATTTAACGATTACATTGAGGACAATCATGAGTTTCTTTATTTCCGACGCACTGGCTGAAGCCGCGCCTGCCGCCTCCCAACCGGGTATTGAGGGGATGCTGTTCCCGCTGGGTATCCTGGTGTTTTTTTACTTTTTATTTTTGCGCCCCCAAGCCAAGCGCACTAAAGAAAAGAAAGAAATGATGGCGACCTTAAAAAAAGGCACCGAAGTCGTCACGTCCGGTGGCATTTTAGGGAAAGTGGTTGATCTGGATGATAATTTCGTCAAAATCGAAATTTGCGACAACACCTTCATCCAAGTGCAACGCCAAAGCGTTGAGAACATGATGCCGAAAGGCACTTACAAAGCGGTCACCAAAAAAATATCCATAACAAAAGAATAATCGCCTGCTTAAGGGCAACACCGCCGACGACTTCCGGCGCGGTTTAATGATTGGAAGAACATAATGCAAAACAGTTACCCACTTTGGAAAAATGCCTTAATCCTGCTGATCTTTCTGGTCGCCATTATTTACGCATTACCGAACTTATACGGCGAAGACCCTTCTGTCCAGGTGTCATCAAACCGCGCGACACCGTTGGCGCAAACCAAGGCGAGCGAAATTGAGGAAGCGATCAAAAGTTCAAACACCCCATTAAAAGGTTTTGAATTTAAAGATGGCCGTGTGCTGGCAAGGTTCGGCAATACCGATGAGCAACTGAAAATTGCCGATTTGCTCCGCGACAAAATGGGCAGTGATTACACGGTGGCGTTAAACCTGGCCCCCACCACGCCTAGCTGGTTACGCGCCTTGGGTGCGGACGCGATGTATCTGGGCCTGGATTTACGCGGTGGTGTGCATTTTCTGCTCGAAGTCGATATGGACGCGGCGGCGAAACAATCGGAAGAGCGTTATAACGACGATTTGCGCCTGGCATTAAGAGGCGCGAACCTGCGTTACCAATCGGTTGCCAAAGACAACGGCTTTATTAAGATCAAGCTGAAAATAGCTGATGAGAAACCCAAATTATTGAGCCTATTGGACAAGGATTTCCATTCGCTCGAAGTGACCGAGCCGGAAGCCAAGGATGAAGTGTGGGTGAAAATCACCGAACGCGAAGTCAAGGAAGTCAAAAAGAACGCCGTCGCACAAAACATGACCACCTTGCGTAACCGTGTCAACGAATTGGGTGTTGCCGAACCGGTGATCCAACAGCAAGGTGAAAACCGCATCATGGTGCAATTGCCCGGAGTTCAGGACACCACTCGCGCCAAAGAAATTTTGGGTACGACGGCGACCCTGGAATACCGTTTGGTCGATGTCGAACATGATGTGCAAAAAGCCGTCGAAGGCCATCCGCCCGTCGGCAGCCGTTTGTATTACGATAAAAATGGTCAGCCGATTTTGTTGAACCGCCAGATTATTGTCACCGGTGACCAAATTGTCGATGCGTCTTCGGGTATAGACCAGGATGGCCGTCCGGCGGTGTTTATTTCATTGAATGGCGTCGGTGCGGCAAAAATGGGCAAGCTGACCCAGGCCAATGTCGGCAAGCCGATGGCGGTCGTGTTTATCGAATATAAAGTTGACACCAAAACAATTAATGGTGAAAAAGTCCGCCATAAGGAAAAGGTTGAGAAAGTCATCAGTGTCGCGACCATCCAGGGCGTGTTCAGCAAGCGTTTCCAAACCACTGGTCTGGATAGCCCGCAAGAAGCCCGCAATTTATCCTTGCTACTAAGGGCTGGCGCGTTGGCGGCTCCGGTGGATATTGTTGAAGAGCGTACTGTTGGCCCAAGTTTAGGTCAGGACAATATTGACAAAGGCTTTTTGTCATTTGTCGTCGGCTTTGTCTTGGTCGTCTTGTTTATGGCGGTGTATTACCGTTTGTTCGGCCTGATCGCCAATTTCGCGTTGGCGTTTAACGTGGTCATCGTCGTCGCTATTTTATCCATGCTTCAGGCGACATTGACCTTGCCGGGCATTGCCGGGATCATTCTGACCGTAGGTATGTCGGTCGATGCCAACGTCTTGATTTTCGAGCGGGTTAAAGAAGAAATCAGGAACGGCAATTCGCCGGCCGCGAGTATTTTTATCGGTTACGAAAAAGCCTTTGCGACCATTTTGGACTCCCATGTCACTAACCTCGTTGTTGCCGTGGTGTTGTTTGCGTTTGGTACCGGTTCGGTCAAGGGTTTTGCCGTGACCTTAATTATCGGTATCTTGTCTTCCATGTTCACGGCGATTACTGGCACACGTATGGTCATCAACTGGATTTATGGCGACCGTCGGGTTGAGAAATTATCGATTTAGCAACTTGCCTCTGCAATGCCTACCTTATTGACAGTTGATGGTTTTAAGTTTTTCTTTTATGCCAATGAGCATGAGCCAAAACATATTCACGTTATGAAAGGTGGTGACTTTGCCAAGGTTGAATTGGCCTCCATGCGGGTAGTCCAAAACTGCATGAAACCAAAAGACCTTAAGAAAGCGCTGGATATTATCGCCGACCACAAAGAAGAATTTGCAAGGAAATGGGATGACTATTTTAGCCAAAGGTAAATCTGTCCATTTTGATGACCGTTATTTGCATGTTGAACTTGAAGACGGACGGATCATCTCAACGCCCATGTCTTGGTACCAAGAATTGCAAGAAGCTTCCTTAAAGCAACTTGCGGATTTTCAATTTATCTGCAAGGGCAGTGGTATTGAATGGCCTGGATTGGATTATCATTTGAGCATCGCCAGCATGTTAGCTGTTGGACTGGACAAGCAAGCGGCATAAAAATCCCTTTAAATCCACACGATTTTGAATTTTCACCTGAAAACTGTTAAAAACAAACGATGAAAACAACCAATATTAATTTTATAGGCAACCGCAACATAGCCCTGATCTTTTCCGGCTTGCTGTCGCTCATCTCCATCGTCGCGCTCTCCGTGCAGGGCTTGCAGATGGGCATCGACTTTACCGGTGGCACACTGATTGAAGTCGGTTACCAAAAACCGGCGGACTTGACCGTGTTACGCGCCACGCTGGACGAATCCGGCTTTCCTGATGCGACTGTACAAAATTTCGGCACGGCGAAGGATGTGTTGATTCGCTTGAAGTTGCAAGAAGGCGTCAGTAGTGCCGATTTAAGCACCAAAGTATTGGATGCGATCAACAAACATACCGCCGAACCCGCCAGTTTGCGACGCGTTGAGTTTGTCGGCCCGCAAGTCGGTGACGATTTGGCACAAGACGGCTTTTTAGCCCTGCTCTATTCCACTATCGGCATTTTGATTTACGTTGCGTGGCGGTTTGAATGGAAATTTTCTTTGGGCGCGATCATTGCGACCTTGCATGATGTGATCGTCACCTTGGGTATGTTCTCGTTGCTGGGCATGGAATTTGACCTGACGGTGTTGGCGGCGGTGTTGGCCTTGATTGGCTATTCGCTGAACGACACCATCGTGGTTTATGACCGGATCAGAGAAAATTTCATCTTGCTACGGAATAAAACTACCGAAGAAATGATGAATATTTCTGTAAATGTGACCTTGAGCCGCACGATCATGACATCGTTGACAGTGATCCTGGTGTTGGCGTCGCTGTTTTTCTTAGGTGGTGAAGTCATCCACGGTTTTGCGGTCGTGCTGTTGTTCGGCGTATTTTTCGGCACTTATTCATCCATTTTCATCGCCAGCCCGATGGCCTTGATTTTGGGGGTCAGCCCACAAGATTTGATTCCTGCCGCGAAATCAGAGCATCTGGACAATTTGCCTTAGCCGCTGGTTGTTTAACTCCGTTTTATTGTCCACGAAAAACACGAAAACCAAGTACGTAGACAGCGGTTTTTGTCTGGAGCGCGGACATCTTGTCCGCCACTTTGCGGGTTATCATACGCGACAGCCAAAAAGCCAACTGCCGCATTTTCGTGTATTTCGTGGACATCCAATTCATTTAAAGCGGCAAAGGCTGCGTAAAGCACGATTAACAACACCTGTCATTTTATTCGGCTATAATTGACAATCACTTTTTATCAATCCCTTGGAGTTTTAGAAACAATGGCAATCGAACGTACCTTCTCAATCATTAAACCAGATGCAGTGGCAAAAAACATCATTGGCGAAATTTACAGCCGTTTTGAAAAAAATGACCTGAAAATCGTTGCTGCCAAAATGTTGCATTTGACTAAAGAACAAGCGGAAGGTTTTTACGCAGAACATAGCGAACGTGGATTTTTTAATGACTTAGTGGCTTTCATGATTTCCGGCCCAGTCATCATGCAAGTATTGGAAGGCGAAAATGCCGTTCTCAAACACCGTGAAATCATGGGTGCAACCAATCCTAAAGATGCCGCTCCAGGCACACTCCGCGCCGACTTTGCCAACAGCATTGATGAAAACGCTGTCCACGGCTCAGACGCATTGGCAACTGCCGAGCGTGAAATAGCTTACTTCTTCCCAGCCGATGAACTCTGTGCCAGAACCCGCTAAGCTTAAAAAAACCAATTTGCTCGATTTCGACAGAAAAGGCCTCGCGGCTTTTTTTGTCGATTTAGGTGAAAAACCATTTCGGGCGACGCAATTGCTGAAATGGATTTATCAGGAAGGGCTCACTGACTTTGACCTGATGACCAATTTAAGCAAACCCTTACGCAATTTTTTGACCGAGAACTGCTGCTTGGAAACTCCCGAAATTGTCGTTGAACAACATGCCAGTGACGGCGTGTACAAGTGGGCCTTGCAAACGCATTGCGGCAATCGCGTTGAAACGGTGTTCATCCCCGAAGAAGGGCGAGGTACTTTATGTGTATCGTCGCAAATTGGTTGTGCTTTGGCTTGTACGTTTTGTTCGACCGCACAACAAGGCTTTAACCGTAACTTAAGCACCTCTGAAATTATTGGTCAGGTCTATGTCGCGCAAAACCGTTTGGGAAAAGAGGCCAGGGTCACCAATGTGGTCATGATGGGTATGGGCGAGCCGCTCTTGAATTTCGACAATGTGGTCGCCGCCATGAACCTGATGATGGATGATTTTGCTTATGGCCTCTCCAAACGCCGTGTGACCGTCAGCACGTCGGGCGTAGTCCCCGCCATGTACCGTTTGACTGAAGTCTGTGATGTCAGTCTGGCGGTGTCCTTACATGCGGTGACGGACGAATTGCGCGATGAACTGGTGCCCATCAATAAAAAATACCCGTTAAAGGAATTGATGGAAGCCTGCCGCGCAAATGCCAAGCTCGCACCCCGCCGCACTGTCACGTTTGAATATGTCATGCTTGATGGTGTCAATGATTCCCTGGAAGATGCACATGGTTTGGTTGATTTGTTAAGCACCGTCCCTGCGAAAATCAATCTAATACCGTTTAACCCTTTTCCGTTGTCGTCTTATCGTTGTTCCAGCAACAACCGTATCCACCAGTTTAAAACCTTGCTGAACGATGCGGGGATAGTCACGACCGTCCGCAAAACCCGTGGTGAAGATATTGATGCCGCTTGCGGGCAACTGGTCGGACAAGTTAAGGACAAAAGCCGTCGTCATCTTAAGCTCAAACTAGCAGGTGCTGAAAGTGTGGTTTGAAATTGCAAAATTACTTAGGCTTCCTTTTATCCTAAGCACTGTTTTGGTCTTGGCTGCTTGTGCGACCACGGCGGAAAAAAATGAAAAAACGGACACATATTTGCAATTGGGTGTGCGCTATATGAATATGAACCGCTTGGAAATTGCCAAAGAAAATTTGGAAAAAGCCTTGCACAATGATCCCGGCAATGTCCAGGTGCATAATGCCTTGGCGTTTTTGTACGAAAAGATTGAAAAAATCCCTGAAGCAAAAGCGCAATATGAGACGGCTTTGAAATTGGCTCCCGAAGATTTGGGGGCGCTTAACAACTACGGGCGTTTTCTTTGCGAACACGACGAAGTTGGGGGGGGCATGGAGCTGTTGAACAAGGCGATTGCCAATTTGCTGAATGAACGTCCGTGGATGGCGTTGACCAATGCCGGCCTTTGCCAGATGAAGGCAGGGCAAAAAACACGCGCCAAGGCTTATTTTAAGCAGGCATTGATGATGAACGCGAATTATGCGCCGGCTTTACTGGAAATGCAGAAAATCAGTTATCAAAACCGCGAATACTGGCCCGCCAAAGCCTTTTTACAACGTTATCTGGAGGCTGCCCAACATACTGCCGAATCCTTGTGGTATGGGATGCAGACCGAACGCGCTTTAGGCAATGATGGCCTGGCGCAGGAATATAAAAATCTGTTGCTGGAAAACTTCCCCCTTTCCAATGAAGCAAAAAAAGTCGAGTCTGTCCAATAAACGTACGGTAGTAACCAAGCAACCTTAATCAGCATGGCAAACACAATACAAGCAATACGCGGGATGCACGACGTGCTTCCTGAACAAACTCCACTGTGGCAATACGCGGAAACCATAATCAGGGATGTCATGGCGGCTTATGGCTATAGCGAAATCCGCTTGCCGATAGTTGAAAAAACCGAATTGTTCAAACGCTCCATCGGTGAAGTCACCGATATTGTCGAAAAAGAAATGTACACCTTTGATGACCGTAACGGCGATTCGTTGACCTTGCGTCCCGAAGGTACGGCGGGTTGCCTCAGGGCTTGCCTGGAGCATAGCCTGTTGAACGGTCAAGTGCATAGACTGTGGTATTACGGCCCGATGTACCGCCATGAACGTCCGCAAAAAGGCCGTTACCGCCAATTCATCCAACTCGGCGTGGAAACTTATGGTATGGCGGGTTCGGATATTGACGCCGAATTGATTTTGTTAATGGACCGCTTATGGAAACGCTTGGGGATACGTGACAAAGTCCGCTTGCAACTGAATTCATTAGGGACGATAGAAGAGCGCAAAGCTTACCGTGAAGAACTGGTGGTGTATTTCCAGCAACATCTGGACGCACTGGACGAAGACAGCCAACGCCGTTTGCACACCAACCCGTTGCGCATCCTTGACACCAAAAATCCGGCAATGCAGGACGTGGTCGCCAAAGCGCCGGAATTGATGGCGTTCTTAGGCGACGGCAGCCGCCAGCATTTCCAGGGGATTACGTCGGTTTTGGAAGGCTTGGGCGTCCCCTATGAAATCAATCCGCGTTTGGTGCGTGGTCTGGATTATTACGGCAAAACCGTATTTGAATGGGTTACTGATGAGCTAGGCTCACAAGGCACGGTCTGTGCCGGTGGCCGCTATGACAGCCTGATCGAACAGCTAGGCGGCAAAGCCAACTACGCCGTCGGTTTTGCGATGGGCATGGAACGCTTGTTGGCCTTGATGGAAACCTTGGACACCATCGTGCTTGCCAAACCGGTTGATGTCTACATGGTACGGGTCGGCACACAAGCCGAACGGGCGGGTTTGCAGTTTGCCGAAGCCTTGAGGACAGCGGTTCCGGCCTTGAAAATACAAGTCAACATCGACAGCGGCAGTTTTAAAAGCCAATTTAAAAAAGCCGACAAAAGCGGGGCTGATTATGCGATTATCATCGGAGATGACGAAGCTGGTCGAGGTGAAGTCAGCATTAAATCCCTGCGGGACGAGCAAGGCCAACAAACCCTGCCCAACAGTTTGGCGATTGCGTTTTTTCAAAATTATCTGGCAAGCCGCAAATAATCTTAAGTTACAAATAGTTAATAAACGAACAAGAGAAATAGCGTGGAAATTTACGAAACAGAAGAAGAACAGGTTGCGGCCCTCAAAGCTTGGTGGAAGGAAAACGGGCAAGCAACCTTGATCGGTCTAGGTCTGGGCATTGCCGTGATTTTGGGCTGGAATTACTGGCAGGATTATCAACACGGACAAGCCGGGCAAGCCGCTGGTTTATATGCCCAACTGCTGAAAGCACAAGCGTCAGATCAAAAAGACTCGGTCACTAAACTGGCGGAACAAATGGAAACCCAGTTCAAAGGCAGTGACTATGTCTTATTTGGTGAGTTGATGGCGGCTAAAGTTAAGGTTGATCAAGGCGATTTGGCGGCTGCCAGGCAAATCCTTGAAAAAGTTGCCAAGGCGTCGAATAAGGAATTGGGCAATATCGCCAAGATTAGATTGGTGCGTTTGCTGATGGCGAATAAGGAATACGAACAAGGCTTGAAATTGATCAACGACATAGATCCCGCCACATCGGCCAGTTTTTCGGGCCAGTATGACGAATTGACCGGTGATTTATATGTCGCTTTGGACCGTGTTGATCAGGCACGTACCTCGTATCAAAATGCGTTGCGTAATGGCCAGCAATCGCCATTGTTGCAAATGAAGCTTGATGATCTGACTCCTCCTGAAAAGATAGAAAATAAGAAATAATGCGCTTAATTACGCTGCTATTGTTATGTTTGAGTTTGGCGGGCTGTGCCGCCTGGGATACCCTTGGCGAATCCTTTTCCGGCATTAGCGATTATTTTGGTGGCGGTGAAGACAATGCCGACCCCCCCCATGCTTTGGTCGAATACACTCCTGAAATAAAAATCGACGTGCGTTGGAAAGAATCGGTTGGAGACGGTGCCGACGAACAAATGCTGAAACTGGTGCCCGCCATCGGTAGCGCGCGGATCATAGCGGCCGATAGGAACGGTATCGTCCAGGCACGGGACTTGATTAGCGGTGATGAAATCTGGGAAGTAAAAACCGGGCTGCCGTTTTCGGCAGGGCCAGGGGTCGGCAGGAACACTGCGATACTGGGGACCAGCGATGCCGAAGTGGTGGCCCTCAGTGCCGACAACGGCAGCCAGCTTTGGAAAATCAAAGTCTCCAGCGAAGTGCTGGCGGTTCCGGTCGTTGCCAATGGCATCGTCGTGGTGCATACCGCCGATGGCAAAGTCATTGCCATTAACGAAAGTACCGGAGCCAAATTGTGGAGTTATGAGGTCAACGTCCCCGCCCTGAGCATCCGTGGCTCGGCTACGCCTGTGATCATCGAAGATAAAGTCATCAGCGGTTATGACAATGGCAAACTGATGGCCTTGCAATTGAAAGACGGCAAATATATTTGGGAAAGCAGCGTCGCTGTGCCTAAGGGCCGTTCCGAAGTGGAAAGGCTGGTCGATCTGGATACCGATCCACTGGAAGCGGCGGGTACGGTTTATATCGCCGCCTATCACGGGGGGGTCAGCGCCATATCAGAAGTCGATGGCGAAGTGGTCTGGCGCAATGAAAGCGTATCGTCATACACGGGCTTGAGCAACGATTGGCGGTATTTGTATTTGTCCGACACCGAAAGTGATGTGTGGCAATTGGATTTGCGTAGCGGTTCGTCATTGTGGAAACAAAAAGATTTGCACCAGCGGCGCACATCGGCACCTGCGGTTTATGACCATTATGTCGTGGTCGGTGATTTTGAAGGTTATGTCCACTGGTTAAGCACCATCGACGGCCATCAGTTGGGGCGTGTGCAAATTTCTGACAGCCCCATCGAAGCGAAACCGGTCGTCGTGGACAACACGGTTTACGTTTACGCAAAAGACGGCACACTTGCCGCTTTAACCGTCCAATAATCATGCTACCTGTCATCGCCTTGGTCGGACGGCCTAATGTCGGCAAATCCACCCTGTTCAATTATCTGACGCGCAGCCGCGAAGCCCTGGTTGCCGATTTTCCTGGCTTGACCCGTGACCGCCAATACGGGCGCGTCAAACATGGCATCCGGCCTTGCCTGGTCGTTGACACTGGCGGTATCGCCGATGATGCCGAAGGCATAGAAAGCTTTTCCAGAAAGCAGGTGCAAGTCGCGCTGGAAGAAGCCGATATTGTCTTGTTCATGGTTGATGCCCGTGAAGGTTTGAGCGCGTCTGATAAGGCCATTGCCGAAAGTTTACGGAAACTGGCGAAGCCCATCATTTTAGTGACCAATAAAGTCGATGGTCTGGATGCCAATCTTGCCGCCAGCGATTTTTACTCGTTGGCATTAGGTGAACCCTCACCCATTGCCGCCTCGCATGGGCGTGGTGTCCCAGAATTATTGGAGCGCGTCAATAAATTGCTGCCCGCCGCCGCTGATCTGGTGGACGATGAAGGCGAGCGTAAAGGCGTAGGCATCGCCATCGTGGGTCGTCCTAATGTCGGCAAATCGACGCTAGTCAACCGACTGCTCGGCGAAGAGCGGGTCATCGTCTATGACCAGCCCGGCACCACCCGTGACAGCATCTATATTCCCTTTGAGCGCAATGGCAAACAATTTACCTTGATCGACACCGCCGGTATGCGCCGCCGCTCAAAAATCGCCGAAACCATCGAAAAATTCAGCGTCATCAAATCCCTGCAAGCGATTGAAAAAGCCCATGTCGTGATTTACCTGATTGATGCCAGTGAAGGCGTGACCGACCAGGACGCGCATTTATTAGGCTTAATCATCGAAGCCGGACGGGCGATGATTATTGGCTTGAATAAATGGGACGGCCTGGACGCACATCAAAAAGACACCATCAAGCGGCAACTGGAAGTTAAGTTAAGCTTTATGGAATTTGCCGAAAAACATCCGATTTCCGCGTTGCATGGCAGTGGCGTCGGCAAGTTGTTCGATGTCGTCAATACCTTGTACGAGTCGGCGATGATCAATATGTCAACGCCCGTCTTGACGCGCATCCTCAAGGAAGCCACCGATGCCCATCAGCCACCGTTGGTCAATGGTCGCCGCATTAAATTGAAATACGCCCACCAAGGCGGACGTAACCCGCCGATTGTTATAATCCACGGCATCCAAACCGATGCCTTGCCAATTTCATATAAACGCTATTTGACCAATTATTACCGCGAAAAACTGAAATTATCCGGCACACCGATACGTTTGGAATTCAAATCGCCGGTCAATCCCTTTAGCGGGCAGAAAAAGAAAGTCACCGATTGGCAAGTGCAACGTAAAGAGCGTTTGATGAAGCGGGTTAAAAGTAAAAAGTAAACGCTATTAAAAGCAAAAGGCTGGACGACTTTTTTGTCAAATTGCCCTTGTGCTAAAAATCTTGTGATTTACAATTCCGTGATGCTTAATATTGGAGATCATTATGACAGTCATCGCTTTGGATGAAGCTAAACTAAACTGGCTGGTGGCCAACCGCATCTATTTCGAACTCAGAGGCGGTACGCGGCTTAAGATTAACCAGTCGCTCCGTTGGTTGCCGCATGTGGAGGTGGAGCCTTATGCCGCATATCTTGTCGGATTCACACTATGGCATATGGGGGCTTTTTCCTACTCATGGTCAATTTTACCTCCCGATACGAAGGTGGGTAGATACTGTTCCATAGAGGCGGGTGTCAAGGTGATCGGCGGAAATCATCCCTTGCATCGATTTTCCACCTCGCCCTTTTCTTACGACTTAACGCATAAAATATATAGCCAGGCCTGCGAAGATTTTGGAATGGGTTTTAAAGCTGCCGGAGACACTTCTATCCCTCCCAAAAGAAGAGCACCTCCAATTATTAAACATGACGTGTGGATAGGTAGCGATGTTTTGCTGGCACGGGGCATTACCATTGGGACAGGTGCGGTGGTTGCCGCCGGGTCTGTAGTGACTAAGGATGTCCCCGCCTATGCCATCGTTGGTGGCGCACCCGCCCGCCTTATCAGATATAGATTTCCAGAACAGACAATAGAACAACTGTTGAGTACTGGCTGGTGGAATTATGCCTTCCCGGATTTTCGCGGCATTGACATGGCTTCCGACATTCAACAGCAGTTGGCGCTGCTTGAAGAAAAGATCGAGAGCCAAGAAATTATTCCCTACAGGCCTAAAAAATTACGGAATTCAGATTTGTTGGCGGTTTCAGACGGGTCTGCCTTAGACAGTCCGGTCACTACAAAGCCATAAAGTAAAGGGTTAGATTTTGTTATCAAACCTCCATTACATTCCAAACTTCTTGGTACAATTTTGGTAACACTTAATAGCTAGGAATTACTATGACAGTAATCGTTTTGGACGAGGCTAAACTAAACTGGCTGGCAGCTAAGCACATCTATTTCTACAGAAGCGGTACGCGGCCCAATATTAATCAGAAACTCAGTTGGTTGCCGAATGTGGAAGTGGAGCCTTACGTAGCCTATCTTCATGTGGAGGTAAGGCCTGATGCACATCTTGGCGGATACGCACTTTGGCCTATGGGTGCTTTTTCGTACTCATTTTCGTTTTTACCTACTGATACGAAGGTGGGGAGATACTGTTCCATAGCGACAGGCGTTAAAGTGATCGGGGAAAACCATCCCTTAAATCGTTTGTCTTCATCGCCTTTTACTTATGATTTAACGCATAAAATATTTAGCCAAGCCTGTGAGGATCTTGGGATAGGTTTTCAATCTGCTGGTGACCCTATCGTCCCCGCCACAAGAAATCTGGCGCCAATTATCAACCATGACGTGTGGGTAGGCGCCGATGTGTTGCTCGGACGGGGCATTACGATAGGGAATGGGGCTGTGGTTGCCGCCGGCTCCGTAGTGACTGAAAATGTCCCCGCCTATGCCATCGTTGGCGGCGCACCCGCCCGCCTTATCAGATATAGGTTTCCCGAACAGACAATTGAACAACTTTTGAGTATTGGTTGGTGGAATTATGCCTTCCCGGATTTTCGCGGCATTGACATGGCTTCCGACATTCAACAGCAGTTGGCACTGCTTGAAGAAAAGATCAATCTGCAAGAAATTATTCCCTACAGGCCTAAAAAATTACGGAATTCAGATTTATTGGCGGTTTCAGATGAGCCGTCCTTAAGCGATTAGATGTTAAAAACCAAACCATTTCAAAGCCAGCACCCTAAATCGATTTTCAATACGGCAAATCTACATCATGGCAAGCATCACTTTCCAAGGCAAACCCATTAACACCAGCGGCGAGTTGCCTAGCATCGGCAGCCCGGCCCCCGATTTCAAACTTGTCAACGGTAAATTAAAAGACGTAGGTCTGGCGGCTTACGCAGGTAAAAGAAAACTGCTGAATATCGTACCCAGCCTGGATACGCCCACTTGTGCCGCTTCCGCCCGCCTGTTCAACCAAAAAGCCGCCAGCCTTGCCAACACCGTGGTGCTGCTTGTTTCCGCCGACTTGCCGTTCGCGCAATGCCGTTTTTGCACTAGCGAAGGCTTGCAACATGTGATTCCCTTATCGACTTTCCGCTCCAGTTTTGCCGATGATTACGGCGTACGCCTGACTGATAGCATCCTGGCAGGATTGACGGCACGGGCGGTGGTGGTGATCGACGCACACGACAAGGTCGTCTATACCGAACTGGTCGCCGAGCTGGCGAATGAGCCGGACTATGATAGCGTCTTGCGGGTATTGGCATTGGCGGAGTAACCGTGCGGTTTGTTAAAACGGGATGGTTTGACGTCGGCTAGGACAGATTATTATTCCTTTGCGTTTATGTCCCCATCAACCCAAAAGGGCCAATCATGACGACTATTGTCTTGGCGGATTTGTTTTTGCCCGCCCACGCGGATTCCATTGTTTCCCTTTTGAATGAATACGCCCAAGATCCGATGGGTGGCGGTGCTGGATTGCCCGCGTTCGTCCAAGCCAATTTGATTGCCGAACTGAGAAAACGTCAAGACGCCCATGTGTTTATCGCGATGCAGGACGATGTAGCGGTCGGCATGGCGATCTGCTTTGAAGGCTTCTCGACGTTTGCCTGTAAACCGCTATTGAATGTCCACGATATGATCGTCTCTGCAAACTATAGGGGGCGCGGTATTTCCAGGCGGCTACTGGCAAAAGCCGAAGAAACCGCCATCAATTTAGGCTGTTGCAAACTGACGCTGGAAGTGCTGGAAGGTAACACGGTTGCCCAAAGAGTCTATAGAGATTGTGGTTTCGACGCTTATGAATTGCATCCGAAAATGGGCAAGGCCATGTTTTGGCAGAAAAAACTGGTTTAAGAAATACTAAGCGTTTGCGTATTTTTCAATGCTTCTGGATGCCAATGTGCAACCGCCCAATTCAATAACTCAGTAACTGAAGCCCCCGTCAATGCCTTTGGTGGTTGTTGTTTCAACAAGTCCAGCAAATTAAAAATAAGTGCTGACGGATTATGGGTGTCCACCGCAGTCGCGAGGGTCTGTTTGCTGAGTTTGAAACCGTATCGGTCAATTATCACCGGGACATGCACATAGCGTGGCGTCGGATAGCCTAATAATTGCTGCAAATAGATTTGCTTGGGCGTGGAGGTAAGCAAATCGCAACCGCGTACGATTTCGTTGACTTGTTGCAGATGGTCATCAACAACGACGGCAAATTGGTAGGCGATGACATGGTCTTTGCGTTTGACGATAAAATCGCTATGCGGCCCGGATAGTTGTTCAGTGACCAAGCCTTGCAGCAAATCATCAAAAATAACCTGCCATGTGTCGGTTTTTAACCGTAAGGCATGGGGGATGCCAGGGGAAACATGATGGTTTCGGCAATGTCCTGAATAATTTTCAGAGCCGGGCATTTTCCGGCTACAGCCGCAACGGTATAGCCAGTGGTTTTGTAAGAGATAGTCGAGCTTATCCTGATAACACGCTAGTTGCCGGCTTTGATAGGCGATGCCGCCATCCCAATGCAAACCGAGTTTGTCCAAGGTGTCGAGGATGGAAGCAACCGAACCGGGGCGGTTGCGCGGGGTGTCCAGGTCGTCTATGCGCAGCAGCCAGCGGCCTTGTTGGGAACGGGCTTGCAGAAAACTGGCAAGCGCGGTGTAGAGGGAGCCTAGATGCAAAGGGCCGGTCGGCGAAGGTGCAAACCGGCCTATGACAGTTTGCTTTTCTGGCACGGCAATCGGGCTAACAAATGGCTTTAACCCATTTGTTTTTCGCGGATTTCGTCCAAAGTTTTGCAATCAATACAAAGTGTTGCAGTAGGCCGTGCCTCAAGGCGGCGGATGCCGATTTCGATGCCGCAAGACTCGCAATAACCATAATCGCCGGATTCAATTTCTTTCAGGGCGTCATCAATTTTCTTGCTTAAACGGCGTTCACGGTCACGGGTCCGTAATTCAAGGCTGAACTCAGACTCCTGGGTGGCACGGTCGTTAGGGTCAGGAAAATTGGCGGCATCGTCCTGCATGTGGTTTACAGTACGATCCACGCCCTGCATCAGTTCGGCTTTCCAGTTTTTTAAAATATTCTCAAAATGTTTCAATTGAGCTTCATTCATGTACTCTTCGCCTTCTGCTGGCACATAAGGCGTAAAGGTAAAAGGCGACGCAACCACGTTAGAACCAGTAGCCATCCATTAACTCCTACAAGATTAAATAAAACCGCGCATTTTTAGCAGAATAGCAGGCCGTTAGCAAGAATTATTGGTATCATCCGCACTTTTAATAAATCCAGCTTTTCATTAATCCCGACATGAGTTCAAAAATCGCCAAGCGTATGCAAGACATTTCTTCGTTTTATGTGATGGCTTTGCTCAATCGCGCGAAACAACTGGAAAGCTTGGGCAGGGACGTGATCCACATGGAAATCGGCGAACCGGATTTCCCCACGCCACCGACGATAATCGCCGCAGGTATCAACTTATTGCAAACTGGCGATGTGAAATATACGCCCGCCGCTGGATTGCCTGAATTACGGCAGAAAATCGCCTGTTTTTATCAAAGCCAATACGCTGTGGACGTCGCCGCCGAACGGATTTTTATTACGCCTGGCGCATCCGGGGCATTTTTACTGGCCTTGGGCATCAGTTTGAATCCAGGCGAAGAACTGCTGATGGCTGACCCTTGTTACCCCTGCAACAGCAATTTTGCCAGCTTGTATGGTGCAATTGCGCGTAGCTTGCCGGTCGATGCGGACAGTGCCTACCAATTGACTGCCGCCCAGATAAAACACCACTGGCGCGGTAACAGCAAAGGCGTGTTGATTGCGTCGCCATCCAACCCCACCGGAACCCTGGTTTCTCCAGAAGCCTTGCAAGCCGTAGTCCAAACAACCAACGCTTTAGGTGGCTGTTTTTATTCCGATGAAATTTATCACGGCTTGGTTTACGGGCAAACCGTCGCCACCGCCCTGCAATACAGTGACGATGTGTTTGTCATCAACAGTTTTTCAAAATATTTTGGCATGACCGGCTGGCGTATCGGTTGGCTGGTCGTGCCAGAGGAATTTGTCGAAGCGGCGGAAAAATTGGCGCAAAATATCTTTATCGCCACGTCCACCCATTCCCAATACGCCGCCTTAGCCGCGTTTGACCCTGAAACGCTGGCGGAACTGGAATGCCGCCGCGCAGAACTGGCGGCAAGGCGTGATTTTCTCTACGCGCAGTTGTTGCGTTTGGGTTTTACGATTCCTGTCAAACCCGAAGGCGCGTTTTACATTTACGCCGATTGTTCACGCTTTACCGATGACAGTTACCAATTCGCGTTGGATTTTCTCGAGCAAGAAGCCGTGGCGATCACTCCCGGCAAAGATTTTGGCAGCCATCACGCCCATCATAATTTACGGTTTGCCTATACCACGACTGTCGATAAAATGGCTGTCGCCATGCAACGCCTGGAAAGATTCATCAACAAAGGATAAATATCTATGACCGTCAAAACCATCACTGCAATTGAATTAAAAACCAGACTTGAGCAAGGCGAGCCGCTGTTTCTGCTCGATGTCAGGGAAGATTACGAATATAAATATGCCAGCATCCCCAACAGCGTGTTGATTCCGCAGAACAAAATCCCTGAGCGGATCAATGAACTGGATGCGGGCCAAGCCATAGTCGTGATTTGCCATCATGGCATGCGCAGCAAACGCGCCGCCAATTATTTGGTCAGCGTAGGATTTAACGATGTCACCAATCTCGAAGGTGGTATTGACGCCTGGTCTTTGTATTGCGACAGTTCCGTGCCGCGTTATGCGTAAATGACAAACCAACCCGTGTTGTCGTGTTGTAGGCTGCTATGCTGTGCGTACCTTTTTGGGTCGGTGTACTTTAAAAAGCCACGCGCAGCGTAGCCTGCAACTACAGTCTAAATCCCAGGAAAAAGCCATGTCAGACCCCCATATTTACCACGTCAAACCCGAAATCGCGGCACGGGCGCACATCACTGCCGAAACTTACCAGACACTTTATCAACAGTCGATAGACCAGCCAGAAGCCTTTTGGGACGAACAGGCGGGTAAATTTTTGACCTGGCAGAAACGTTGGGACAAGGTCATGGACTATGACTATCCGACGGCTTACATCCGCTGGTTTGAAGGCGGCAAGCTCAATGTCAGCGCCAATTGCCTAGATCGGCATTTGGCGGAACGCGGCGACCAAGTGGCGATTATTTGGGAAGGCGACAATCCAGACCAGGACAAAAAAATCACCTACAACGAACTGCATAGGGAAGTCTGCAAATTTGCCAATGTCTTAAAAACACAAGGCGTAAAGAAAGGCGATCATGTGTGCATTTATCTGCCGATGATCGTTGAAGCGGCGGTGGCGATGCTCGCTTGTACGCGTATAGGCGCGGTGCATTCGGTGGTGTTTGGCGGTTTTTCCGCCGAATCCTTAAAAGACCGCATCCTGGATGGGCATTGCCATTATTTGATTTGCGCCGATGAAGGCTACCGTGGCGGCAAAATCATCCCGATAAAAGCCACGGTCGATAAGGCCGCCAGCCACTGCCCGGCATTGGAAAAAATCATCGTCATCCGAAATACCGGACAAGCCGTTGCCTGGCAGGACTCACGCGATGTTTGGTATCACGAAGCAATGGCGGAAGCTTCCGCCGACTGCGAACCCGAAATGATGGATGCCGAAGATCCGCTATTCATCCTTTACACCTCCGGCTCCACTGGCAAACCCAAGGGTGTGCAACACAGTACGGGGGGGTATTTGCTCTATGCGGCGATGACGCACAAATATATTTTCGATTATCATGATGGCGATGTGTACTGGTGCACCGCCGATGTCGGCTGGATTACCGGACATTCGTATGTGCTTTACGGGCCGTTGTGTAATGGCGCGACCACACTGATGTTTGAAGGTGTACCGACTTATCCCGAAGCCGACCGTTTTTGGCAAGTCATCGACAAACATCAAGTCAACATTTTCTACACCGCCCCGACCGCGATCCGCGCCCTGATGGCGCAAGGCAATGATTATGTGGAGCGGACCGACCGTAGCAGCTTAAGGATTTTGGGCAGTGTCGGCGAACCGATCAACTCGGAAGCGTGGGAGTGGTACTACCACACCGTGGGTGAAAGACGTTGCCCGATTGTTGATACATGGTGGCAAACCGAAACCGGCGGCATCCTGATCACCCCGCTACCTGGGGCAACCGCATTAAAACCCGGTTCGGCAACCTTGCCGTTTTTCGGTGCGAGACCGGACATTGTCGATAGCAACGGGCAAGTGTTGCACGGGGTTGCCGAAGGCGCATTGGTGTTCAGCCACCCTTGGCCCGGGCAAGCGCGTACCGTCTACGGCGACCATCAGCGCTTTATCGACACATATTTTAAAACCTATCCAGGCTATTATTTCACCGGCGACGGGGCACGGCGTGATGCCGATGGCTATTACTGGATAACCGGACGGGTTGATGATGTGTTGAATGTTTCAGGTCACCGCTTGGGTACGGCGGAAATCGAAAGTGCGCTGGATTTGCATGAATTTGTCGCCGAATCCGCCGTCGTCGGTTTTCCGCACGACATTAAAGGCCAAGGCATCTACGCATTTGTCACCTTGCAAGTCGGTGTCGCGCCATCCGAGCAGTTCAAAAAAGAATTGGTCGCCCTGGTCAGGAACGAAATCGGCGCCATCGCCACGCTCGATGCCGTGCAATGGGCGCCCGCCTTACCCAAAACCCGTTCCGGCAAAATCATGCGCCGCATTTTACGCAAAATCGCCAGCAATGAGCTGGACAATCTCGGCGACATTTCCACGCTGGCCGACCCGTCGGTGGTGGAGGAGATTATTGCCAATCGCATAATTAAATAGCGATTTTATAGGTAGGGCGCATTAGCGATAACGTAATGCGCCTTGTCTATTTTTTAGGAGACCATCATGCAAGTCGCCAAATGGGGCAATAGCCTTGCTGTCAGATTACCTGTTGCCGTTGTTGAAGCCCTTGGGCTGAAAGAAGGGGACGACATAGAAATCCAAATCGCCGGAGAACGGCTTTTCGCATTGGCAAAGAAATCCGATACCGCCGAATTACTAGCACGATTACGCCAGTTTCGTGGGCGATTACCTGCGGATTTTAAGTTTGACCGTTTAGAAGCGGATGAACAACGCTAAGGAACTGCCATTTCACAACGACAACCCAACCCGTTTTCTGGCATCCAAACAGTTTTCGCTGCCCAAGGTGAAGTCGCGGCAGGTGCGCGGGCGGCCAGGGTAGATGGTACATGCGTAGATTTCGTGGGCGTTGTGACCGCCTGACAGGGCGGCGCAACGCGAACCGGTGCGCCGAAGCTTGCGGCGGCTACCGTCGGTGATGATCAATTCGGGATGGCAGTGGTTGACGGCTTCGTCATCGGTTACTTCGACGGCATCGTAGGCTTCGCGGCAACAGGCGCCACAGGTAAGGCAATCGAGTTCGGCGGCGGCTTCCCAGCGGCGGCAGGCGGGGGCGGTGTCGGGCAGTGCCACATCCGGTGCGTGCTGGCAATGCTGATGGGGGCCGTCGGTAAAACGCCAGGCGCAGTCAGCGCAACCGTGGCCCTGAAAATACTCGGCGATGGGGGCGTGGCCTGCCGGATGTAGTGCGGATGGCGAGGCGGCATCAGTCCATAAAGAAGGCAACGGCAATGTGTCTGAATCTGTGCGGCGGTCATCGGCAAGTTGGCGCGGAGTGACGGCGGAGGCTATCGCTGAACTCGCCGCCAACGCTTGGTGCAATGGTTGCCAGCGCGGCAAGGAGGCCCGCCATGCGCCGATACGCGCGGCGATGCAACTGCGCTCTCTTCGTCCGCCCACTGCTTGGGCGGCGGCGAACGGGTCTTCTGGTAGGCTATTCCAAAATGTGACGCGGAAGTCCGTAGTCGGGGCGAAAAAATCACGCAAGCCGACGCCGCCCGCCAGATAGGCTTGCAGGCGCAAGCAGGCATGTTCCCGCCACGGGTTGCTGCCAATTCCGTAACCTAGCCCCCAGTCTTCGCGGCTTTCGCCCGTATCGCCTTCGACCAGCGCGTGGCAAAGCTCGTGGAAAAGCATTTGTGCGAGCGAGTCGTCAGGGTCGAATAAGCCGTCGTCAGCGATCAATAATGTGCCGCGCCCGTCGCTGGACGCATACGCCCCGGTGGTGCGCCGGACGCGGAAACCGATTTGTTCGGCACAAGCCAGCCACACCCGCGCCAATGGGTCTTGGTAGCGGCGGGTGGCGATGCGGACACTGCCCGTCATGGCATCTTCACCATAATCTTGCTGCGTACTTGATGGGATTTGCGGCAATAACGCGGCTCACTCCGCAAACACATCCGCCAAATCAATCGGCAAATCGGGGAACAAATAAGGCACAGCCAACCCGTCTTGCGCGTACATGCCATGTAATTGGTATTTCTGGCTGTCGTCGTTTAACACAAATTGGTAGACCGATTGCTCGTAGGGGTAAACCAGCCAATATTCGCTCACGCCGTTTTCTTCGTATAAATCGAATTTGATACGGGCATCGCGTTTGGAATTGTTGGGCGAGAGGATTTCTATCACCCAGTCCGGTGCGCCGCTACAGCCTTGCACGGTGAGCTTGTCAGGATCGCAGATCACGCATAAATCCGGCTGTACGACGCTGAAAATTTCCCGATCCGCCAGTTTGGATTTGCGGCTGTCGTAAAGGCTGACATCGAAGGGAGCATGGAAAACTTGGCAAGGGTGTTTGTGGAAATAATTGCTGATCGGGCGTAACAAATCGCGTGAAATCCGCTGATGTTTTAGATTTGGCGCCGGCGCCATCAGCATAATCTTGCCGCGTATCAGCTCGACGGTTTCTTCAAACTGCCACGTCAGATAATCGGCGTAGCTGTAAGTGCCATCCATGTCCAATTGCGAAAGCTCGGTGATCTGCGCCATAGTTGCTACCTCATAGTTTAGGTGTTTGTTGATGCCAATCCGTGACTTGTTGATATTGGTGGGCGATATTCAGCAAACGGTCTTCGGCGAAATGCTTGCCGATGAGTTGCAAACCCACGGGCATTCCGCCACTGAATCCGGCGGGGATGGACATGGCGGGCAAACCGGCCAAATTGATGGCGATGGTGTAAATGTCCGCCAGGTACATGGCGATGGGGTCGTCCATTTTCGCACCGATACCGAATGCGGTGGTGGGCGCGACCGGACTCATGATGACATCGACTTGCGCCAAAGCCTTTTGGAAATCGTCGCTGATGAGGCGGCGGACTTTTTGCGCTTTTAGATAGTAAGCATCGTAATAGCCGGCAGATAGCGCGTAAGTGCCCATCAAAATCCGGCGTTTGACTTCTTTACCAAAGCCTTCGCCGCGTGAACGGGTGTACAAATCGGTCAAGTCGGCAGGGTTTTCGCAGCGATGCCCGAAACGCACGCCGTCATAGCGGGACAAATTCGCCGAGCTTTCGGCGCAGGCGATGACGTAATACGTCGGGATGGCGACGTTGAGATTGGGCATGGAAATGTCCACCAATTCCGCACCCAGTTTTTGGTATTCCGCCAACGCGGTTTGCAAGACGCTGGCAATGCCGTTATCCAGACCTTCCGCGAAAAATTCTTTCGGCAAGCCAATTTTCAAACCTGCCAATGGTTGGTCGAGACTGGCGAGATAATCCGGTACGGCGACATCGGCACTGGTGGAGTCTTTAGGGTCAAACCCCGCCATCGTCTGTAACAAGATTGCCGCGTCTTCGGCACTGCGCGTCATCGGCCCGCCCTGGTCCAGGCTGGAAGCGTAGGCGATCATACCGTAACGGGACACGCGCCCGTAAGTCGGTTTCAAGCCTGTGATGCCGCAAAACGCGGCGGGTTGGCGGATCGAGCCGCCTGTGTCAGTCCCTGTCGCGGCGACCGCCAAGCCAGCCGCGACCGCCGCCGCCGAGCCGCCGGACGAGCCGCCAGGCACGGTTTGCGTGTCCCAAGGATTGCGTACCGGGCCGTAAAAGCTGGTTTCGTTCGATGAACCCATCGCAAATTCGTCCATATTGACTTTGCCCAGCGTCACCGCGCCCGCCAGCTTGAATTTTTCGACCACGGTGGCGTTGTAAGGCGCGATGAAATTATCGAGGATTTTCGAGCCGCAACTGGTTTTTACGCCTAGAGTACAGAAGATGTCTTTGTGGGCAATGGGGATGCCAGTCAACAAGCCCGTATCGCCCGTTGCCAAGCGTTGGTCGGCGGCCCCGGCAGCTTGCAATGCGCTGTCTTCGGTGATGGTGATGTAGGCGTTCAGCTCAGGATATTGCCGGATGCGCTGGAGAAAATGCTGCGTCAATTCAACGCTGGTGAAGTCGCCGGAACGTAGGCCCTGCGCCAATTGGTTGATCGTTTTTTTGTGCATGTTGGGGGTTTCCTTGTTCAGGGAACGGAGCGCGGCCATCTTGTCCGCGAAGTGCGGCCAAGATGGCCGCGCTCCAAATTAAGGGTTTATTCGATAACTTTTGGCACCAGATACAGACTGTCTTCTACCTGCGGCGCAATCGCTTGGAAATGTCCGCGCTGGTCAGCTTCGGTCACTACATCAGGACGCAAGCGTTGCACTTGGTCTAAAGGGTGCGCCATTGGTTCGACACCTGTTGCGTCCAGCTCACCCATTTGGGTCATCAATTCCAACATCCCTGACAAATCTTTCGCATAGGAATCAACATCTTCCTTATCAATCCCCAGCCGCGCCAAGTGCGCGATTTTATTTACATCATCCGCCGTTAAAGTCATTTGCCACTCCATAAAAGCCAGTCGATTAAATATGATACTTTATATCTTGCCCAAATACCTGCTTGATTGATACAGTAGTAACATTTTATTCCCTAAAGGAAACAGGTAAAAATGCTCAAACGAATTCGCGGACTATTTTCTAACGATCTTTCTATTGATTTAGGAACCGCTAATACCTTGATATACATTCCGGGACAAGGGATTGTACTCAATGAACCATCAGTCGTAGCGATTAAAGAAGATAAAGTCCGTGGTTCAAAAACCATCGCCGCAGTCGGTATGGATGCCAAACGCATGCTGGGGCGCACACCTGGAAATATCACCGCCATCCGCCCGTTAAAAGACGGTGTCATCGCCGACTTTACCGTCACTGAGCGCATGTTGCGGTTCTTTATCGAAAAAGTCCATAAAAGCAAACTGTTACGGCCTAGCCCACGGATTTTGATTTGTGTCCCTTGTGGCTCCACCCAAGTTGAACGCCGAGCTATTAAAGAATCGGCGGCAATGGCGGGGGCGAGGGAAGTGTATCTGATTGAAGAACCGATGTCGGCGGCGATTGGTGCAGGTTTGCCCGTTGATGAAGCCTGTGGTTCAATGGTATTGGACATTGGTGGCGGCACATCGGAAGTGGCGGTCATTTCGATCAACGGCATTGTCTATTCCAACTCCGTGCGTATCGGTGGCGACCGTTTTGACGATGCTATCATCAATTATGTGCGCCGCAATTACGGTACCTTGATTGGAGAAGCCACCGCCGAGCGCATCAAAATGGAAATCGGCACGGCGTATCCTGGCAACGAAGTGATGGAAATTGAAGTGAAAGGCCGTAATCTCGCCGAGGGTGTGCCCCGCAGTTTCGCGTTGAACAGCAATGAAATCCTCGAAGCCTTGCAGGAACCCTTATCCGGCATTGTCGGTGCGGTGAAAGTCGCGTTGGAACAAACCCCGCCAGAATTGGGCGCGGATGTCGCCAACCGGGGCATTTACTTGACCGGCGGTGGCGCATTATTGAAAGACATAGACCGTTTGATCGCCGAAGAAACCGGCTTGCCAGTGTTTATCGCCGATGACCCTTTGACCTGTGTTGCCAGAGGCGGCGGCATGGTACTGGAAATGCTTGATAAAAAAGGTGTTTCTACGTTTTCGCTGGAATAAGTTGGAATTGTTGTTTAGTTTTGCACGTGTACGACGCGCTCTAAACGCTTGGCAATACCACTGTTAAAAGACAAACAAGCTGTTTTCAATATTGTTTTTGGTATGAAGCATATATTGATGCTTAAGTTAAATTATTAGAGGTGCCGCTATGACAACAATTACCATCACCAATCCAATCAGGCAACTATCAAAAAGGTTAAGCCATCTTGATAAAAAATTAAGTGTCGAACTCAAGAACTATGCTCCATATTGGTGGGAGGAGAGTCTAAATACCTCGCCAAGTGCCTCACAACAAGTGTTGGTAAGTCTTGCTCGTTTTGCCAATTTAGACATTAAGTCCGTTTTAGATAACAGCCAACCTTTACGTTTTAAAGAAAGTGCTTGTAACTATAAACATGCCTCTAACAAAGAGCCATCTCAGCTAGATGCTGCTACGGCATTAGTGGCTTCATCTGCAAAAATCATTTCACAAATCACTAAGCCTAAATATTCTATTTTTTCAGATGCCTTGACCCTAAGAAAACAATTCCTTGAAGCTGGAAATCCATGTGTGAATCTTGAGCTGTTGATCAATTACTGCTGGCAACAAGGCGTTCCTGTTTTATATTTGCCAGAACTGCCTGTTTCTAAAAAAATGGATGCAGTTGTAGTCGATATTGGTGGAAGCCCAGTTATTGCCATAACAAAAAAATGCAAGCACGAAAGTGCTGTTTTATTTTTACTGGCTCATGAAATGGGACATATTTTCCATCAACATTTAGCAATTGGGCAATTATTGATTGATGAGGGAATTAGTGATGCTTCAAATATAGATGAGCAGGAAAATCAAGCAAATCAATATGCCATTACTTTATTAACAGGTGAAAAAACTACTCAATTTCACTCCGATGGACAAAGGTTGAAAGCGAAAAAACTTGTAGAAAGTGCACGTTTAAATGCAATTGAACATCAAATTGATGCAGGCCATATTGTCTTAAACTGGGGGCATTCTGAATCAAAAAATTGCTCACAAGACAAACAACGCATGGTGATTTGGTCAATTGCCAATGCAGCTTTAAATTTGCTTTATCCAAATCCTATCTGGGAGCAACTGATCAAAGAACAGTTGCTTAAAAATATTGATGAAAATGAAGCTCAAGGCGACCAACTTGATTATTTGTATAAGCTAATGAAAATTGAGGAATAAACTTGGCTTTACTTCTCGATAACGATGTTGTTCACAAATTGGCCCAATTAGATTTGTTGATGGATGCCAGCAAATTATTGAGAAAGGAATTTGGAGGTCTAAAAATTTTAGATACTCTTAAATTTAAGTTTTGCCCAAAACCAGAAGATACTGCAAAAAGAGCAAAAGCAGAGAAAAAATATGGTGTTGTAGTTGTGAAAAGAATCGATGACTTTCTCCATTCAGGTATTAGCGAAATCTCTCAGGCAGTACAAGATACTGACTTAATGAATGCAATGATTTCTGATGAAGACTTAGACACAGGAGAAATGCAACTCCTACAAGCTCTTTTTGACGAAAAAGAGCAATTGCTTTTTACAGGTGACAAAAGATTTCTAAAAGCGTTAGCGGAGACAGAATTACTGAGTGATAGATTAACAGACATCCAAGAAAAATTTGTTTGCTTAGAGCAACTTATGTGTTTTCTAATCAAAAACTTATCATTTACAGTAATTAACGGAAAATTTGTCGGCGCAGTTAATTCCCAAACTCCCCTATTAGACACCACGTTAAGAGTTTGCTTTGGCTCTAAACGTGAGAATGCAATTGAAAATGAAGTGATTGAAAATTTAGTTAATGAGATTGGCCATCTAAAAAAGCAAACTAAAAATTTATTGACAAACGAAGGTAAGTTTAATTAATTCGTAAAATTGTTGGGCATGAAATCAAATAATTAACGGCTTAGATTACTGCGTATATTGCCATCATCTATTTATTAACCACCAAAATTCTGCACTGTGTAGACATGAACAGCTCCGTATTCTACGCACTCCCTCCTTACTTCGAGGAATCCCCCTATAAAACTGCTATTCGCCACTGGCCCATCCATCAACACCCGTCTACTGGTTGCCGTGCTGGCTTCGGTCGCGTTACTGATCACCGAACAGCGGGGCCAGCAACTGGATTTTTTACGCGCCACCTTATCCTTCTTTATCGAGCCATTGAAACATCTGGTGGATATGCCAAGCGTGCTGATTGAGCAGACCAACAACACGGTAAATTCCTACGCGGCACTCAAAAAGGACAACGAGCGTTTGCGCGAGGATCAGCTTATCCATCAAACCCGCTTGCTGAAACTGGAAGCCCTGGAGAAAGAAAACATCCGCTTGCGGGCCTTGCTGGAAAACTCCTTCAAACTCGGCGAGCAAGTGCTGATCGCCGAATTATTGTCGATAAAAATGGCCCCTTACGAACACATTTTGGTGGTCAACAAAGGCACCCGTTTTGGCGTACATCCGCAGCAACCGGTGCTCGACGCCAATGGCGTGGTCGGGCAAGTGTTCCGCGCCCTGCCATTAAGCTCGGAAATCATGCTCATCACCGATCCGAACCACGCGATTCCGGTACAGGTCAACCGCAATGGCCTGTTGACGATAGCCGTCGGTAGCGGTCAGCTCAACCGCCTCATTTTGCCGTTTCTGCCCAGCAATGCCGATATTCGTCCGGGGGATTTGCTGATCACCTCCGGCTTGGGCGGCACGTTTCCTCAAGGCTACCCCGTTGCCGTTGTCGATGAATTTACATCCCAGCCCAACAAGGCCTTTGCCAGCATCACCGCCACGCCTTCCGCCAAACTTGACCGTAACCGCGAACTGATGATCGTCTGGAGCAAATCCACGCCAGTCCCTTTGATCGCCAAACCCCCATCGCCCGAAACCGCCGGTACAGAAGATGCCCATAAATAACTATTATGGCTTTGGCCGCATTATCCTCAGCATCGCCGTCGCGATGTGCCTGCGTATTGCCCCGTGGCCTTTTGACCTGGCGATTTATAATCCCGATTGGGTGTTGATGGTGCTGATTTACTGGTCTATCACTTTTCCTGAACGGGTCGGTATTTTTCACGCCTGGACTTTTGGTTTATTTACCGACGTTTTGACCGGAAGATTATTAGGCCAATACGCATTGGCGTATTCGCTGGTGATTTATATTTGCTTGAAACTGCACAAACGTTTGCGCCGTTTTCCACTGTTGCAACAGGAATTGTTCATTTTTTGCTGCCTGTTGTTGTCGCAACTGTTGTTGTTCCTGATCAAAAACCTCCAGCACCCGGCGCAATTGCACGCTACATTCTGGTGGCCGGTGCTCACCGGGACGCTGTGCTGGCCTGTTGTGCATACCCTCTTGCGCTTTGTGCGTTTATCTAAACCCGTCAACAAAGACTAGCCATGTCGCGCATGTATTCGGTGAATGACAGTACGGCGGAGAACCGCCTGTTTTTGCAGCGCATCGTCGCGGCTTTTGTCGTCATCATCCTGCTCAGCACCGCGCTGATCGTGCGGCTGATTTATCTGCAAATCGTCGGCCATGAGCATTACGCGTCGATGGCGAAAGAAAATAGCGTCAAAATCATGCCGTTAGTGCCGACACGCGGCATTATTTATGACCGTAACGGCAAAATCCTCGCCGACAACACGCCTTCTTACAGCCTTGACCTGATTCCCGAACAAATCAGTGACATGGATGGCACCTTGCAGCGTTTGCAAAAACTGCTGGACATCCCGCCCGATAAAATCGATTTTTTTGAAAAACAGCGCAAACGCCAAAAACGCTTCACCAGCATCCCTTTGCTGTTGAACCTAAGCGATGACGAACTGGCAAAATTCGCGGTAGTCCGGCCTTTTTTCCCTGGCGTTGACATCCATACCCATCTGGTCAGGCATTATCCTTACGGCGATTTGTCGGCCCACGTCATCGGCTATGTCGGGCGCATTAACGAAGCTGAAATGAAAGAACTGCCCGTCGCCGAATATCGCGGCTCCACGCATATCGGCAAACTGGGCATAGAAAGCAGTTATGAACAAATCCTGCATGGCAAGACCGGTTACGCCGAAATAGAAACCAATGTGCAGGCGCGATCTTTAAACACGCTCAGTGAAAACAATCCTGAACCAGGGGCGAATCTCTATCTGACGCTGGATATTGATTTGCAAAAAACCGCTTATGACGCGCTGGAAGCCTATAACGGCGCGGTGGTGGCGATTGATATAAAAACTGGCGGCGTATTGGTGTTTGCCAGCCGCCCAGGTTTTGACCCGAACCCCTTCGTGGTCGGCATCAGCAATGATGCTTACAAAGCCTTGCAGACGTCCAACGACCAGCCACTTTATAACCGCGCCCTGCGTGGCTTGTATCCGCCCGGCTCCACGATCAAGCCGTTTGTCGCCCTGGCGGGTTTGGAATATAACGCGATCAATGCCAATCAAAAGCTGTTCTGCCCTGGCTATTACCAATTGCCAGGAGCTAGCCACAAATACCGCGACTGGCGTAAAGGCGGGCATGGCTCGGTAAGTTTGAATTCGGCCATCACCCAATCGTGTGATGTCTATTTTTATCGCTTGGCCTTGATGCTAGGCATAGACCATCTGCATGATTTCCTGCAAAAATTTGGTTTTGGCGAAAAATCCGGCATTGATCTGGTCGGCGAAAAATCAGGCCTGCTGCCCTCGCGGGAATGGAAACAAAGCCAAAAAAACAAACTCTGGTTTCCTGGTGAAACCGTAATCACCGGCATAGGCCAAGGCTACCTCCAAGTCACCCCCCTGCAATTGGCCCGTGCCACCGCAACCTTGGCAAACCGCGGCAACGTCGTGATGCCTTATTTGGTTGATAAAATCGTCTCACCCAATAATGCACCACCGCCGCCACGCCCGCCCCAAACCACCATCGCCCTCAAGCAAGACAATATCAACAGTGTCATTGATGGCATGGTCAATGTGGTACATAGCGCACGAGGCACGGCAAAAAACATAGGCAGGTCGGTCAATTTCCAAATTGCGGGCAAAACCGGCACGGCGCAAGTGTTCAACATCAAGCAAAACGCCAAATACAACGAACATGCGATTGACTTTAAATTACGCGACCATGCCTTGTTCATCGCTTTCGCACCTGCGGACGATCCGCAAATCGCCATCGCCGTGATCGCCGAAAACGGGGGGCACGGGGGTTCGGTCGCCGCGCCGATTGCCGCGAAAGTCATCAAACAATATTTACAAAACTTAAAAACGCCCGCGCATGAAAACTGAAACCCGCGCCGAACATTTTGAACCGCCCTCAGTCATCGGCACGATACTCAGACGCCTGCACATCGACATCCCCCTGTTTATCGCGTTGTTTTTAACCGCATTGCTCAGTTTTATCATTTTGTACAGCGCGGGCAGCCAGGACATGGGCGTCTTATATCGCCAAGCCGCCCGCATCGGCTTGGCATTTGTGCTGATGACCGCCCTCGCCCATGTCAATCCTTATCAATTCAAACGCTATTCCGCCTTATTGTTCGGCATGGGCTTGTTTTTGCTGCTGGCGGTGTTGATCATGGGACAAATTGGCAAAGGGGCGCAACGTTGGCTGGATTTGGGGCTTTTCCGTTTCCAGCCTTCGGAAATGATCAAGCTGACCACGCCGATGATGATCGCCTGGTATTTGTCGGAACATACTTTACCGCCGAAAATCAAGCAATTGGCGATTGCCACGGTGTTGATATTGGTGCCGACCTTGTTGATTGCCAAGCAGCCGGATTTAGGCACGGCCTTGCTGGTCGCCAGTTCCGGCGCGGGGGTGTTGTTCTTTGCCGGATTATCGTGGCGGTTTATTTTCGGCATCATCGCCGCGCTAGCTGCCCTCACGCCGATTATTTGGCATTTTATGCACGGCTACCAGCGTGACCGCGTGTTGACCTTCCTGAACCCCGAAGCCGACCCCTTAGGCCGTGGTTATCATATTATCCAATCGAAAATCGCCATTGGTTCCGGCGGCATCTACGGCAAAGGCTGGCTGGGCAGCACCCAATCGGAGCTGGATTTTTTGCCGGAAAGCTCCACGGATTTTATTTTTGCCGTGTTTGCCGAGGAATTTGGCCTGTTCGGCTGTGTCAGCCTGTTGATTTTGTATTTGCTGATCATCGCCCGCTGCCTGTACATCGCCTCGCAAGCCCATGACACCTATTGCCGCTTGTTGGCGAGCAGCCTGGCCTTCACTTTTTTTGTCTATGTGTTTGTCAATATCGGCATGGTCATCGGTATCTTGCCCGTGGTGGGTGTGCCGTTACCGCTGATCAGCTACGGCGGCACGTCAATCGTCACCTTGCTGGCAGGCTTTGGCATTTTGATGTCCATACACACCCATAAAAAACGCTTGTCACGCAAATGAAAACATCAATACCGGTTGCCCTACAACAGTTGGATTTTGCCCTGTCCAGACCTTTCAGTTTTAAAAAACCTGGAAGGCATAAACCGCAAAATATTTATATTGGCTTGCTGATTTTTACATTGTGCCTGACCGCTTGTGCCTCCCTGCCAAATCCTGACGGCATAAAGAACGCTTTCATCGCCAAAATGGTTACCGTCCATCAATTTGATGAAACGGAACTCCGGGCTTTGTTTGCCAATGCCGTCATCAAGGACGACATCTTAAAAAAAATCGCCAAACCTGCCGAAGGTTTGCCGTGGTTCCAATACCGCAAGATTTTTATCACCGATGCACGTGTCGATGCCGGTGTGAAATTTTGGCAAGACCATGCCCAAACCTTGTCTGAGGCCGAACGCCGCTATGGGGTTCCGGCGCAAATTATCGTCGCCATTTTGGGTGTCGAAACCTTTTACGGGCAGCATCCAGGCAAATACCGCGTCATAGACGCATTATCAACCCTGGCTTTTGCTTATCCGCCCCGCAGTGAATTTTTCTTAAGCGAGCTGGAGCAGTTTTTATTGCTGTGCCGTGAAGAACATATCAAGCCTTTAGACCCGATAGGCTCGTATGCCGGTGCGATGGGCAAACCACAGTTCATGCCTAGCAGTTTTCGCCGCTATGCGACTGATTTTAATAAGGATAACCGCCGTGATATATGGCAGGACAACGCCGATGTGATCGCCAGCGTCGCCAACTATTTTAGGCAATTCCATTGGCAAACAGGGCAAGCTATTGCCACGCCTGTCACTTCCACTGGAGAGCAATATAAATCCATCCTTAATGCCAACCTTAAGCCGGATTTAAGACTTGCTAGGTTAGAATCACTCAACTTAAAAATATCCCAGCCTTTGGCTTTAGTCGATAAAGTCAAAATTCTTGAATTAAAACAAGAACAAGGCGAAGAACTTTGGGCGGTGACAGACAATTTTTATTGCCTGACCCGTTATAACCACAGTGCTTTATATGCGATGGCGGTATTTCAATTAAGTGAATCTATCTTGATAAGAGGACAATCCTATGGACAAACTCATAACAGCCGTATTTTTTATGATGGTATGCAGTTTTTTGAGCAACCCAATTTCAAACGCTGAAGCGTCCGCCAAACATGGCGGCCACCGGCATCATCACAAGCACAGTTTTCACCACGGCAAACACCGCCATCACTCGGCATCTACACACCCCTACGACGACAAATCAGGTATGGCTTCGTGGTACGGCCATCAGTTTCATGGCAGAAAAACCGCCAATGGTGAAAGATACGACATGTATGCGATGACCGCGGCCCACAACACGCTGCCCTTGTCATCGTACGCCGAAGTGACCAACCTTAGAAACCAACGCACGGTCATCGTCCGCATCAATGACCGCGGCCCTTTCCGTAGCCACCGCGTGATGGACTTGTCTTATGCCGCCGCCAAAGAATTAGGCATCCAACAGACAGGCACAGCGGCGATAAAAATCACTCCGCTAGCCATGAACTAAACCGTTTTTTCCAATTTGGGATTTTTATCCCATTATCTGCCATTTACCTATCCTGAACCCCTAAAGCGATTACTGAAACCAAACAAATAGACAACGCCATGATACAATAACGCTCTGTTTTATTGAGTCTACCCCCCTACAGAGCAATGACATCCTTTAAAAAATTTACCTTGTTTCTATTCCTGGGTTTACAGTTCGCCGTCTTCCAAGCTTGGGCAATAGAAGCTGAATTGGCAATCCCCCCCGCCCCCTCGATTGCCGCAACTGCTTTCATCTTAAAAGACCACAATACCGGAAAAATCCTAGCGGAAAACAACGCCGACGCGAAACTGGCACCCGCTAGCCTGACCAAAATCATGACGGTTTATGTGGTCTTTAATGAAATCAAAAAAGGCACTTTGCATCTGGACGATTTGGCGACCATCAGCCAAAAAGCGTGGTCAACCACGGGCTCGCGCATGTTCATCAACGTCAATGACCGTGTCAAAATCGAGGACTTGCTTAAAGGGGTCATCATCCAGTCCGGCAATGACGCCAGTGTCGCGCTTGCCGAACATGTCGCCGGCAGTGAAGAAACTTTTGCGGAAATGATGAACCAACAGGCCGCGCGTTTAGGCATGATGAGTAGCCATTTCAAAAACAGCGACGGCTTGCCTACCGAAGACCATTACACTACCGCGCGTGATTTGGCGACGCTGACCTCGGCGTTGATTAAAGAATTCCCTGAGTATTACCGCTGGTTTTCGCAAAAAGAATTCACCTACAACAAAATCACCCAGCAAAACCGCAATCAGTTGCTGTCACGCGATGAATCGGTGGATGGCGTAAAAACCGGTTTTACCGACGAAGCGGGTTATTGCCTGGTGGCATCGGCATTGCGCGAAAACATGCGCCTGATTTCTATTGTCATGGGCACCAAAAGCACTAAAGCGCGGGCTAATGAAAACCAAAGCCTGTTGAACTATGGCTTCCGTTTCTATGAATCACATCGGCTTTACGAAGGCAATAAATCGCTGAACGAAGCGCGGTTGTGGAAAGGTGCCGAGCAAAATTTGCCTTTAGGTTTGCCTGAAGACCTCTACGTGACCATCCCGCGCCGCCACTACAATGATTTGAAAGCGGTCATCACCGTCAATAAAAAAATCACCGCCCCGGTTAAGGAAGGCGATAAACTTGGCGTGGTCAACGTCACGCTAAAAGACCAGCCGCTTATCAGCAAAGAGTTAGTCGCCCTTAAATCCGTTGGGCAAGGCAATATTTTCCGCCGCTTGTATGACGGTGCGTTAATGTCTTTTGAGAAATCCGACGATGGCAAGTAAGACCGTTTTTTTGAATGGTGGCTATTTGCCGCTGGAAGACGCCAAAATTTCCGTATTGGACCGCGGCTTTTTGTTTGGCGATGGCGTGTATGAAGTGATTCCGGCCTACTACGGTAAATTGTTCCGTGCGCAAGACCATTGGCAACGGCTGGAAAATAGCCTCGCCATCGTCCGCATCACCAACCCGCACAGCCGCAACGAATGGCAAGCGATTTGCGAACCCTTGCTGGATGCGGGCAAAAACCAATATATTTACTTGCAAATCACCCGTGGCACTGCCGACAAGCGCGACCATGCCTTTCCTGAAGGCGTGGCCCCCACCGTTTTTGTGCTATGTTCCGACATCCTGCCATTTGCCGGAACCCAAACAGGCATTAAAGCCGTGACGATGGACGATAGCCGCTGGAAACTCTGCCATGCCAAAACCATCGCCTTGCTAGGCAATATCCTGCACCGCCAAGAAGCGATAGACCAAGACTGCGCCGAAGCGATTCTGGTTAAAAATGGCTATGTCACCGAAGGCGCGGCAAGCAATGTGTTTGCCGTGATTGATGGTGTGTTGGTCACGCCACCGAAAAGCAACGCGATTTTGCATGGCATCACCCGTGATGTGATTTTGGAATTGGCCGCCCAACACAACATCGCTTATCGGGAGGAGCACATCACGCTTGCACAATTGCAAGCCGCCAGTGAAATTTGGGTCACTAGCTCAACCCGTGAAATCATCGCCGTTGTCGAGTTGGATGGCATAAGCGTTGGCAATGGTGCGCCAGGGCCGGTTTGGCACACCATGAACGATATTTTTCAAGCTTACAAACAATCCCTGTCATGAGTGAAGAAACCTTATTTGAATTTCCCTGCGCCTTCCCAATCAAGGCGATGGGCAAGAATGAAATTGAAATTGATATTTTAGTGATAGAAATCATCCGTCGCCACGTGCCGGATATTAACGAAACCCACATCAAAACCCGCCCCAGCAAAGACGGCAAATTCATCGCCGTCACCGCCACCATCACCGCCCACAGCAAACAACAATTGGATGCGATTTATCAGGACTTGACGGATCATCCGTTGATTTTGTTTGCTTTGTGATGTGCCGAAAAAGCTCGTAGGCTGGGATTACGCTATCGCTTCATCCCAGCCTACACATTAATTACTGTCAGGGCAATTAAGCTCCAATCTTATGGGTTTTGACTAATTTTTTCAAATACAACAAAAAGTCATCTTTAAGATCTTTATGCAATAAGCCATGTTCGACGGTGGCGATTAAAAAGCCAAGTTTGGAGCCGCAATCATAACGCCTGCCTTCAAATTCATAAGCCAGCACTTGTTCGTCATGCATGAGCGCGGCAATGGCATCGGTCAGTTGGATTTCGCCGCCTGCACCGCGGCCCGTGGTTTTGATTTTATCGAAAATGGCTGGCGTTAAGATATAACGGCCCACTACACCAAGATTTGATGGCGCGTCTTCAGGTTTGGGCTTTTCGACAATGGATTCCACAACGCCGTGGGAGCCGACAAAATCGCCGGTTTTGACGATGCCATAACTGGCGGTGTCAGCCGGATTAATGCGCTCAACACCCAAAATAGAGCTATGGGTTTCTTCATACAGCTTGACCATTTGCGCCATACAGCCACGGCCTGCATCTTCAATCAAATCGTCCGCCAAAATGATCGCAAACGGTTCATCACCGACGACAGGCCGGGCGCAATAAACTGCGTGGCCTAGGCCTAAGGCTTCGGCTTGACGGATAAAAATGCACGAGACATGCGGCGGGACAATGTCGCGGAGGATATTCAGCAGTTCGGTTTTGCCTTTGGCTTCCAACTCTTTTTCCAGTTCGTAGGCTTTGTCGAAATGGTCGGTGATGGTATTTTTGCTACGGCCTGTGATAAAAATCATGGTGTCGATACCGGCGGCGATAGCCTCTTCAACTGCGTATTGGATCAATGGTTTATCGACTATCGGCAGCATTTCTTTGGGGCTGGCTTTGGTGGCGGGCAAAAAGCGGGTGCCTAAACCGGCCACGGGGAAAACGGCTTTGGTAATTATTTTACTCATTTATTTTTCCTTCAGATTCACAATAAAAAACTACACGGGCTAGGCGTAGCGGGATTTAAACACGTCCGTAAACATCATCAAAGCGGACAATATCGTCTTCGCCCAAATAACTTCCAGATTGCACTTCAACAATTTCCAGCGGGATGACTCCGGGATTTTCCAGGCAATGGACGATACCCAGCGGAATAAAAGTGGATTCATTTTCGGTGAGCATGATTTTTTCATCACCCCGGGTGACTAGCGCGGTACCTTTGACAACCACCCAATGTTCGGCGCGGTGATGGTGCTTTTGTACCGACAATTTACCGCCGGGTTTGACGACCATACGTTTGGTCTGGTGGCGGTCACCATCATCTATGGAGTGGTAATGTCCCCAAGGCCGGTAGACCTTGCGGTGGACATCGGCTTCACGGCGTTGCAGGGCTTTTAATTGCGCTACGATGTCTTTGACTTCCTGGACGCGGTTTTTGGGGGCGATCATGACCGCGTCATCGGTTTCGACGATGACCATATCGTTGATGCCAATTGCCGCAACCAGTTTGTTTTCAGAATGGATATAAGAATTATGGCTGTCTACAGTCAAAACATCACCACAGACGGCATTGCCATATTCGTCCTTGTCGGTGACATCCCATAATGCCGACCAGGAACCGACATCGTTCCAGCCCGCATCTAAAGGAATAACAACGGCTTTGTCGGTTTTTTCCATGACGGCGTAATCTATGGAATCGGACGGACAGGTGCTGAATAGGGCTTTATCGACACGGGTAAAATCCAGATCGGTTTTCGCCGCGTTTAAGGCTTGTCGGCAAACGTCAAGCATAGTCGGATTAAATTTTTCCAGTTCGCCAAGAAAACTGCCCGCAGTAAACGCAAACATGCCGCTATTCCAGAAATAATCGCCGCTTTGCAAATAAGCGGCGGCGGTGGCTAAATCGGGTTTTTCAACAAAGGCTTCAACATCATAAGCCGCGCCTTTTTGGCTGCTGGCGCGTTTGATATAACCGTAGCCAGTTTCGGGTTCTGTAGGAACAATGCCAAACGTGACCAAAAAACCTTGTCTTGCCAGTTCTTCGGCATGGACGATGGCTTGATGAAACGCAGGGATATTGTCGATAACGTGGTCGGCTGGCAATACCAATAACACGTCATCCGCTGATTTTGCCGACAAGGCCGCCATAGCCACGGCGGGGGCGGTATTTTTGCCGACGGGTTCCAAGATGATCGCCGCCGGTTTTATACCGATTTCCCAGAGTTGTTCCGCCATCATGAAGCGGTGGTTTTCATTGCACACGGCAATCGGTGCTTGCTGGCCTTTAACGCCCGCCAACCTGAGCAGGGTTTCCTGCACCATGGTTTGTTTGGACACCAAAGGCAGGAATTGTTTCGGATATTGCCCGCGTGATAAGGGCCAAAGCCGAGTGCCTGAACCGCCTGACAAAATAACGGGGATCATAATAATTTTCCTTACTCGTAAAAGTCTGTGTGGTGAAAACAAGGATCGCGTTGCCGGAATATTGGCGGTCAACCATCACATTATACTGTACGCCATGATCAATAAAGAAAGTGAATCTGTAGGCGTAGGAGTAAACACGAGTTTTATTAAAATGTGCCTGTGTAGCTTTGGTTGATTCGCAGAAACGCCTCAATAATCCGGCTATAATTACTTGGGGAATCCAATCTTCAGTTTGTTCTAAATCCAATATAACCTTAACCCACAAATACCTATTATGAGCACACACGACAAGTCCAGGATAAAGCTGTTTTCAGTCGTTGCCATCGCATTATTGCCATTGGCTGCGGCGGCGCAAAATGTGCGGCATTTCGGTTTGGGAATGCCGGCACCTTTACAATTAAGCGATTTACCGACCAGCAACCTACGCACCAAATTGGATATGTTACCGGCAAAAGCACAACAAAAAGCCCTTGAATCCTTGCGTAAGCTGTCATTTACCGAGCAAGACCTTCAATATCTGCAAGTAGACAATAACGGCGGCGTGTTATTTGTAGATAGTTTTTTACCTCCAGCCCCGCCCGTTGCCGGAGCCAATAGTCAAATCGAAAAACCGGCCTTGATCAGTGCCAGCGATGCGTTTTCATTGCACAGCAGGCCGGGGGCCAAAAAGATTATTTATCTCGACTTCACGGGTATGGACATCACGGGCACTGCCTGGAATGATCAAGCAAACGTGCCGACATTTAATGCCCAAGCTTATGACACAAACGGTTCGCCCGATACGTTTAGCTCCGACGAACTCAATAGCATTGCCGATATTTGGCATCGCGTAGCCGAAGACTATATGCCGTTTAATGTCGATGTCACCACTAAAGAACCCAAAATCTTTGGGCCGACTGTCGGGCGGATTTTGATTACCAAAAATGTGGATAAAAACGGGGTGGCGATGCCTTATTCCAACGCGGGTGGGGTTGCCTATGTTGGCGTTTGGGGGCAATCGTATTACACCACCTATTCACCTGCCTTGGTCTACTTCAATAACTTGGGTACAGGGCAATCACATTATGTTGCCGAGGCGGCGTCCCATGAAATGGGGCATAATCTAGGCTTGTCGCATGATGGAACGTCGTCTGTCGGCTATTATGCAGGGCTGGGTTCGGGGGTTATTTCCTGGGCGCCGATTATGGGGGTCGGCTACTACACCAACATCACCCAATGGAGCAAGGGCGAATACCCGGACGCCAACCAAAAAGAGGATGATATTGCCATCATCAAAGCCAATTTGGGCTATCGTGCTGATGATCACGGCAATACTTTGGATACAGCCACACCATTGGTAATTGATGGCAGCGGCAAAATTTCCGCGACTAATGTTGAAACTGATCCGCATAATGCCGACAAATCAAACAAAGGCGTTATCGGGAAATTGAACGATGCGGATTATTTCTCCTTTTATGTTGGCGCAGGTCCCGTCAATATCACCGTCACGCCTGCTTGGGACGCTTTTTATAATAGCGTCCATCGTGGAGCCAATCTCGATGTGCAAGCGACTTTGTACCGTTGGGATGGTGGGGTATTACAAAAAAGCGACCCTTCAACTGAAACCAAAGCGGTCATTTCCAAAACGCTTGCTGCAGGGCAATACTTTTTGGCTATCAGAGGCGTAGGCAATACGGTTACGCCATATTCCAAATATGATAGCCTGGGCCAGTATTTTATCAGAGGGACTGTAACGCCTTAGTCTATTGAGCCACAGTCAAAAGCGGTTTGGTTGACCACCAAACCGCTTTTAAAACACGTTCTGAGCGAAGTTTTTACGTCAAGGCCATAAAGCCAAGATCGGCGGTGTCAAAGCGGCCAAGGTGGGGGAAAATTGCTGCCAATTGGTTGCCATCGGCTCCGAACCAACGGGCCAAGGTCGCCCCGTATTGCTCAACCGAAGTCGTGGGAATCAGACGTCCATAGCCGGAATCATCTGGGCCATCAATGGTCTGGTCAGGGAATGCGCCATAGACATTGCCGCCTACAACCGAACCGCCCGCGACCATTTGCACATTGCCCCAAGCGTGGTCGCTGCCATCGCCGTTAGTAGTGAGGGTACGTCCAAAATCTGACAAGGTGAAACTGGTCACGTCATTGCCAACGCCAAATTCATCCATCGTGCCATGAAAAGCAGCCACCGCTTGCGACAATTCGGCTATCAAATTGCCGTGACGCTGGATTTGATCATCATGGGTATCGTAACCGCCTTGAACCACATAAAACACTTGGCGTTTTACGCCAAAAATTTCCCGGACACTAATTACCCGCGCAACCATTTGCAATTGTTGTGATAAAGAACCACCCGGCCAAATCCCGGTGCCAATTGAGCTTTTATTTAAAGCGTTAATCAGGGTTTGGCTCAAATCCAGCGAACTTTTGACTGATTTGGCGAACTCCCTTTCCAACAAACGACCATTTGTGATCGTCAAGTCCAGAATTTTGTTGAAAGTTTTCGCTCTGGCATCTTTAGGGCCGCCAGATGCCACATAAAAATTATTGACGCCGCCACCACTCATGTAATACGGCACGGTATTAGCGCCCACTTGAAACAAGTTGTTACCTGCGATGGATACGCCTAGTGGCAATGGGCTATTGCCATTGAGCCCGGTAAGTAAATCTGCCATACGCCCACCCCAGCCAATTTTCTCTAACGCGTCAAGTTGACTGGACATGCCCTGATCGGATTGGTCGTTATGCGAATACAGTTGCGGTGGCAAATGGGCATTCGCCAGATAATCCTTTTTGCTCGTCGGTTGCAATAAAGTGCCAACATTCGCCAAAAAAGCCAAGCGACCATTATCGTACAAATTTTGAAAACCCGGAGCACGGGTAGAAACGGCAAAGTTTTGCCCTGATGACGAGTTTAAACTTAGCAATTGATCACTAGGGAATGCCAAATTACCGCGTGCCTTTTTATAAATACTATAACGGTCAACATCATTTGGAATCAACACATTAAAGCCATCATTACCGCCAGCCAGAAAAATACATACCAATGCGCGGTAATCTGGGGCAGCCGCTTCAGCCGCCGCCGCTTGCACACCGGCTAATAAGCCCAGTGCCGCATTACGGTTACATGCACCGGCCGCCGCCGTTGCGGCGCATTGTAAAAAATTGCGGCGGGTCCACTGTTTTGATGTAGTCATGGCAGCTTCCTTTATCAGCGTTGAATGAGGTAATAGGGGGAGCTCATAATAAAATACAGGGCTTCCAAAGAACGGTTGACACCATTTTCAGGATACGACCTGTAATCAACGGAGCGGATATAATTGCTTAAAACGGTTTTTACATCAGCAGGTACTTTATTGCCGGTCAATATCAAATTAAGGTAATCAACCAACGCCCCTGGCGATTTGGCACGTTTTTTCAAGTTATTGATATTGATCAAGACATCGTAGGGATTGGTGTACGGATTACCTTTGTATCGCCAATAGATAAGGCCAAACAATTCGTTATAAAAGCGTGTGTTATTGGCATCGTTGACGAGTTGGAATTCGGGGGCGAACAGGCCGTGGTTTTTAATTGCGCCACTAGGAGCAAAATCAGGGCGGAAAAAGTTGAAAACACTGGATGCGGATAACGGGCCCTGTCCTATTGAAGAATCGGGATAATAATAACGGATAGTCCCGTCTAGCGAATGACCGTCAAAAGCCCGCCAAAGATGCGTCAGCACCAATAAGGGTTCGCGTAATTTGCCAAAATTAGCGTTGGCGCGCACTCCTTCCAAGGCTTCCGGGTCAAGCAATACAGCGCGGATCACGGCTTTCATATCACCTCTTACGCCCTTGCCATTATCATCAAACTTTCTGGAGACGCGTTTGATGTAGTCCGGTGAAGGATTGCTCGTCACCAGCCGCTGGATAAGCCGACGACCGATAAACGGGCCGACATTCGGATGGTTGAAGAGCGTGTCCAGTAAAATTTTCAAATCCCCCGATGCCTTGCCTTTTTCGGGGACGATGATATTGTCCAATAGCGTTTTCAGGCTACGGTCATGATAAGTTTCAAACGGTTTCATGCTGATACGCCAGTCACCACCATCAAAAAACGAATAGGAATCGCCAAAAGCCCAGCCGGTCAATACCTTGGCCGAGTTTTCGACGTCAGTTTGCGAATATGTGGGGATGGTATTGCCATCCAGCAACAAAGGAACGCCTGAAGGATCCAGTTGCACCAAACCGATGGTAAATAACTGCATGATTTCACGGGCATAGTTTTCGTCGGCACGGATACCTGACTTGCGGTCGGCTTTTTGATTATGCAGCATCGACAAATAGCGGCCCATTGCAGGGGATAGGGTCACGCGCTCCAAAATATCACGGAAATTGCCAAAGGCATTACGGGTCAAAATGTCGTAGTAAACAGCCATCGCGTTTGTGGGAATGCCTGAACCCACATCGGAGACGACAAAAATCTCCGATAGCGCAAACGCAACCCGTTGACGTAACTGGTCAGGTGCAGTGACGGCGTGGCGGAACCACACTTCCATGCGGTTTTCCCGTTGATTGTTGTTCTGGGTTTGATTCAATACAGCAAGATGGCAAGAGGCGTCCATCTTAAATTGTTCGTTAATCCAATCCTGGAATGTCATTTTGCTGAGATGGTTGACATCTCTTGGCATCGCGCCAAAAGTTGCCATATTCAGGAACCGCACTGCCAAAGCTTGGGAAGTTACTGCGGGGACATCCGCCGTGGGTGGATAAACAGGTACCGCCAAGGGGTCGAAACAGTCAGCAGGAAGATCTGCTGAAGCCACGCCAGGGAGCAGCATCGCGAGCAACAACCCCAGTCTGAATGGTTTTGCCGTAACCCGGCAACAGTTGATGATTTTCATAGGCGTATAGTCCTTTCGGTAGTCCAGCTTTAGTTAAATCAATAACATATTTTGCCAAGAGTCTAGTGGGCTCTTAAAGGCTGTCAAGAATACAGCAGCAAAAAGCAGAACTAAATCACTTTTTGCGATGGTTTAAAAAATTTGCTGGCATCAACACCCAATTGATTCAGCTTAGTACATGTTTAGTCCCGCATTTAAATGGTTAGGATTAATAATAAAAATATCTGGTTTTTCATCATACCATTTTAGGACGGCATCAAAAGGGGTCTTACGTCCAACAGCCCTGAGTTTCAGGTTGAAGTTGTA
>NZ_JAQTZU010000042.1 GCF_028687615.1 Methylovulum sp.
CAAGGTTTCACGCAAACCGGCCACAATCGCCCCGGCAACCGCTCTGTCCATAGACCCCCTTGAGGGGCGTTGCCCTACCTCTGTCCATAGACCCCCCTTGTGGTGGCATCCTTGCAGTCGTCTTCCAGCTCCGTTAGGGTGGTGTTTAAGGTATGGGCGCGATGTGAGCGGTCTTCGGTGTCCTCGCGCTGTTGCCATTTCCTCGCCGTGCTACGGCTAATGTTGTACCGCCCGGCCAGTTTCCGGTCTGACAGTGCCGAATCCTTGATTTCTTGGCGGATTACGGGCGTTGTCCTTGCTTGGGAATGGATGTGGTGGCCCATGTGCTTGTTTCCTGTTTAGCAGTCTGATAATGTTCTTGTAAATACGCTTTTGCCCGGAACAACGGCCAGCTACGGATGGGTATATGATCGTGCGGAACTATACACTTGCTTTATGTCACATAAAACCTATGTCAACCCGGACGTGTCGCGTTCCGGCTTGGCGCGATGCCTTAAGCGGCATACCCTCTGGGGCACAAGTGGCATCTCCAAGCTGAAAGATGTCCTGCCATAAGTCATCAGGGCAAGCGCATAAAAATGGGCATAAAAATGAGATACTAAGACTTTTGGGAAGCAGCAGTTGGCATTAAGTTTACAAGAAGCTTTTTCATCGATGAAAGCCCCCCGGATAGACCGGCATAAAAGGCATAAACTGATCGACATTATCGTTTTGACTATTTGCGCGGTCATCGGCGGGGCGGAAGGTTGGGAAGCCATTGAACAGTTTGGGAAAGGAAAACGGGATTGGCCGGGCAAATGGCTTGTATTGGAAAATGGCGTCCCTTCGCATGACTGCATAGCTCGGGTGATTGCCCGCCTCGACCCTGCCCAAATGACCCAATGCTTTATGGCCCGGGTGCGGAGTGTCAGCGAACTGGCCCCGGGTGAAGCCGTGGCCATTGATGGCAAGACCGCCCGCCATTCTTACAACGGCAAGGAGAAGCTCGGGGCGATCCACAGGGTGGGTGCGTGGGCGAACCAAGCGGGCATGTCGTTGGGCCAGGTCAAGACCGATGCGAAGTCCAACGAGATTACCGCAATGCCGACTTTGCTGGAGATGCTTGAAGTTGAAGGCTGCATAATCACGATTGACGCGATGGGCTGCCAAACTGGGATTGCGGCAAAAATCGTTGCAAAACAAGCCGATTACGTCCTGGCGGTAAAGGACAACCAAGCCCTTTTGCATGAGGCCATCATCGATTATTTCGACGTGGCGATAGCCGCCAATAAGCCGGGTTTCTGCCAGTTACAAACCCATGAAGACACCGGCTCCGGGCATGGCCGCATAGAGACGCGGCGGTGCTATTTGTCCACCTGCCTGGATACACTGCCCGATGCCGCTCGTTGGCGAGGGCTGAAGGGCGTTGGCATGGTTGAGAGTGGGCGGCTCGTCAACGGCAAAGTGGCTATTGAACGGCGGCACTACATCTGCCCTTTGGCGGACGTAAAGCCATTTGCCCAAGCGGCACGGGCACATTGGGGTGTCGAAAACTCATTGCATTGGGTGCTAGATGTGACGTTTAGGGAAGATGACCCCCGCATCCGTAAAGGCTATGCACCTGAAAACTTTAATATTGTTCGTCAACTTTCTATCAATCTGCTGAAAAATGAGCCTTCTAAGCTGGGTGTCAAAAGAAAACGGTTTATGTCTGCCTTAAGCGACCAATTCAGGGAGAATGTGATTTTTTCTAGCTGACATTTTTATGCGCTTGCCCTGCATAAGTCATAAGTATCTACACAAGTTTCCAAAAGAAATGGCATGATGGGGAATGATTTTAAAAAACACTGGCGGGAGTAGACCCACGCCTCATCAAGCGCCATCAGCAATTGGTGCTTGAACAGATGAATTCAAGCGAACCGCTAGGCGCAGGATTAAAGGCATTGCCAGACAAAACCGGCAGCTTCGCCAGCACGCAGGCGGCTTGGCGGTTCTACGCGAACGAGTCGGTCAGCCTGCCGATACTCCAGGAGCCACTGACGGCGGCGGCACATGAGGGTATCGAAAAGCATTGCAGCCAGTACGCCTTATGTGTGCATACCCTCAAGGGCATAAATGACTGGTCGCGGCTAAGCTATAAGCACCTTAACAAAACCGACACTTACGCCACTAGCGCCCCGTGTGGGTGTCACGCACGAAACGGATGTGGGTTACGACCTGCAATCCAGCTTGATCGTCATGATTGCTTACGGAATACTTTACGCCAAAAAACGCAACGCTGACGGAATAGTTGGACGCTATTTGGTAGTCCCGCAATCGGAATGATTTGTTAAAAGTCAAGTCTGGATAAATTGTAGTGATGGACAAAAAACCAGATGGCACCGATGTGGTTGGCCAGTTTTTTGGAAAATGCCAGTGAATCCCTGACCAGACGCGAGACCCTGTGGCGGAGGGTGTTGTTGAAGCGCTCGATGTGGTTGGTGAAACCACTGTCTTTGCCAGCCGCGACGTGGCGGTCTTCCGGGAAGACCAGGCGGTAGGCCTCCCAGTAGTCGGTGTAGCAGACAGCCGATTCCCGGTAGGCTTCAGGCAGCGAGTCCCATAAGGCTTGGGCGCCCGCCCGGCTGCGGTCGCCGACATGCACGCCGATGATGGCGCGGGTTTTCCTGTCCAAAGCCAGCCAGACCCATTGTTTGTTGCCTTTGTTGCCGACGAACGACCACAGTTCGTCACATTCCAGGCATAAGGCCGTCCTTCGGTTTGGCTTCGCCTCCACCCGGCGGGGCACCCGCGCATAAAGCCGGTTCACGTAGTTTTGTAGCCACCGCTCGGAAACCCCGACAACACGGGCTATACCCGCCAAGGGGATGCGCTCAAGCAACAGGCGGCCGATTAGACTTTTTTGTCCCAGGCCCACACGCTGTTTCTTGGGGTTCTGGACAAACTGGCGGCCACAGGTTTGGCAACGGTATTTCTGGCAGTCTGTTTTGGGATGGCGGCCGTTTTTGACAAGGGAGCTGGCGTGGCAGTGCGGGCAGTAGTTCATCGGGGCAAAAAGTAGCAATTTTAGACCGTTTGGCTCTCCTTTTGTAGGCCCTGCTTTAACCGCTTGCTTTTTTGCAAATCATTCCGATTGCAGGACTACCACCTAAAAAATAGTGAATTTTCTACTAATAAAGGAAAGCCATTGTTTTTCATAAGAAATTTATTTGATCTTTTTGAAGCAACTTGGTTTTTTCTGGCAAACAAATTGAAATCCCCCTAATAAATACAGTGCCTCATGCCCCCCGAAAACATCAGATCCAACAACTCCCCTTGCTGTTTTAAGCAGTTGTGTTAAGCCATAACTTCAACTTGCCACCAATTCCATCAGCTTCCCGTAGCTATCCACCACGTCATACTTTACTTTGTCGGTGGTTATTTTCTCATTTAGCCCAATAAAGAACTTACGGGCGCATTCGATCTTGGCTTTTTCAATAGCCCTTAACTCCATTGAAGACATCGAGCCTTTAGTTTCGGCGATAAAGTAGATGTGCTTGACCGTGCCTTCTTTGAAGGAAATTGCCCAATCAGGGTTGTAATTTCCTACGGGTGTCGGAATAAAAAAGCCCTTCGGCAACTTCCCATAAACCACCACTTCTTGGCAGGTGTCGAGTTCGGTGACAAAATCCCGTTCGATTTTAGAGTCGGTAAACACATAGTCGTAAATATGCCGATTCAGTTTTTCTCCTGCCTTACTGAAATCCATTTTTGGCTTTTCTTGGGTAAAAATATCCATATCATAGCTTTCGGCAATCGAGTCATAAGCCAAGTGTTCAACAATAGCCGTGGCCTTTTGCTCATTAATTAACCGTGAGGCTTGGGCAATAAAATCTTCGGGATTGGTTTTGTACTGGCTGAAAATATCTAGCCTGATGCCCTGTAAAATGCTGACGATGGTTTGACGGGTCAGTTGGGTGGCTTCCGCCAATTTACCGACAAGATCGTATTTCACCGCTGAATGGGCAGAATATTTATTGGACTCCGTGCTTGTCTCCATCACTTTAAATGATTCGCCTTTTTTGACCGCGCCATAAGTGGCATCGGCAATTTGTTCGCCGCGTTTGATAGTGTATTGCAACGGGCTGACTGACAATGCCTTGTCCAGCTCCAACACGCACAGCTTGACCAGTTCTGGTGTTTCAAAATTGACGGTGTATGCGGCTTTTTTATTGATGCGGTTCCAAAGTTCCTTAAACTCTTGCTTATCAAAATTGGCGTTGAGCGGATTTATTTTGGCCTTGCGTCCATCATCAATAGGCGGCAATTGGGAATCGCTGAAGACGCTATCAATCAGTTGGAACACTTGCTCGGCATGGATCGCCAAATCAGGCGGCAAATCGGCAAGCAATCCTGCTTTTCTGGCGGTGTGATAGGTTTGCGTAATCTTGTCACCATCATCGGTGTAGTCATTTTTGGCAAGATAACGGTAGATCGACTTGGCAAGTTGCGGTGTGACCTCGAAATCCCCCTCCGCTGTTTTCAGCACTTTGCCCGTAAAGTATTTTTCATCGGCGATACGCGGACGCGCGGACAAGGACTCGCCAATATCTTTTTGCAAAGCCGTGACAAAATCCGTATAACTTTCGCTGGTGACCACCGTCAGGACATTCACATCATGTACGGTGGCGGGGTTGTCCATGCGGTCGCCGGATTGGTTGACCGACAAACGCATACCGCGCCCAACTTCCTGACGGCGGGAAATACTGTTGTCGCTGTGCTTGAGGGTGCAGATGGTAAACACATTGGGATTGTCCCAGCCTTCGCGTAAAGCCGAATGCGAAAAAATAAAACGTGTCGGCTCATCCATCGACAACAAACGTTCCTTGTCCTTTAAAATCAGATCGTAAGCATCGACATCATCGGTTTCGGTGGATTTTTTGCCCGTTATCGGATCGACTAAGCGTTTTGATTTCTTATCAATCGAAAAATAACCTTGATGGGTTCGTGCTGCGTCAATACCTCGCAAGTAAGCATTGTAAGGGCTATCATCAAGTGTCAGGATTTCGTTAAGCTGGCTGTTATACTCTTCTTCAAACAATTGCGCGTATTCGCCTGCCACCTCGCCCGTTTCATCGTACATCTTGTATTTGGCGACCGTGTCAATAAAGAACAAAGACAGCACTTTGATATTCTGATGAAACAATTCCTGCTCTTTTTCAAAATGGGCTTTGATGGCCTCACGGATTTGGATACGCCGCAACGCCGTTTCATTGACGTCGCCCGTCACCTCGCCCACCACCAGCTCCACACCATTGGTAAAGCTCAAGGTATGGGTGTTGGCATTAATGTCTGACACTACAAAATCTTGGTACTGATCCAAGCCACCGGAAAGATCAAATAAATTATCGCCTTTCGCTAACTTTCGCAGCACCCGCTTAATGCCGGATTGCTGTTTGATTTCCAGCTCAACACGGACAATCGGCGGCTTGCTGGTTGAAATCTCCACGCCACCCAAATACAGATAAGCATTCGTGCCGCTTAAACCTTTGACTGAAATGCCACGCACGGCAATTTTCTTCACCAGTTTCTGGTTATAAGCATCCAGCGCATCCAGACGATGGACTTTGTTATATTCGGTTTTATGCGTGGCGGAGTAACGCAAAATCATCAAGGGATTAAAATTCTTAAGCGACTCCAACGTTTTCGTCCCCTCCATTTTTTGCGGCTCGTCCAGAATCAAAATCGGGCGGTTGGCGGCAATCACATCAATGGGGCGGCGCGATTGGAAATCATCCAAGGCTTCATAAATGCGGCGGTTATCTTTACCCGTCGCATTAAACGCTTGCACATTAATGACCATGACATTAATGCCCGCATCGGAAGAAAAACTTTCAAGATTATGCAATTGCTTGGAGTTATAAATAAAAAAACGCACCTTTTTGCCGTAAGCTTCCAAAAAATGTTCGGCAGTGATGTCCAGTGACTTATACACGCCTTCACGGATGGCAATGCTGGGGACGACAATAATAAACTTGCTCCAGCCATAACGTTTGTTCAGCTCGAACACAGTTTTAATATAGCAATAGGTTTTGCCCGTGCCAGTTTCCATCTCCACATCTAGATTCACTTTGCAGCCCGTTTTCTTGTCTTCAACCAATGCTGTAGAAAATGGCAAGTTTTGGTGGTGTTGGATTTTGTGGATATTGTCCAGCACATTGACGGACTTGCTGAGTTCCTCATTCCTGAAACCGGAATAATCCAGCAAACTGGCCTGTGTTGTAGCGGCGGTCACGCCAGGATCAATGCCGTATTTAAAGCCGCTGCTAAATGGCTGCCCATTAAAACAGTCTACGACGGATTCCACGGCGTGGGTTTGGTAGGCTTGGTGTTTGAATTTGAGTTTCATTATGGTCTGCTACGGGAATTTTTTATAAAAGCCTTCTCTACTACCCACACGCAAAAACTCGATAACCTCGCCTTCGCAATAAATGCCTATCCGATAACGGTAATCGAATTTAATGCGGTAAAAATGGGGAAAGCCTGATAGTTCTTCCAAATCAGCCAAACAACGGAAGTCTTCAATCTGTTGCGCCTCCAGCAAAACCTGCTGGATTTTTGTCAAAATTCGTTTATCGGTGATTTTTTGTGTGTCTTTTACAAAGCGTTTGCTGATTTCAATTTTCATTGCGACAAGCTTTGTATAAATCCCTGTGCTTCTTGCCCGTTTAAAAATTGGTTTTCTTCTTTGGCCTGCTTACAGGCAAGCGCGAATGCCAAGTCTTCCAGCTCTTGCTGTTTTTTTTGCAAAAGCTCTTCCAGAAACGCCTGCTGGACTTCATTCGGCAAGGTTTCGTAGAGAGCGTACAGGCTATGGGCGGTGTTGGCTTGTTGTGGGTTCATCTGACATCTCCAAATTTATTCGGTTAAGCGTTAATATCCCATTGGGAAATGGCCAAAAAATCTTGTTGCCAAGATGATGATTTAGTTTTTTTTCTGTGTCTGAATTGTACAAATTCAACAAACTGCAACACCTCTTCTAAGTCTTCAACGGGCAGTTGTTGGGTTTTTTGATAAATCGCTTGCGCTATGTCTTGTTTTTGCATGGATTTTTACCTTTAAATGGTCTTAATTTCAGTCGTCGGCGACAGCAGTTTAAAAATCTGTCCGATGTTGATTTTAACGCTATCACTGGCAAAGCCGTCATCACGGAAGACCACGCGCAAGGGCTTGCGTAGGCTAAGTTCTTTGACAAAGGCTTCGGTAATTGCTCCCTGCATTACTCTAACTCCTGCATCCATGCAGTCGTCGTTGATGTCGGTTTCAAAACACGCGGCTAAGGCGTTGCCATCGACAAAGAAGACTGGGTAGTTTTTAAAGGATGAAGGCTGAGGGATGAAGGATGAATTTTCTGCCTCCACTTCATCCTTCAGCCTTCCACCTTCATCCTTAACAACAATGGTTTCTTGGCTGATCGGCAAGGTCAAATCCACGCCCCAAGCCAGCAAGACTTGGAACAACAAATCTTCGGCGCTACGGTCGGCTTTGATGTTATCGGTGAATTGCTCCAGATCGTTTTGGTTGAGCTGGTCGGGCGTGTAGTACACGTCTTTCATGTTGGAGCTGTCGATTTTCAGTACGCGAAAGCCAATATCCAGATTTTCAATGCCTGGCTTGTCGGCGTTGTCCTGTTTGATTTTCTGTCCGGCACGGCGGATGCGTTCTTTGCCGATTTCGGCAATGGTTGGGTAGCCTGCTTTAAAAGCTTCGGATTTTTGGTCGCAGGTTTCGGGTAGTTGCACCATGATGAATTTGCGTTTGCCGCCGTCTTCGGCATTAAGCTGCATGACTGCGTGGGCGGTTGTGGCTGAACCTGAGAAGAAATCAATTACAAATGAGTCTTTATATGACCCCATTAACAACAACTCACGGATCGTATCAACCGACTTTGGAGATTGGAAAATTTTATCTTTTGTTTCAAAAAGTTCATTGAAAGCTGATTGACCTTTTTCAGTGTGGAACTGCTTCTCTGTCCAGATTGATTTAACTTGTTTAGTAGCTTCACCATCCTCATCTTCGGCGTAATTTTTACGATAAATCTTCCAGTTACCTTTTACTTCTTTAGCAACAATTTCATCTAGCTGCTGAAGTGCCTTATCTTTCCCCCATGTCCAACATCCTTCGAAACCGTCATCCCAATTGGGAAATACAGGGATGAATCCTAATGCCTCCTCTAGCAACACTTCTCCCAAATTACTTACAAAGAAAGGGAAATATAAGTTTTTTCTATTATGCTTACCAAATTCGCGATGTGTATTACGCAACTCAAGTTCTCGATACCTTCCGCGTTTATCAAAAAGCTTATAATTTTTTTCAATTTCATAATTATCTTTCGGAATGTTGGTATCACCCTTGTTAAGTTGTTGCCTTGAATATCCAACCAGATATTCGTGACAGTTTGCCACAAACTTATCTTGCGAACGCCCTTTAGGATTACAGAGAAGTGTTATTTGAAAAAGTAAATTGTCTTTACCGAAAATCTCGTCTGAAAGCTTTCTGAGGTTAACTAATTCATTTTCGTCAATTGATGCAACAAGAATTCCTTTATCTGAAAGCAAATTCCACGCTAACCGTAAGCGTGAATACATCATACTCAACCAATCCGAATGAAACCTCCCGTTGCTATCGTTATTGGCAACCAAGCGGTTGCCGACTTCATCTTTCTGGTTTGAACGCTGCAAATAGCTGGCGGTGTCTTCGGCAAAATCATCTTCATAAATAAAATCATTGCCCGTGTTATAAGGCGGGTCGATGTAGATCATTTTCACCTTGCCCAAATAAGTTTCCTGCAACAGCTTGAGCGCGTCTAGGTTGTCGCCTTCAATGTACAGGTTTTGGGTGCTGTCAAAATCGACGCTTTCATCCCGGCACGGGCGCAAGGTTTTGGCTATCGGCGCATTGGCGGTGAGCAGGGCTTCGCGCTTGCCCGGCCAGTTGAGCTGGTAACGTTCTTGTGCGCCTTCGACAACGGAGGCGGACAGTTCTTGTTTAAGCAGGTCAAAATCAATCACTCGTTGCAAGCCGCCTTCACCATCGCGGATTTCGGTGACGCAGTTGGGGAAGAGTTCAGCCAGTTTAGTGATATTGGCTTCGGTAAGGTCGGGGCTATGCAGTTTGAGTTTGTCCATGATTTTTTAATTGAGTTAAGCGTACATCAGTTTGCCGCGTGGTTCAGGAATGTTGCGCCCTAGCATTTGTGCGGTTTCAAGCCATTCAGCAATGATTTTTTCAGCGTTTAAAACCGCTTCTGTATAGGTTTTACCATCCGCCATGCAACCTGCAAGCTGAGGCACTTCCACTAAAAATCAGTCATCGTCATGACCCCAGTAAATAATGAGTTCGTATTTATTCGTCAACATCTATTTCCCTATCGGTTTCATTTCTGTCGGGTAAGCTTAAATTGCCTAAGCCCTGCATATTTTCAAGCAACCAGTTTGTCAGGGTCTGTTTTTGGGGGATGTTACCGTGTTTTATTTTTAACAGCAGTTGATAAAGCAGTTCCAATATTTGCGGGTCTTCGACCGTATTAATTTCGTCTTTGAGTTGCTCTTTGGTGATCATGTTTTTTCCTGCGCTTATGCGTTGAATGTCAGCAAACTTTCAATTAGACAATGACTACATTAATTTCTTGAATAACCGAAAGTTTTTTATCCCCAGTCAGGAATTGATTGGCGTTTGCTGATAATGCACAAGCCAGTTGTAAAGCATCGGGAGTTCTTAATGATGACGGGTACTTGACCCGTAAATCAGTGGCAATATCCATCACGTCTGCGGTAAGTTCTATGATTTTCACATTTGGCAGACAAAAAAATCGCTTATAACTTTCCAGTAAATCAGTATTGTTTTCTTTCAGCGGAAATACCCGACATTCTAAAAAAGACAGTCTGGAAACCATTAGTTGGGTTTTGCTTGGTAGCGCTTGGGTGATTAATAGCCGCGTCTTTTGTCCTTGCTGCTGGTGCGATTCAAGCAAATAAATGATGCTGCAAGCGTCTAGGAATAAGGTCATGTTGGCTGCCATTCATCTCTTAATGCCTGAAAATGGTTGTTGATTTCGGCATCTGTGCGTTGACCGACGGGCAGGTTTTGGATGAACTCAAGTGCTTCGTTGGCTGGGTTATCTTTGGCGATCACGTCCGGTTTTGTTTCGAGAAATTCGACAAAATGCAGCACTTCAACGGCTTTGGCTGTAGGCATGGCTTTAACGTGTTGGTAGATGGTTTCAGCGATGTTCATGGTTAACTCCTGCCCTGTTGTTGATTTTTACCTTGTCACGATTGGAAACTCAAATCGGTTTTATAACAGCTCTGCCAGCTCTTGGTTCAGTTGGCGCAATTGTTTATTGAGTTCGACTTTGCGGTTAAATTGCTTTTCTTTCTGTAGCTTGGCTTCCATTTTACGGCATTCTTGTTGTTTACCGCGAATCTGCTGTAAACGTTCCACTTGGGACTTGAGCGTTTCGCCTGGTTTGGCTGGCAAGGGCAGCAGTTGCCTTAGTAGGTGTTCATAGAGTCCGGCTAAGTCTAGGGCGATGGGAAGCTCAGCGCGTTCTGTATTGTTGGTTTGCCAGTCGGTTTCAAAGTAAGCATCAAGCACCCATTTACCGCTATCGGCATCATTAGGGCGTTTGTAGGCGGCTTTCACTTTTATGCAGTCGTCAAAAATGAGTTGGTAAATGATCGGAAAAGGAATGGCGTGGTCGATGCAGCGCAAAACGTCTTCACTGAGTTCGGGCGTTGGTAGTCCTGCAATCGGAATGATTTGTAAAAAGTCAAGCCTACCGATTTATTGGGTCGAATGCCCGTACTTCAAGGCGTACAGTCATCGCAATATTTTATTGACAAATCTATTATTATTCCGATTGCAGGACTACCTGAAATTGAATGATCCTTGGAGAAACTCCTAGATTGGCTAAAACAGATTATAAGCTAAACGTCTGCGCCAATTCATTCACGATCTGGCGTTTTTGCTCGCGGCCTTGGTGGATGTAGCGCAAGGTGGTTTGGATGCTTTTATGCCCCGCCAGTTTGGCGATTTGGTTGATTTCCTTGCCTGAGTCGGACAGTGCCGAACAAAAGCCATGCCGTAGACAATGGAAGGTGAATTTTTCGACTTTGACGCTGCCGTCGGGGTTAAGGATGTCCTTTTCTGAAATGACCGCCGCCTTTAACGCCTTGCTCCAGGCTTTGCGGAAATCCATCGCTTGGTTGGGTTTTTCATCAGAGGGGAATATCAACCCTGTTGCCGATCTCAGGGAAGCGTTTTAATTCCGCCATCACCACGGGGGCAAAGTGTAAGGTACGGCTAGTGCCGTTCTTGCTGTCACCCAAATAGCCCGCGCTGTCCTTAAAGTCCACATCACACCAACGCAGTTTCAGCAATTCGCCTTTACGGATGGCAAACAAATCAACACCCAATTGCCTGAACAGTTCCTCCCCGCCCATGCGGTCAATGTCCGCCTCGGACAAGGCCAGCAATTGCGTTGGTGTCAGGTGGGGAATGGTTTTGATACCGTGTTCGATGGTATCCGCCCAAGATTGGGCAAGTGATAGGGTAGGGAAGGTTTTGTTTTTGGCAATGCCTTTCATACGGACATCCGCACGGAAGTTGCCGTTTGCTAAAGGACGGATATAAGCCATTAGGCAACCCTCCCAAAACCGATAGACGAATGACCAATGTTTAAAGCGGCAGATACGGCATCAAATAAAAATAATTTATTGCGGGAATTGTGGTCGGTTATTCGGCAAGGGTTGCCGGAAAAGACGGGGTAGATGTTAGCCAGAAATTGGCTAGGTTTGAAGAATCCTTGCAGGTTCATACGCCACCTCATTGAGCAAATAATGCAGAGTACGCTTAAATTTGCGCCTTGCTGCGGTTATGTTGCTTCAACTCGACGGGCAATCATGTTGAACTTCTTGATTTGACAAGGAAAAGATGGTGGGTCGCATGCGATTCGAACGCATGACCATCGCATTAAAAGTGCGGTGCTCTACCGGCTGAGCTAGCGACCCAACAAAGACCGCCTATTATAATGATGACGATAGGTTTTGCAATACTTTTTATTGATAATCGGTTGGATCGGTTATGCCTGCTTCTTGAAATCCTATTTTTCTTAATCGGCAGGCATCACAGATGCCACAGGCGCGGCCTTGCCGGTCGGCGCTGTAGCAGGAGACGGTGCGGCCGTAGTCGATACCTAATGCCGTGCCTTGTTTGATGATGTCGGCTTTGCTTAAGGCCATCAGCGGTGTGTGGATGGTGAAACGGCCGCCTTCCACTCCGGCTTTGGTGGCAATATTTGCCAATTGTTGGAAGGCGTTGATAAATTCCGGGCGGCAGTCGGGGTAGCCGGAATAATCGACGGCGTTGACTCCTATGAAAATGTCTTGGAGTTTGAGCACTTCGGCCCAGCCTAGGGCGAAGGCCAAAAAAATGGTGTTTCTCGCCGGGACATAAGTCACGGGGATGCCCGTTTGTAGCGTGTCAGGCACGGCGATGTGGTCATCGGTGAGTGCGGAGCCACCAATGGCATCCAAGCCCAAATTGATGATTTTATGGTCGATGACTTGGTAATCTTTGGCTATTTGGGCGGCGGCGACCAATTCGGCGTTGTGCCGTTGCCCGTAGTTGAAGCTTAGTGCGTAGCAACTAAAGCCTTGTTGTTGGGCGAGGGCGAGGGCGGTGATGGAGTCGAGTCCGCCTGAGAGCAGGACGATGGCGTGTTTTTGCATGGGTGTTTATTTACCTTGGGCGTCTTGCCAAAGCAGTTTATGGAGTTGGATTTGAAAACGCACGGGCAAGCGGTCACGGAGGATTTTTTCCGCCAGTTCCGTGGGATTTTGTTGTTCGGCTATCGGTGAAAAAAGGATTTGGCAATGTTGGGGCAAATCGTATTGCGTAAGGATGGCTTTTGACCATTCGTAGTCCGCATCATTGCCGATGACGAATTTGACTTGGTCTTGCGCTGTTAAATGGGCGATGTTGCTATACAGGTTTTTGTCCAATTCGCCGGAACTGGGGGTTTTTAAGTCCATGACTTTAATGATTCGTCCGTCAACGCCTGATACGTCCAGTGCGCCGCTGGTTTCCAGCGAGACGTGGTGGCCTTTATCTGCCAGGTGGTTTAATAGTTCGTGGCAAGCCGCTTGTGCCAAGGGTTCACCGCCTGTAACCGTGACGTAGCGGCAAGCGTATTGTTCCACTTCGCCAAGGATGTCGGCAATGGTCATTTTTTTGCCGCCTGTGAACGCATAAGCCGTGTCGCAGTAGACGCAACGCAATGGGCAGCCGGTGAGGCGGATAAACACCGTTGGCAAGCCTACGGTGTTGGCCTCACCTTGCAACGAGTGGAATATTTCGGTGATGCGTAGTGCAGCCACGGTTATTGGCTGATGTTAAGCAACAACAACTTTTTGGTGGCTGCGCGGGCGGCTGTGGTGTTGGGGAATTTTGTGTTCACTTGGGTGAAATAATCCCGCGCTTTGTCGACATTTTTCTGGTCCATTTCAATTTTGCCGAGCATCAGCAAGGCATCGGCTTGTTTGAGGCTGTTGGGATATTTGTCGAGGACGGTGTTGAACGCTTGCCGTGCCGAATCCGGGTCTTTGTTGACCAGATAGGCTTCCCCTAACCAATATTGGGCATTGCCCGCCAAGCCGCCGTTAGGATAGGTGTCCAGATAGTTTTTAAACGCGCTGATCGACTCGTCGGTGTGTCCATTTCTGAGGGCGAGATAAGCGGCTTTGTAATCTTGGTCTTCGGCTTCGGAGGCGGCTTTGGGCGCAGGTGCTGCTGTTGGTGCGGCAACGGCGGCAGGGGCAACGGCGTCAATCGGTGCGGAAGATTCGGCGGCTGGCATTGGAGCCGGTGAGGGATTGGCTGCTGGTTCGCCTGTGCTTGCGTCAACAGGAGGGGCGGTCGCGTCAGCGGGAGTAACACCCGTTTCGGTACCGCCAGGGCTTTTGCTTTCTAGGGTTTGTAAGCGTTCTTCAAGATCGCCGAGCCTGGATTTCTGCTGCTTTTTCAGTTCGGCAATCGTGTTGGCCTGTTCTTCGACTTTACCCGTAAGCTGCTGGATTTCAGTTTGCAATTGTTCCAGACGCCCCGTCATTTCCATTAGCGAGTTGGTCGATGGCGAAGAAGGGATGTTATTTGCCGGTATTGCCGATGGCGGATACGCGGAATTGTCGATAACTTCGGGCAAGGCGTAAACATTGGCGGCAAGCCCGCACGCGCTTAACAAAATAACGAGGCGATTGTTCATTTAGCGGCCCTGATAGTTAATTTCCACACGGCGGTTGAGTTCCCATGCCGATTCATCGTTACCGAAAGCGGCAGGTTTTTCTTCACCGTAGCTGACGATGCCGATTTGGCTGTCGGAAACACCTTGGATTTTCATGATACTGGCGACCGATTTAGCGCGTTGTTCACCTAGGGCGATATTGTATTCGCGTGAACCGCGTTCGTCGCCATGACCTTCCAGCGTGATGTGCTGGGATGGGTTTGCCAGCAAATATTGCGAATGGGCGGCGATGACCGGAACGAAATCTTGCTGGATTTGAAAACTATCGAGCATGAAGTAGATGGTGCGTTTGGACAGTGGATTGTTTGGATCGCTGAATTCGGGGCCTAAACTGCTGGCACCGTCGCCTGAGCCGTACATGCCTGAACCGCCCATTTCAGAACCATTGATACCGGTGCCGTTATTCAAGCCGTTGGTTGAGGCATCGCCTATGCCCGTACCGGCTTGGCTGCCATCGAGCAGGCTAGGGTCTTTGTCTTCGGTATCCGCACAGGCCGTCAAAAGCAGGGTGCTGATGGCCAATATTAAAACGCTGTTGTTCAATTTCATTGTCAATTTCCAGATTAAGTGATTAATTTGATAAAACCAGTGTGGTTAAAACTAGGGCGACCAAGCGGGTTCGCGGACTTCGCCGTTACTAAACATCAGTTTTTGCTGCATTTTACCATCGACCGAGACAGCCGATAAGAAGCCGGTCCCACCTTTTTTCGAGGCGTACAAAATCATGCTGCCGTTCGGAGCAAAACTGGGGGATTCGTCAGAAGGGCCAGAGGTCAGGACGCTGATGCCACGGCTGGCCATGTCCATAACGGCGATGCGGTAGTTGCCGCCATTGCCGTGGACCATCGCCAAGCTTCTGCCATCGGGCGAGAAGCTGGCGCGGGCGTTGTAATCGCCGGAGAAAGTGATGCGTTTTTCGTTGCCGCCTTGGCTTGATGCCATATAAAGTTGCGGTTTTCCGCCACGGTCAGACGTAAAGACAATCGCGCTGCCATCAGGCGACCAGACAGGTTCGGTGTCGATAGCGGTGCTTTTGGATAGCTTCAGTAATGACCGGGAGGCCAAATTCAAAATAAAAATGTCGGGGTTGCCGTCTTTGGATAAGGTCAATGCCAAGCGTGTACCGTCAGGTGACCAAGCAGGCGCACCGTTGATGCCTGGAAATTCGGCGACCCGCTCACGTTGTCCTGTCGCCAGTGTTTGGATGTAGATTGCCGCCGAGTGCCGTTCAAACGATACATAGGCAACCCGCTTGCCGTCAGGGGACCAGGCGGGCGACATCAATGGCTCTGGCGATGAAGCAATGGTTTGGGGGTTAAAGCCATCGACATCGGCAACTTGTAATTGGTGGTTTTGTCTGCCATTGCTGGTGATGTAGGCAATGCGCCCGCTAAACACACCTTTTTTGCCAGTCAGTTTTTCAAAAATCAAATCGCTGATGTGGTGCGCGGTACGGCGCAGGTCATTGGTTGACGAGGACATTTTATAACCCAGCAATTGCCCGCTTTTATTGACATCGAGCAATTGGAACTGCACATCGTATTGGCCGCCGTTGTTGTCCACCCTGCCAACGACCAAGTAATCTTGCACCAAGGTTTGCCATTCTTTGAAATTGACTTCCGACGCGCTGCTAGGCCGGCTTTGCATGGCTTGTTGCGCCATCATTTTGAAATAGCCGCTACGTTCGAGGTCGGCGTTGACAATTCCACTAATGTCTACAGGTACTGCGGTTGCCGCAAAAGGTACAACTGCTACTGGCATCGCGCTTTCGGTGCCGCCTGTTACTTCAATGGTGAGGGCGGCATAGCTATTTGGCAAACTCAAGGCGCACAACGTCACCATCACGATATTTCTTAAAAAAACCATAGGGTTGCCTCTATTTTTACAATCACGATTAGTCATGGATAAGGATGAAATTTATTTAAAATCAATGGTAAAGTGTCTAAAATAAGTAAAAAGTTTTGGGTCTTTGGGAACCTTAAGCATTCCAGACCGCTTGACTGCGTTAATCATGGAATTGTCAAACATTTCATCTCCACTACTAGAAGAGACATCTATATCCAAGACTTCGCCACTAGAACTTAGTCTTACTTCAACTTTTCCATGCAAACCTTGTGAATCAGGTGGTCGAATCCAGTTTCCTGTAACTTGCCGCTTTATCAGATCCTTATATCCTGAAATGTCTGATTCTGCTTTAGCCTTTTCAGCGGCCTTGGCTTTGGCGGCGGCTTCCGCTTTGGCCTTTTCAGCGGCCTCGGCCTTGGCTTTGGCTTTGGCGGCGGCTTCCGCCTTGGCCTTTTCAGCGGCCTCGGCTTTGGCTTTGGCGGCGGCTTCCGCCTTGGCCTTTTCAGCGGCCTCGGCCTTGGCTTTGGCGGCGGCTTCCGCCTTGGCCTTCTCGGTTTTTTCTGCCTTGGCCTTGTCAGCGGCTTCCGCTTTGGCTTTCTCAGCTTTTTCGGCCTTTGCCCTTTCAGCGGCTTCCGCCTTGGCCTTCTCGGTTTTTTCTGCCTTGGCCTTGTCAGCGGCTTCCGCTTTGGCTTTCTCAGCTTTTTCGGCCTTTGCCCTTTCAGCGGCTTCCGCCTTGGCTTTCTCAGCTTTTTCGGCCTTTGCTCTTTCAGCCGCTTCCGCTTTGGCTTGCTCGGCTTTTTCGGCCTTGGCTTTTTCAGCCGCTACCGCTTTGGCTTGCTCGGTTTTTTCGGCCTTGGCTTTTTCAGCCGCTACCGCTTTGGCTTGCTCGGCTTTTTCGGCTTTGGCTTTTTCAGCGGCTTCCGCTTTGGCTTGCTCGGCTTTTTCGGCCTTGGCTTTTTCAGCCGCTTCCGCTTTGGCTTGCTCGGCTTTTTCGGCCTTGGCTTTTTCAGCCGCTACCGCTTTGGCTTGCTCGGTTTTTTCTGCCTTGGCTTTTT
>NZ_JAQTZU010000056.1 GCF_028687615.1 Methylovulum sp.
GCCACTCCCTTTTCGTGCCATCCTTGTTCCCTAGTTACATCCAATTCGTTAAGTCATAACCCTATACAGCCGCCTCAACTTGGTGCGAATTATTCCAGAGTTGTTGTGTTGTTTCGGTGACAGCTTGATTACAGTTTGATGAAATGTATTACATTTTTGACCTTGTCTTTTGTCACTATTCAGCATTAGTTGATTGCTATAAAAGTGACTTGTGGGAGCGACGCCCACGTCGCGACCAAAGCCTGCAAATCGCGACGTAGGCGTCGCTCCCACCGGTAACTTGGTAAATTTGACATCATTACGCAACTATCCCTAACACCGCATGTTTGCGGCGGGTAGCGAGCAAGATCATTAATCCGGTAAGAAACACCCAAACCATGGTTGATAACGGAATAGCTGAGATAGCTGCTACAGCCGCGAGAACCTCGGATGAACCAAGCATAGAAATGACCGACACCCTAACCGCACTGACACTTAAGGTATTAATAATGTTGCTGACGCTAACGCTCCAATCTGCCAGCCATCGCTTTTCACCCATCGCATCCCAAGTCGAACCCGTGTTAAAAGCTAAGGCGCTACCGGCAAAGGTATCGATTAATGCTTGCGGATTGCCGGAAGGCTTATTAGCGTTTAGCAGCCATAAATTCGTTTGGATCGCCCATGCGTTGTTACTGCCCGTAACAGCTGAAAAACTACTGTCGGTTGTCGAGTTTAACGATACCTTTAATTGCTCTGCGGCATTAAAACCGGCCTGAACCTTATCAATAGCAACGCTTTTATTAGCATCTAAAAACGATGCTTCATTAAATGCCTTACTTGAGGCGCTACCTGTATTCACAACTGACAACAACATCAGGGCTAAGCCCCATTTGATACAGTTATTTCCTTTCATTAGATAAGTCCTTACGTTAATAAGGTGGCAACCCGGCTATCTTTGGAAACCTCGAAAAACCCACTCCGTTCATGGTTCGACAAGCTCACCACGAACGGAACTTATTTATAAGACACCGTTCGTGGTGAGCTTATCGAAGTGCAGGGTTTTCGAGGCTCTCCTTTTTAATCGATAAAGACCCGAAGTTTTCCGTCCCTACCTCACGATAGGTTTGGCTTTTGCCACTGTTCTGATTTTGAAATAACAACACAAGGGTAAAACGCGATACCCCCGAACCATTTTTACTAAAGACCGAAGCGATCAACTGCTTGGTTTTTTGAATGCCTGTAGATTACCGGTTGATTGAGACATTTCAGTGACAGGTAAGTTAATGTTTTAAGACATGTATTACATCGGGGGGATTTGAAGTTAACGGTGGGGTTTGGAATCAGCAATCAGCACAACCCACTAATCGGTCGGCACTACCTTAAAAGCGGCACTGGCCGACTGCCCGTGATCGTCAATAACTGCGACCGCAAACTGGCCGGGTTTACCGGGCCAAAATACCGTAGCGCCTTCGCCGATAAAATTATCATCAACAAACCAAAATAACCGGTGCCGCCCGCCCGCAGAGATGGCACTAAATTCTATGGTGTTTTGCTGCCCCGCCCTGATCGGATAACTCACACCCGCCTGCGGCGAGACAATTTTGGGCGGATTGGCGGCGGCATTGCTTTCGGTTGCATCCTCACATGAACGCTCGAAGGCGGGTGGATTGTCGCGCCGCACACCGGCTTGGCGAAACGACTCCAATTCGTCGCTGTCCCAAAATTCTGCCACCCGCGTTTCGCCTTGGCGTTGATCGTCCGGACACAGGCGTAAACCGTTGGCCGGATTAATCCTGATCCGGCGATGAAGGGTACAGGTTTTAATCGGTGATACGCCCGGAATAATCCAGCCGGTTTTACCACGCGGACACCACGGCGAAACCGGCTGACCGGATAACGGGCAGATTTCTATGCGCTTTAGGCCGGTAGGCGATTTTGCATCAGATTCGGCAATCGGACGTTCCATCGCGATGGCATCGAGAACGCCAAACAACAACGGCCCGACCAATTCCCGACCGATTAAATGGCGATTGGGGCTGCCGTCGAAATTACCCGCCCAAACGCCAACCAGCAGATCACCCATGATGCCAATCGCCCAGGCATCTTTCAGGCCCGAAGACGTGCCGGTTTTCCAGGCGACCGCTTGCTGTTGACCGAAACTTCGCCCGCCAAAACTGCGTTGCGGGCGTGGATTGGTTTCCAGCATGTCTCTCACTAAAAACGCGGCTTCCGGCAGTAATAGCGGTTGATTGGCTTGCGGTGATGGGTCGGTTTGGTTTAACCAACGCAACTCTTTCAACTCGCCATTGTTAGCCAGCAAGCCATATAGCCTGAGCAAATCTTCCATCGAAATCTCGGCGCTGCCTATCGCCAAGCTAAGCCCGTAATTGGCCGCTTGCTTAGGAATGGGGACGCCCGCTTGTTGTAAAAACTGGTGAAAAGTCGGTTTTTGCAGTTGCGCCAGCAAACTGATCGCCGGAATATTTCGGCTGCGTACCAACGCATCGGTCGCCGACAACGGCCCGTAGAAATTGCGCTCGAAATTCTCCGGCTGGTAATCGCCCATTCGCAACGGGGTATCCTTAACACGGGTGTCCGGCGTAATCAGCCCTTGCGCAATGGCCTGCGCATAAATAAAAGGTTTAAGCGTGGAACCGGGCGAACGCAGCGCTTTTAAACCGTTAACATAGCCTTGAATATCCCGATTGAAATAATCCGCCGACCCCACATAACCCAACACGGACATGCTCGGCGCATGCACCACCATCACACTGGCATTAACAACGCCTTGCAGATGATGCTGACGCAAAAATCCGGCCAGCAATTCTTCGCTTAATTCCTGCACCGTGGTATCCAGCGTCGACGCCAATGTGGCAGCTTGCGGATACAATTTATGCAGTCGCTCGGAAAAATGCGGCGCTCGAAACGGCAGATCTTTACGCTGCCTAAACCAGAGTCTATCGAACCCCGGATCATCTGCGTAGGCAGTTTGCCAAGCCTGCCGCAGCCGTTGCAACGCCGCCGGAGTCATCGGCGCCCGCGCACTGGGATTTTGTGGAATCAAAGCCAGCGCGCGGGCTTCATCCTGGCTAAGCGCCGACACCGGCTTATGAAAATACACCCAGGACGCAGCACCCGCGCCTTCAATGTTGGCGCCATAAGGCGCAAGATTTAAATAGGCCTGCAACAGTTCGGTTTTGCTGAAATGCCGCTCCAACCACACGGCATAAGCCATTTGTTTCAGTTTGCCGGTAACGGTATCCGTCTTCAACCGCCAACGCTGGCGGGCCAGTTGCATAGTTAAAGTCGATGCGCCCATCCAGCGATTATGGGGAATCAGACTGCTCAAGACCGCACGACACAAGGCTACCGGATTGATACCGGGGTGTTGATAAAACCAGCGGTCTTCGTAATGTAAAGTCGCATCTTGCAAGGTTTGCGGCAGCTCAGCCAACGGCGTCCATACCCGGTATTTTTCATCAGACGTCAGGCTCAGCCGCAACAAATGGTCGTTGTTGTCGATAACGGCATAAGAGCCGTTGGCGCGGTTAACCAGCAGGGGTTGAGGGGTAAAGCCCAAACCCAGCCAGATCAACAGCAGTAAAACAGCACCTAACAGCGCTAGCTTGATTGGCGACAGTTTTAAAGCGTTAGCGGTAAATCTCATGTATTTTGGCTTGCTTTAAGCTGTCGTCGTAACTGATGAAGTGGCAAACTCTATCGTCTGGATTAGGTTAAACGCAATTCAATTCTTCATTGATGGGATTGTTAGGATGTCTTGTGTTTGATCGCGTGAGCAGGAAAGCCCTGCCCACCGGACTCGTTAGATTGGTAATTTGTGGATGGGTAGAACGCAGTGAAACCCATCAATAACGGCACATCTGGCTTATAGATATTATTAGAAATGGTTAAAA
>NZ_JAQTZU010000043.1 GCF_028687615.1 Methylovulum sp.
ACCCGCGCATAAAGCCGGTTCACGTAGTTTTGTAGCCACCGCTCGGAAACCCCGACAACACGGGCTATACCCGCCAAGGGGATGCGCTCAAGCAACAGGCGGCCGATTAGACTTTTTTGTCCCAGGCTGACACGCTGTTTCTTGGGGTTCTGGACAAACTGGCGGCCACAGGTTTGGCAACGGTATTTTTGCCGCCCTGTCCGGGGATGGCGGCCATTTTTTACAAGGGAGCTGGCGTGGCAGTGCGGGCAGTAGGTCATCGGGGCAAAAAGTAGCAATTTTAGACCGTTTGGCTCTCCTTTTGTAGGCTCTGCTTTAACCGCTTGCTTTTTTGCAAATCATTCCGATTGCGGGACTACCCCAAATTAAATCAGGTAGACTTACAGAAGATAACTTACCTCTATGCGTACAACAATTGCATTCGATGAATCGGGAAACACTGGAGGTAATGGTCTTTTGGACCAGAATCAACCTGTTTTTGTTTTGGCCTCATGCCGTTTTTCGGAAAATGAAGCGAAAAATCTGCTTACGGAATACATTTATACCCATCAAACAATTGAAGCTAAGTTTACAAAATTAAAAAAAAGCAATGCAGGGCAAAAAAGCTTAATTAAATTCTTGAATGAAATTGCAAAATCCCCTAATGAAATAAAAATCATGATCTACCACAAGCAATTTATGGTGGTAACAAAAATAGTTGATATGCTTATTGAAGAATTGGCTTATAAAAAAGGGATTGACTTATATCAAAACGGGACAAACGTGAGCATGTCCAACATGTTTTACTATCTCACCCCGATTCTTTGTGGAAAAGAAAATACATTCAATATGTATCAAGCTTTTGTTGAGATGATAAAAAAACAAGACGATGCTTCAATAGCCAATTTTTATTATTCAGCATGGCAAGTCTATAGCGCGAGCATTGATGAAAGGTATCAATCAAAGCTAAAGCCTATCCTAACAACTGAGCCATTAATAAAAGATATATTGAAGAATACAGACCTCAATTCATTAGACCCTGCAATCCCCGCTTTCTTTGCACTATGTGCCTTTTGGGGAAAAGAACTTAATGATAATTTTGACGTGCTGCATGACAATTCAAAACCAATATTCCAAGAAAAAGAAACGCTAGAAGCCTGTATGTCCGAAGTTATACCAAAAGCATTAATTGGCTATGACATACGAAAGTTTGAATTTCCGTTAAAGGCCAATGGCGTTGTTTTTGGCGATTCAAAAAAAGATTACCGCTTGCAGGTTGCTGATTTATTAGCAGGAAGTTTTGCATACTGGGCTAAAGGTAGAGCAAACAATTGCATAAGAGATGATCTTTGGCAAAAATTGAACGATCTAAATCTTGAGCAATTCCCCATATTTCCAGTCTGGCCTCATGACCCTAACGATATTTCTTCTTTAGAAAAATATACTGATGATGGTAGTGGGGTAAATGCTGTTGATTATATGTGTCAGCACGTTAATCCGTAAGCCAGGTACAGTAAGCTGTGCGTACCGTCATCTCGGCTACACGATGATTTTGTAAAAAAGGTACGCACGGCAATTTAACAGCAATACATGTCCACCATGCACACCCTATCTTTACCCTATCCCGATGACTTGCTCATCACCTCAGGAAAATCCCCGCAAGCTCTGGAAAAAGAACTGACTTTTTTGCTGGCTGTTAAGTTGTTTGAACTCCGTCGCTTCTCTCTAGGTAAAGCAGCCGCATTTTGCAATATGGGCAAATTGCAATTTATGTTTGAGTTGGGACGGTTGGAGATTCCGGTTATCAATCTGGATGACGACCAAATCGCTGATGAACTGAGCCGTGTAGGGTGGGCAACGCTCTTTTGCCCACCATTTATAACGGCAAAAGGTGGGCAAACGATAAAGCTATTTGCCCACCCTACATAGATATCTTTGATATATCGCGCATTTTTTGCTGGTTTCCTAAAGCTAGTGCTTGGAAGAGACCAGCAAAAAATCAACCCGCCAATTTCGCACTAGCCAAGCGATTCAGGCTAATCCCTTGTTCAGCAACGCGGTAAGGCGCAATTCGTAGGGCGTAATAGCGAAGCGTATTGCGCCGAATGTCAAACCTCACCATGCGGCGCAATACGGCTATCGCACATTGCGCTCTACGGCTCTAATCCATTCAAACAGCCCGGTAGGGTGGGCAACGCTGTTCTGCCCACCATTAATACCACCAAACGGTGGGCAAACGATAAAGCTGTTTGCCCACCCTACATTGATATATAAAGCATTTTTTCATGGTTTCCTAAAGCTGGAGCTTGGAAAAGACCAACAAAAAATCACCCCGCCAATTTCGCACTAGCCAAGCGATTCAGGCTAATGCCCTGTTCAGCAGCTTGCATGGCTAAGGCGCGGTGGATTTCGGGCGGTATCCTAACGCGGAATTCGCCGCTGTAGCGTTTTTCAGCCAGCGGTTCAGGAATGCCCTCGCCGTTGTTTTGCATGTCCGCCACAACCTCGGCAACCAGTTGCCGGATACCTGCCAATGCAGCTTCTGGCGTATGGGCCAGCCAAGACAACGATGGAAATTCGGTACACAGCCCGATGTGTTCGCCATCTTCGGTTGACCAAGTTAAGCGGTAAGTGTAATGGTCAATGTTCATTTTCGCGCTCCTTTAATTTGTCGATAGCCAATAGCACTTGCCGGACTTGATAGGCTTTGGCCTTCCCTTTATCGTTTTGGATATTGATGCGGGGATCGCCTAGCCAAGGCGTTTTGAATATTGTATGGCTAGTGCCGGATTGTCGTGGTTTTCCAAAAAATGCTTCACAAATTTTAAGCAAGTCCGAATACCGTACATTATTCGGCTCACGGAGCATTTGTTCGAGTATTTTTTTATTAGTAGCCATGTTTAAATGGTATCAATAGTGGCACCAATTAGTCAATTGACAGAGCGCATTGTTGTAAGTCGTATACAAATCGTCTCACCGGAATAAAATTTACATCTGATGTTAAACTAATCAAGAACAGGCAATTTAATAGCACAACAGGACACCCCATGCCCACCCTATCCTTACCCTATCCCGACGATTTGCTCATCACCTCAGGAAAATCCCCGCAAGCCCTAGAAAAAGAACTGACTTTTTTGCTAGCAGTTAAGCTATTTGAACTGCGTCGTTTCTCCCTAGGCAAAGCCGCCGCATTTTGCGATATGGGTTGTGCAGTTTATGTTCGAGCTGGGGCGGTTGGAGATTCCGGTTATTAATCTGGATGACGACCAAATCGCCGATGAACTGAACGATGACTAAACGCACGATTGTTGGCGACAGCAGCCCGTTGATTGCCTTGGCCGTGATTGGGCAGCTTGATTTATTGCCAAAACTCTACCAGCAAGTGGTGATTCCCGAAAAAGTCTGGGAAGTGTACGGTTGATGGTGCGGGTTTGCCTGGCGCATCGGCGATAAGCCAACTGGACTGGCTGATATTGCAAAAATCATCACCAGAGTTGGTAAGGCCGTTATCCATCTTGCTCGATCCCGGCGAAGCGGAAGCCATTGCTTTGGCGACGGGTTTACCGGACTGTACGGTCTTGCTTGACGACGCCCAAGCCCGCCGCGTCGCCGAACGATTTGGAGTAAATCGTATCGGCACATTAGGCATTTTACGCAAAGCCAAGAAATCAGGATTAATTGCGGAGATTAAACCATTCACGGTGCAATTACAGCAAAGTTAAAAATGTAAATCTTGAGTTGATTTATCTTAGTGGCTTAATATTGTTTATCTGCGCTTACAATCGAGGAAAAGTGTTATGAATAATAAAAATAGGAAATTTTGGCTTGTATTGCTTACCGTTGCATTGGTATTAGCCGGTATTGTTGCCCAATCGGAAACGGTATCTGCAAATGTCCTGCCTTCGGCGGGCACTTTGGCTTTGATTAAATCCACCTGCCCATCCGGGCCAAACCAGTATCAAGAATTCACCCGCTTGAAGACCGAAATCGCCGCAGCCGATACAATCGATCAAGCCCGTGCACTGGCACTTGCCCCCACCGACAGTGCCATTGGTGCACTTAAGAATGCCCGTACCATGATGCCTTTCAGCAACGACCTGCGTAGTGCCGAAACTCGGCTTAATGATGTACGCTCACATATTCTGGTGGCATCCTCCCAAGAGCAAGTCGCCGACCAATTCGACGGCATGATGCTTGCCGGACTTGATAATGACCACGCCGCCCATGTTAAAGTGGGAAGCGGTGCTTGCGATTATTCATCAGGCGAACTGATTGCTATTGTAATCGGCTTGGTTTTGGGGATCATTCCTGGATTGATTTTAATGGTCGTCTTATGCTGACAAACGTGGCGATTGGATTGACCGGGCGTAAAGCCGGGCCGCCCCCAATTTTCTGGACAATTTAACTAAACAGGCAGGTGGGTAACGAAGAAGCCCCACCACTTGTCACGCTGGCATTAACAACTCCAAAAACGCAGGGCAACCCAGTGGTGAACTTGATAGGTTAAGTTTGGGGATCTTGATTTAGCTTTGTTGGGCTTCCTATCGTCAGCACCAACGCATTTATTCTCAGGTTTTCAACAAACAGCCTTTACCTCCAAATCCATACGCATCAAGCTAAGGAATTTTTCCACGAAAGCCAACAGTAGGCGCATTAGGCGACACGAAAAACACGAAATTTTATCTAGTGATTTTCGTGTCTTCCGTGATTTTCGTGATTTTCGTGGACAACTATCATTAAAACTATGGATTTTCTCCTTAGCTTGATGCGTATGCCTCCAAATCCGCCCCAACTAGCCCAACTCCAAGGTCGTAACGCCAAACACCTTCCCCAATTCCATGTCAGGCATCGCCAATGTATACATTCGAGCGGTTTCAAACACAGGCTGCAAGTTACGGTTTTTAACTAACGCCATCGCTTGCAAATTAACTTCCGGGACGTCGATAAAAAAATCGCTGCCAGCGGGAATGCCCGCCAGCAAGTCGTTCAACAGGTATTCCGCCGCATCCAAATCATCGGCAAACAAGGGGCCAATTTTAAAGCTGTTAAGACATGCGCGGATAACACCGAATCCGGCAAGTTGGTTTTGCCTGAGGATTACCAATGCCGTGCCGTGTTCTTGGCTAAGCCATTTTTGCAGAAATACCGCTCTGGAAGCCGGAAACACGGTGCGGTCATACGCCAATAATTCCGCAAACGGCAACTCAGCCGCCGCGATAATATTAGTAGCCAGTATAGGCACAAACGAACCCGTGTTGCCTTGATAGCGGATATGGCGATAGGCGATGCGAAAGCCGGATTTTTGATAATTGGCCTGCTGGGCAATCACGCCATCCAAGCCGATGTTGCGCCCTTGCAGATAGCGCATCGCCGTTTGCCAAAGCTGCATACCAAAGCCTTGGTTACGCCACTCAGGTTTGACTATGTACAGCCCGATAAAACCGTAATCGTCACCGTACTTGACTGCGGAAATACTGCCAATCGGTTCGCCGTCCAGTAAGCCTATAAAAAAACCGTTCGGGTCGGCTTGGTGGAAACATTCGGCATCAGCCAAACCAGGCCGCCAGCCTTCTTGTCCTGCCCAGTCCAGCACCTGCTTGAGCTGTGTGCAAGCCATTGTTTTTATGAAAAAATTAGTCATGTGCCAAGCTCACAAAAGTCATTGGTCATCGGGATGAGGGGAATAATGATTAGGTCAAGACAATGGTACCGTAACCACTCCCCATGCTTTTGCCCGTCATTAGCCCTGCCCCATTTTTTTTATTTGGGCACGAAGATTATCCAATTCTTCAATCAAATCGAGCGCCAGCGCAATTCCGGCAAGATTGACCCCTAAATCACGCTGCAATCTAAACGCAGAACGGACACGCACCAGACTAGCACCGGAAAAATACCAATGTGAAAGTCCTTGGCCCTTGGGTTCTATGATGCTTTCTTCCACCAAACTGATCACCCAATCGGTCTGGACACCGCAGGCATCACATAATTGCTCCAAGCTCAGATTGTCTTCTTCGATGACAATGCCGGTATGCACCAATGATAAATCGTAAGAATCCATAAGCTTTATACCCCCAGGTACTGACGCGGATTAAAATCAAAGGCTTGCTGCATTTTTTCGTAAGCCGCCTTGGCTTTCTCGGTGTCCGCAGGTGGCAAGGCTATTTGCAGCACCACAAAAAAATCGCCAGGGCTTGGGCCAGGCAAACCGCGGCCTTTTAAGCGCAATTTATTGCCTGGTTTTGAATTGGGTGGAATTTTAAGGTCAACCTGCCCTTCCGGTGTCGGCACTTTCATTTTCGCTCCTAACACCGCTTCCCACGGTGCAACCGGCAAATCCAAATACACATCGGATTCCAACACCCGATAAAGCGGATGGTTGTTAAATGCAATTTCAAGAAACAAATCCCCGGCCTTACCACCGCGTACCCCTGGATCGCCCTGCCCCGCCAGTTTGATGTGTTGGCCGGGTTTAATGCCCTTGGGGATTTTCACATTCAGGCTTCTGTGCTTGACTTGCACTTGGCCTTGCGCGTTGAGTTCAGGAACGCTCAGGGAGATATTACGCACCGCACCATGAAAACTGTCTTCCAAATCGATATGGATTTTCGCATGGCTGTCTTGTCCCTGGGCATGGAAACTTTGCTGCCCTCCAGTTGCCTGACCAAACCCCGCCCGCCCAAATAATTGCTCAAAAAAATCACTGTAGGCACTGGCCTCATCGCCGGTAAAACCGCCGCCGCTAAACTCGAAGCCCTCGTCCCAGTTGGGCGGTGGCCTGAAATCTTCACCGGCTTTCCAGTTGGCGCCTAGTTGGTCATAAGCCGCGCGTTTTTCGGGGTCTTTCAGCACTTCATAAGCTTCGCCTAGCTCTTTGAATTTGGCTTCCGCATCCGTTTCCTTGCTGACATCCGGGTGATATTTACGCGCCAGTTTCCGGTAGGCGCGTTTGATTTCATCTTGACCCGCATCCCGCGCCACGCCCATTATTTTGTAATAATCTTTATACTGCATCCCGTTACCCACCTGTTTCATAAGCTCGCGAACCGCCAGCTTTGCTATTTTGCTGCACACTTGCCCTAAAAATAGCTTCTTTCTGCATTTTGATAAAGAGGAAAATTAATCCTGCGAAGAATTTGAGTTATTTTAGCTTTGGTGGGTGGTATCCAAAATCTGCGTTATATTCTGGAAAACATCATTTATTCAAGGTCATGGCAGGGCGCGGAAATCATTATGAACAATCAAGACATAAATTATCAATTCGAACAACTGATAAAGATAGGCGTCTCGTTATCGTCCGAAATGAACACCGATCTGTTGCTGGAAATGATTTTGCAAGGGGCAATGCCGATCAGAAATGCCGATGGCGGCACTTTATACCAGATTCACGGCAATGCCATAAAAATGGAAATTGTCCATTCCGATAGTTTGGGCATCAAACCAAGCATATCGACCCCGATTTGTACGACACCTTCATCAAGCACAAAATTTACAAACGCTATGCCGAACAATTTCTGGATGCTTATCAAAATGATGTTGACTGAGAGTGAAGCATTGATAATAGCGTATCCTATCGTGCTAAAATCCGTCTCCATCAAATTTTACCAACCCCATCACTTAAGGAAAAATCATGTCGTTGCTGCCCAATTTTCATATCTTAAATAACGATAAAGAAGTCGAAAATTATTCGGCAGGCCAGATCATATTTTCAGAAGGCCAAACCGGTGAAGATATGTACTACATTAAATCAGGGGAAGTGACCATCAAATTGGACGGCAAAGACTTGATCACCTTAGGTGCAGGTGAGATTTTTGGGGAAATGGCCTTGATTGACAGCAAAATCAGGTATGCCAACGCCATTGCTAAAACCGACTGTGCAGTGGTTGCCATCAATGAAAAATATTTCAACTTCCTCGTCCAGGAACATCCGTATTTTGCCCTGAACGTCATGCGCGTGTTGGCCGACCGCTTGCGCAAACAGACCCAATCTTGAAGCATGTAAATACCCAGCCAAGTGGCCCACTGCCCACAGTTAAGGAATAAATATTAATATTCATGCGGTTACGATTATGTTTTTGTGGTTAATATCAATTGTAGGTCGGGTCGCCTAATGCGCCTACTATTGGTAGCGTCAGCGTAACCCGACCTACAAATTCGTAATACATTGTTTTAATTAAATTAAACTCTTAACTGTGGGCAGTGGGCCAAGTAATTGCTTGCTTTGACAATCCAATCTTATCCTTTTACCAAATAGCGTCCATCTTGGCTGCGTTGGATTGTCTCCATCACTTTACCCGCCATGGCTTGTTTCAAGAAAATCATCCAGCCCGCTTTCTGGACTAAATTACATGTATACGTCTTCGCATTGTCAGCCACCATAGACGCAAACCAAAACAATGGGTAGTGGATCAAACTTGTGTTTTGGGGAGTACAAACCCAGATTTGTACTCCGTCCAGTTTAATCAAACCACGGATTTGACCCGCCACCAAAATAATACCTACCACTGCGACTCGCCGGTCTCCGGGTCATACATCTCATGGACTATCGTATTACGGTTGGCGATCAGTTCTTCAATCGTCGGCGAGTTGTTCATGGCGCGGGAAATTGCCAGTTTCATGGCTTCGTAATTGGTGCGGTACAAATCTTTGCGATCCAATTCTGGATTGGTGGCGCATTCAGGTGCGATCCAGATCATCGCGATGATGCACAAATCGTTCGCCAATCCAGCGGGGATGACGCCGGCGATGACGCTGTCCAGCACGGCATCGGCGATGGCCGATTGCACCGGGCCGCCGAACAGGTTGACGTAAGCGGCGGATTTGATGGTCACTTTCGGTACGATCATGGTGGCGGGGCGCACTTGTTGGTTGCAAGCACGGATGGCAAACATACGGGTATGGCCTTCGGTTTGCCCCATCAAATTGGCGAATGCCTGCCCGGCCGGGCCTTTGACGCTGCCGATCAAGATTTCCGGCATGGCATCGGTGCCCTGGCCTTCGCTGGAAAATACCGTGGCTTCGCCGGTCCTGAACCATATTGAATCTGCTGTTATGTCTGACATGGATAACCCTTTCTTAAAATATGAAAAAACGGGCATTCTAGCGGATAATCACTGACGGGCAATAGTTATCTAGTTTTGTCGAAATCGGCTGAACATTTGGTTCATTGCGGGTTCAGAGAGATTAACCAATACTTGAATCATTTTTATTTCGTCAGGAACCCATTATGAAACACGCTTTATCCACCGCCGCTTTTGCCTTGTCCCTATTTGCCAGCCCACTCACCCAGGCACAGGCGTTAAACCTGCCCTTACAACTTGATTACGCACTGATCAACAAATTGGTCAGCAACAGCCTGTACAAAGGTGCAGGCAATACCGCCGAGCTTTGGCAAGACGGGCAAAAATGCAGCTCCTTAAAACTCGCCAACCTAAAAATTGACGGCAAAGACCAACAAATCCGCTTAGAGAACGATGTGCTGGTACAGTTCGGCACAAAACTGGGCGGCCAGTGCATCCCCATCTTAAACTGGCAAGGGGTGTTGGAAACCTTGCAGCAGCCCGTCTTGAACGCCGACCATACGGTGCTGAGCCTACCCGTAACCCAAGCCATTGCTTACGACCAACAAGGCCACCAGGTCAATATCAACAAGTTGCAAGATTTGCTCAAAAGTGTCGTTGAACCGAAGTTGGCGGGGCTAAGCATTGATTTGAACCGTGTGCATAAGGACATGGAGCGTAACGTCAACCTGTGGCTGCCCAAACCGGAAGCGGCGGAACTCAGCCAAATGCTCAACAGCTTGACCTTCACCAGCGCGGCGGCCAACGATCAGGGCATCGCCGTGCAATTGGGCCTGGACGCCCCTATCCAACATGCCGCGCAAGCCCCCAGTGCCGCACTCAACCCAAACGAACAACAACAATGGCAAGCAATATGGCAAAACTGGGAAGGCTTGCTTAACAAAGCCATCAAAGGCATGGGTCAAGATCAACAAAGCCAAGCGTTACAAGCCACCTTAAGCAATGTGCTGCAAGCCTCGCGCACAGCTTTCCAAGCAGGTTTGACAGGCCAGGACACCGGCGGCAAGGATCCGGTGCGTGACTTTTTCAGCCAATCCTGGGAAAAACTGACCCCGCAATTAAAGCAACTCAGCAAACAAATGCCTGGCTTGGATGGCTTTAATTATCTGGGCATACTCGCCGCAACCGATGTGCTGTATGAATTGGAAAACAAAGTTGCGCCATTAGGGATCACCTTGACTTCGGATGGTTTGCGGAAACTGGCACGATTGTTGATTGCAGGTAAGCAACAACAGATCCAAGCACGGCAATGACCATCCTCCAAAACAGGTTTCGATTCCGTTTAAGTTACTAAAAATTAACCAGAATTAAGCATCGGAGGAAAACACAATGAAACACTTTATGGCAATTTTCCTGATATTTTCTTTGGCTTTTTTCATCACGCCAACATACGCCGAAGTATTCAAATGTGTGATTGATGACAAAACCGTTTATCAACCCGAACCTTGCCCTGCCGCCGCCGTTAAACAAGCGGAAATTGTCATAGAAAAACCTGATCCGGCTAAAACTGCCGAAGCACAAGCCAAATTAAAAGCCTGGGAAAACGATTTTTCCCAACGGGAGGTGGCGGAGCGGCAGGCCCAAAAAGAACGGCAAACGGAATTGGATAGACAGGCGGAAATTGACGCACTTAACCGCAGCGCCAAGGCGCAAGAAGAACTCGCCGAAGAAGCCAAACATCCGCATATCATCAACCGTCCCTATATCGTCAACCCCTATTTCTATCCTTATCAACGTCCAAGCGGACATGGTTTTGATCAACACCATCATCACGATCCTGACCATCAACCACAACCGCCTGGACAAAGGCATCCTTTGAAGTTCAACCCACATTAACCATTATTTTTTCAGCCTCCCCTTATGACCGTAAAACACGCGTTAGATCAATTGAACTTTGATAACTCGTTCATTCGAGAGCTTCCAGCCGATACTGAGCCGCAAAATTTCCGCCGCCAAGTTTTAGGTGCTTGCTATTCCAAAGTGCTACCCACACTCGTCAGCCAACCCACATTAGTCGCCTACTCGCGTGAAGTGGCGGAACTTTTGGATTTAACGGACGAAGCGTGTACCGGCGACGAATTTGCCGATATTTTCACCGGCAACCGCTTGGCGCAAGGCATGGACAGTTACGCAAGCTGTTATGGCGGACATCAGTTCGGCAACTGGGCGGGGCAACTCGGCGATGGCCGGGCGATTAATCTGGGCGAAGTGCTCAATCGACGCGGCGAACGTTGGACACTGCAACTCAAAGGTGCTGGCCCTACGCCCTACTCGCGCACTGCCGATGGTTTGGCGGTGCTGCGCTCATCGGTACGGGAATTTTTGTGCAGCGAAGCCATGTTCCATCTTGGCGTCCCCACCACCCGCGCCTTAAGCTTGGTGCTGACCGGCGACACCGTCATCCGCGATATGTTTTACGACGGCAACCCCCAAGCCGAACCAGGGGCGGTAGTCTGCCGGGTCGCGCCCTCGTTCACACGCTTTGGCAGTTTCCAGATTTTTGCCGCCCGTGGCGAAATCGACGTACTCAAACAACTCGCCGATTACACGATACGCACCGATTTTCCGCACTTGGGCGAACCCTCCCCTGCCGTGTATTTAAAATGGTATGAAGAAATTTGCCGCCGCACCGCCGAAATGATATTGCATTGGCAACGGGTCGGGTTTGTACATGGTGTCATGAACACCGACAATATGTCGATCTTGGGACTGACCATAGACTATGGGCCTTATGGTTGGCTGGAGAATTACGACCTGAACTGGACACCCAACACCACCGATGCCGGCGAGCGGCGATACCGCTACGGCAACCAACCCTCAATAGCCTTCTGGAATCTCGGTCAATTGGCAAACGCCATTTTTCCGTTGCTGGACAGTGAAGACATTACCCCCTTGCAAACCGCGCTAAACAGTTACAAACAATGCTTTGCCGAAGGCTGGCAGGCGATGATGGCGGGAAAATTGGGCTTGCAAGCATTTAACCCGGCAACCGACCATGACTTATGCACGGAGTTGCTGACCCTCTTGCAAAGCATCGAAACCGACATGACGATATTCTTCCGCCGCTTGGCGTGGCTGAGCCGCCATGATCTTGAAGCCAATGACGCACAACTGCTGTCCCCCTTGTTGGAAGCGTATTACCTGCCCGAACATATCACGCCAGATTACCAAGCGCGGATGGGTTCATGGCTCAGGGCTTATCTAAAGCGCGTCCACAGCGAAGGTGTGCCCGATGATACACGCCGCCAGCGCATGGATGCCGTCAATCCCAAATATGTGCTACGCAACTATCTGGCCCAATTGGCGATAGACCAAGCCGAACAAGGCGATTTTTCCAAAGTCACAGAATTACTGGAATTGCTGCGCCATCCTTATGATGAACAGCCCGATAAAGAAGATAAGGCCGCCAAAAGACCGGATTGGGCCAGGCAAAGGGCGGGATGCTCGATGTTGTCGTGTAGTTCCTAGTATTTCGTCATTCTTGAAATGTCGAGCAAGGTTAAGCCTTACAAGCCTCACCCGTCAAAACAATGCTGACAACATACTAGGTTTGTTCAACATCACTGCAAATGTAGCCAGTTTGTATTAGCGACCGATTAGTCGCCTGATTGGAATCGGGGCAATCCCAATGGTGAGCAGCCACCCGCCCCTACAAATACACCCTCAAGAAATATTACCCGTCAGACCTTTCAAACTTCTTGTGCCCCACAGGACATAAAAGGAACGAAGCGCATCTGTCGAGTTTTTACGCGATTGATGCGCCTCCTGTCGTCGGCACATCCTATAGCTACATCATTGAAAAATAGCGACAAACTCTTAACTTAAGGCATGGCGGTGAGGTAGTTTGGTGGGTAAGCGTTGTATCGATGGGTATTGTGCTTATGGATAAGACTGATAGCAATAAAATGTAGTGCTGTACCGGAAACGTCTGCTGTTATCAGTCTGATCGGGATTTTATTGCGGACTGTTGCTAAAAAAGATGACTTATTTCAAATAGTTTTCCTATTTAAAACAAATTTTTCAATGATTAACAGGAATATACCCAATAAAAAAGGCGTTCTATCCGAGAAAATAGAACGCCAGGATGGCACCAAACACAGGCGAACGTGACGGTAAACTTGACTTACCTTACTACCAGCATTAATAGTGCCACATATTTATATTAATTAAATTCAATTAGTTATAAATAAAACAAAGTCTATCGAATGAACTTGAATAATTTTTTGCACCGAAACCGTGTGATAACATGCTTCTTTGGTGCAAAACTTATTTTTACCGTTAATAAATGGCTTCATACCTTTCAAAAATATTTTTCATTTATTTTCACTTTTGCATTTTAACTATCTGATAATAAATATGTTTAAACATACAACACCTCACCACCGGTATTTCTCGCACTGGCAGTGACCAACGTCAGGTTTTCAAACTGCTTAAACCGCTCACGCGCCTGTTGCGTAACCGCTTCGGCAACTTCCTCACCTTTTACAGCGCAAAAACCGGTTGGGCCCCAGGAAGTCTGGCCTATCGCCACCGCACCTTGTTGTGCCAGCCAAGCCATAACTTCGGCAACTTCAGGGCTAGTGAACACTCCGCCTTGTGCCGGGGCGAAATGTTCGCCTACTGACCGCTGCAACTCGGTGATCACCTCGCCAAATTTATCCAAGTCCTGCTCCGCGACGGCGGGCAACCCTTGCATCAACAATAAATAACACAAACGCGCCGCTTCCAGTGCCGGAAAGGGTGGTAATTGATTGAATGCCTGTATTTCCTGCAAGCCGTGCAAGCCTTGGCCGCGCACATCAAACACCAGCACAAACCGCCAATCATCAGGAATGTCCATGTGCACCAGCACGGGCGGGGTTATTGTTTTTTCGCCGCGTCCGCCATCGACCACCAAACCGCCTTGCTCAAAAATACCGATGCCGATACCGGAACGCAAGCCCCTTTCGGTAACGGCGGCGATCTCGCGGACGGTCAAACCTAAACCATATATGGCATTCAACGCCGTACCTATAGCTAACGCCATTTGTGTGCCAGAACCCAAACCGACATGTTCAGGGATCGCGGCTTCGATAGTGATATTGAGGGCGTCCGGGACATTCAATGCCTCACAAAGCATCGTCAAGCAAAGTTCCGCCCGTTCGCACGATGGCCCGTTTATTGTGCGGGAGATGGCGGGAGCCATCGACAACCGGGTTTCAATCTCATTTAGGGCGATACCGATGCTGCCAAAATTGCGCCCCAGCGAACCACTTAAATCAAAAAAACCCATGTGTAAACGTGCCGGGGCAATGACGGAAACCTTAGAATGTTTAGCTATCAAATTGAGTGTGTAGGTAGTACGGTAAATGTGAAATTATACCTGATTGGCTCAATGATGGGCGAACTCAGAACGTATCATTGATACGTATCATAGCCAGCACCGCATGCAAATCGGGCAATAGCTTACCGCATAATTCAAGTGCTTGGGCCTCAGCAGGAATTACCGAGGGGACCAGCACCGAAAACGCGCCGGCATGGTGTGCTGCGACAATGCCGGTTAGCGAATCCTCCAGAACCCAACACCGCCCGATGGGCGTTTGCAACAATTTCGCCGCTTGCAAAAAAATATCCGGCGCAGGTTTACCGGCAGTGACATCATCACGGGTGACTTGCAATGGAAACGCATGGCCCAAACCTGCCAGTGCCAAGCATTCACGGGCGTTTATGGCCCGGCTGTTGGTTGCCAATGCAAATGGGATGGCTTGCTGGTCAAGATAGTCTAATATTTCCAGCACTCCAGGTTTTACGGGAATACCGTGGACATTTACATAATCACGCCAGCACTCCCCCGCTTGCTGCTTAAACGTCTGTAAATCAAAATCAGCGCCCAAAGCCGCCAGTAATTTTGCTTCTACCGCCTGACCATGCAAACCGGAAAATGACTGGCAAAAACTTTCTGATAAGGCATAACCCATCGCTTGGGCAGCTTGTCGCCAAGCAAAAATGTAAGTGGTTTCGGTGTCGAGCACCAGGCCGTCCAGATCGAAAATGATGGCAGGGCAATTAGGGAACATAGGTATGCTCAAAATCATAAAAAACCAGTTTAGACTTGATGTGGGCAATTTTAAATAGTGCGGCAAATTTATTGGCTACCAACTTAAGGCGGGACAGAGGTAACTTCCCAATTACCCGCAGGACTTTAGACCTGTCAGGTTTTTAAAACCTGACAGGTCTAGCCCAGGTATTTTTGTCCCGCCTAAATGGTAGCCGATTTATTGTTATGTCTAACTGACATTACGCGTTGTCCACGAAAAGTACGAAATGTTTTAAGCCCTGGCCCCGGACATCCGAGACGCTTTTAAAACAATGTCTTAGACCTTAGAAACTTTCAGACAAAAATGATTTATAATTCAATTTCTTATTCTTAAACACGAGGAAACTGCCATGCTGGAAATCATCCCAATTTTAATCATCGTTGCTATCGTCGTATTTCTGGTCATTGTCGCCAGACAACCTGCCGATTTTCGAATTACCCGAACTGGTGTCGTATCCGCTCCGGCATCCGCCATTTTTCCGCATGTGAACACGCTACAAAAATGGGATGCCTGGTCCCCGTGGGCAAAACTCGATCCCGCCGCCACCCATTCCTTCGACGGCCCTGAAGCGGGAATCGGCGCCAAAATGAGTTGGGCAGGCAATAACAAAGTCGGCGTAGGCAGCATGACCATCACCAACAGCCGCCCTGACGAATACATCCAATTCAGATTGGATTTTCAAAAACCTTTCAAAGCCACTAATACATCGGAATTCATTTTCACATCCAAAGACGACCAAACCACCGTGACTTGGAGCATGACAGGTACAAATAACTTGATGGGCAAAGCGATGGGGCTGATCATGAACTGCGACAAAATGGTCGGCGGGCAGTTTGAACAGGGTTTGGCGAGCCTGAAAACGCTTGTTGAAGAAGTGGCTTAGCAGGGCCACCTCATTAAAATACCTGAGCCAAAATCTCAGTTAAAAGCAAGTCATCCCAGCCAGCGGCCTTACGCATACGTTTGACACTCATGCGTTTCTTTGGGGTTTGCCTGATCATGTTCAAGG
>NZ_JAQTZU010000018.1 GCF_028687615.1 Methylovulum sp.
ATGACGACATTCTTGATGTCTGCTGTCAGGCTTGGAATAAATTTGCTTTGCAACCGGACGCCATTCGATCCCTTTGCTCTCGGAGCTGGGCGGTGTTGTCATAGAAACTTATTGGGATTGGTATTATTCCCACACATTGGCGTTAAACCCATCACCGACATTAAACCGCCTGAGCTATTGGCGGTATTACGGAAGATTGAAGCCAGAAACGCCATTGACACGGCACATAAAGCCTTTAGTGTAGCCAGATATTCCGTTATGCCGTGGTTACAGGCCGCACCGAGCGGGATATAACCCCCGATTTGCGAGGTTCATTGATGCAAATCAAAGGCGGGCATTTTTCAGCCGTCACAGAACCCAAACAAGCCGCCGAATTGCTACGCGCCATTGATGGATATAGCGGTTCGTTTATCGTTAAATCCGCGTTACAGCTTGCGCCCTTGGTATTCGTCAGACCGGGCGAACTCAGACAAGCCGAATGGGAACACATCGACCTTGAGGCCAAAGAGTGGCGGTATCTGGTCACTAAAACCCAAACCCCGCATATTGTGCCGTTATCAGCCCAAGCCATTACCATCTTGCAAGAACTCAAGCCCCTGACTGGAAACGGGCGTTATATCTTCCCAAGCGCCAGAACGCCCAATGGATCGCGCCCAATGTCTGATATGGCCTTATTGGCGGCTCTAAGGCGTATGGGTATCAGTAAAGAAGAAATGACCATACACAGTTTTAGGGCGTTAGCCAGAACCGTATTAGATGAGGTGCTAGGCTTTCGCCCTGACTTTATCGAGCATCAGTTAGCCCACGCCGTAAGAGACCCCAACGGGCGGGCATATAACCGCACGGCGCACCTGCCCGAACGCCATAAGATGATGCAAGCATGGGCGGACTATCTGGACGGACTTAAAAACGGGGCGCAAGTGATACCGTTCAAAAAAGCCGTGTGATACTGGATTGCTTTTGTGGCTTGAATTGTCCAGAGACGTATAATAAAGGCCAATAACCTACTAAATAGGCGGTGAGATCATGAACCAACCCCAATTTATAACCAACGCTAACGGCGACAAGACCGCCGTTATTTTGTCAATGGCTGATTATCAAGAACTGATGGAAGACCTAGAAGACTTGGCGGCAATTGCAGAAATTAGCGAAGAGGAAAGCACCCCGTGGGAACAAGTAAAATTGGAATTGTCCGAACATGGCTTGTTTATAAGGTCGAGTTAAAAAAATCCGCCCAAAAAGCCTTGCTAGGCTTACCCAAGCCGATTATTCAAAGCCTTACGCCGTTGATTGATTCATTAAGCGGCAACCCTTATCCATCAGGCTGTAAAAAGCTATCAGGCTTAGACCACACCTACAGAATAACCGTTCGCTGATGATCGTCACCGCCGAAGATTTGCCGCGTGGGCAATCGCTGTTAGGCCGCTTGCTGATTCTGGAGCTTAGCCGTTCTGATGTCGATAACGCGGTGCTGACACGCCTACAGCAAGCCGCCGACGCGGGATGGTTTACGGGTTTGATGTCGGCTTACCTGCAATGGTTAGCCCCGCGCTTGGATGACTTAAAAAAGACCTTCCCCAAAACCGTTGAAGCGTTCCGCAATGCAGCTATCCGTGATGGCATTGCCACCAGCCACCCCCTCGCCCCTGAGATTTACGCCAATATGGTGGCGGGTGCTGAGCAGTTCTTGGCGTTCTTGGAGGCGGTGGGCTTGGTGACGGATGACAAGGGCAATGGCTTGCTGTTAGATGTCGAGAGCTATCTACAGCAAGCGTTCAGCGAGCAAGGCGCGTACCAAGCCGAACAGGACGAAATCGAGCGGTTCTTGCAACTGTTACGCGCCGCCATCAGTTCCGGCAATGCCCATGTGGCTTGCCGCCTCAAGCAACGTGAACCGACATTGAGGCCACATGCGTGGGGGTGGCGGGTGGATGGTGAAAGCCCAATGGGTGATAAAAGCTATACGCCGATGGGTGATCATATCGGCTGGTATTGTGACCCGATGGACAACGCCCACGCCGAAATCTGGTTACAGCAGGACACCGCCTTCAAGGTGGTGCAACAGTTCGCCAGAAGCCAAGGCGATGCGTTCCTGATGAGCCCCGCCAGCTTATGGCGGCGGATGCACGAGAAGGGCTTGATACTGAAAACTGAACCGAACGCCAGCCGCAACCAACCCCGCTTGGCTGTCAAGCGCGTAGTGGGTGGGCGCAATGTCCGCGTGATGGTCTTGTCTGCTGAGTTGGTCGAGTCAGGCGAATAAAAAAAAAGTTAATGGGGTATAGTAATATTTTGTTGGGAATGTGGGGAGATAGGCTTCTAGCCCTTATATATCAAGCCTTCCAGCTTCCCACAGGGATTTTTTTTGTGGGGAGATTCCCCACAAATGTGGGGAGCAAGAAAAACCACGCCAGCATCAAAAATGCCGCCTGATGACCACAAAAACAGCCTAAAAAAGCCCAACTCCCCACAAAACAGCCAAATTGTGTGGGGAGATTCCCCACATTTTGAGGCCATGTGGGGAGCTGGAAGCCGCACCACACAAGGGCTAGGCGCCTATTTCCCCACATTCCCCACATCCTACACATAAGAGGGGTATAGAATTATTTTTTATGCCCCCGTGGGGGCGGTCAAATCTCTAGGGTTTTCACCCTGCCTTTGCGTCGCCACAGCTATTTTTTTAACAGTTTAATTTTTGAAATACAAAAAGCCCACCGGAAGCCATTCAATCGGGTATACAGGCCAGAAAAAAAGGTACTCCTAAAACATTTTTATAGCCAAGCGAGTCGAAGCGGAGCGGCCTTGTTCTATTTCTGTTCTCTATGGTCTCGACTATAAGCCAGTAATTCATTGATAATATTAGTTTATTAAACATTGGCTTGCAGGTTTTGCAGGTGATGGCCATACCAAGCCCTACCTTTTGGCGTATCTGATGGGGGCGGGGGGAGAGTAAGTATCTTCGCGCCTGCCTCACATTTGAGGTGGGCCATTGCAGGTAAAACAAGCTTTCTGATGAATACCGGACAAACCCGAAAACCTTTAAATTCGCCTATAGGAGAAACTAAGGGAACAGATCGACAAGGCGGAACTGATGGAATGATGGTGGCCTGATGTCAAAAACTAGCCAAAAAGGGGGGCAGCATTACTCACTTGGCGGTATTTTTGGCGGTATATTTAAAAATAAAAAACACAAAACCCATTATTTAATGGGCTTTGTAGAACATTGTTAGATGCCCTGCCTAACCCTGTTTGGGCAACAGTTTGGTTGATGGGATTATTGTCTAACGGACTGGATTCTAGGGTAACTTGCACCCAAAAACGAGGTAATATTTCATATTTTTGGGTTTTTTATGAAGTTTTTACCGACTCTAGCAAGGCTTTTATCCACATAGCGATGATTAACTTAATGCTAAACCGGTTGGTTCAGGCTTAAACTGATAGCTTTTGAGACAAGCATTAAGACGAAACATGCGGGGTGTAGTGAATATGTTTTCGATAAAAAGATAAGGTATTGGGGGGATACAGCCAATAATTGGAAATTACAAGAGGTTGGGTAACGGATAATATGAGGTAAGAGATTTGTTGCCAATGACCGTACGAAAATTATCCCAATATCAGATGGCTTAGTTGGGAGGATAGACTTATTAAAAGTTATCCTGATTAGCAAGATGATTCAGCCAACTCCAAAATCGTTATTCCGGCAGGGATTGCCGGAGCCGTTAGACCGCGAAGCGAATCCAGAAGCCAGGGATGGCAATTCGAAGTCACATCCCTTGAACTGGATATCGGCAATCCCTGCCGATATGACGGCTTAGCTGAATCATCTTGCTAATCAGGAAAGTTATTGACCCATCAACAAATACAGGCCTAGCCCCACCATGACCAGGCCGCTGAGCAGTTTCAGCCAGCGTCCTTCCTTTTCTTGCAACCTGCGCTGGCTGAGCGTGATGACGCCGATACTGAGCACTATGATGTCGTCCAACATATAAGCAACATTGTACAGCAGCAGATAAGCGTAATAGCCCATGCCCGTGGTTTGCCGCATCGTCAGGATACGGGTGAAAAGCGCCGGAAAACCCGATGTGCATAGAAACTCGACGATTTGCACGAGAATTGCCAGGATGACCGCGCCCAGCATCGCAGCGGGGAGGTTTTCGGCTTGGAGGATGCCCCGGATTCTGGCGTAGACGCCGGGTTTTGCCGATTTTGGGATGGATAAAGAAACGCCCCAGCCAAAAGCCCAAAAATCTTTGAGATTGATCGCCCCTGCCAGTATCGCAATGCCTGCAATGATGATTTCCGATGCGCGTGACAAGCCAATCAGCAGGAACAAATTGAGCCATGCCGCCATGAACACAAAATAGGCGATGCCTTCAACGGCGATAAAAGCACCGGCAACCGCCAACATCCGTGTCCTGTCCTGCATGGGGGCCAGCAGCGAAATCATCAAGACTAGCACCCACATCGAACAGGGGTTGAAGCCGTCCAATAAGCCCATTGCGACAGTGAACAGCGGTAGGCCGACTTGTTCCAAGGAAATGCGTTGGCCTAACAAAGTCACGTCAAAATCAGTTGTTTTAGCTTGTGCCACCGCGTTTTCCGCTGTACAGGACAGCGATTCAGCCGCTTCGCAACTGCCTGATGTATCGGTTGATTGCTTTGTTGCACTGGGTTGTTGCGCCAATTCCGCCCGTAGCAGCTTCCCCGTTGTGGCTTCGTCGGAATAACCGATGACCAGATGTTTGTTGAGATAAAAAGCAGGAACCTTGGCGGTGCCTACGTTTTGCGTACTGGCTATTGCTTTTAACCGTTCTAGTGCGCTTGGATCTTTTTGAATATCGCGGATGCTTATTTGCAGCTTCGGTTGTTCGCGTTGTAACAATTGCAGGAACTCTTCCGCCTTCGCGCAATGCAGGCAACCATCACGGACAAACACTTCAATAGCGACGGTTTGCTGGATATTCTGGGAGGACTTAAGGTCATCGGCGGTCACCGCTCCTGGAAAATTTAGCAGTAATGCCAGCAACAACCAAAATGACAGCGTAAATAGGCTTTGCCGGATACCGGTTTCCACTCGGTATCGGATCAAGGGCGGGATTTGAAGGTTTTTCGTTGATGCCAACATAGTGAAATCCTCAGAACAATAAGCGGAACTTATTAAGTTTGGCCTTTGCTGGCAAAGGCGCTCAATAGCCGCTAAGAATATATTTCAAAATATTAATTGTTTCATAAGCGTTTGCATTGGACATAGAATTTCCTGCCCAAACTTTCAGCTAACCGCGTCCGATATACTTAAAAAACAGCTAAGGATTTGGCTAAAAATAACTTCCCTGAACCATTCTTGAAAACCTGACAGGTCTTGATCCGCGAATTTATTCCATGCACAATCCTATTATTCATAACCCTGTGGATTGTTGCTTTGCCAATTCCAAGTATCGGCGACCATATCATCAAGATTTTTTTCCGCTTTCCAGCCCAATTCCTTAAAAGCCAGGTCGGGGTTTGCGAAACATTCCGCCAAATCCCCGGCCCTGCGTCCGACGATTTGGTAATTGACGGTGCGTCCGGTGACACGTTCAAAGGCTTGGATCATTTCCAAGACGCTATAACCCCGGCCTGTACCCAGGTTATAGGGTTTGCAAGCACCCGCCGCAAAGGCGTCGCTATCCAAAATCTCGATGGCTTTGATATGGCCTTTCACCAAATCGACGACATGGATGTAGTCACGGATGCCAGTACCGTCCGGGGTAGGGTAGTCATTGCCGAACACCGAGACTTGTTTCAGTTTGCCAACGGCAACTTGCGCGATATAAGGCATCAGGTTATTGGGGATGCCGTTAGGATCTTCGCCTATCAAGCCGCTGGCGTGTGCGCCTATCGGGTTGAAATAGCGCAATAAGGCGATTTTCCACGGTGTTTGGACTTGATTGATGGCATCGGCGCGGGATAAGTCACGCAAAATGTCCTCAATCATGGTTTTTGAGCGGCCATAAGGGTTGATCGGGCCAAGTGGGAAATCTTCGCTATATTGCGGGCAGGTGGATTCACCATAGACCGTCGCGGAAGAACTGAACACCAATTGCTTGACACCGGCGGCCGCCATGACTTCGGTCAACACCAAGGTGCCGTAGACGTTGTTGTGGTAATACAATTGCGGCTTAGCACAGGATTCGCCGACCGCTTTCAGGCCGGCAAAATGAATGACGGTGTCAATGGCTTCTTTCACAAAGATGTCGGTTAATGCGGCTTTATCACGAATATCCGCTTGATAAAACGTTACCGGTTTGCCGGTTATTTGTTCCACCCGCACCAAGGATTGGGTTTTGCTGTTCGATAAATTATCGACCACCACCATCTCATAGCCTGCTTGGGTCAGCTCGACACAGGCATGGCTGCCGATATAGCCCGCACCGCCAGTCACCAGAATTTTTTTCTTAGCCATTATTTTAGCCATTATTAAGGTTTCCGGATTTTCAGTTTAATAAGATGGACGCGGCGGTTATCGGCCCGGATGACTTCAAAACGCAGATTATCGACGACCAGACTTTCGCCTTTTTTCGGCATGTGTTCAAGCTGGCTGACAATAAAGCCGCCGACGGTGTCGTATTCATCAGTGGCTAGATGGGTGCCGAAATGCTCGTCAAATTCTTCTATCGGCGTCAATGCCTTGATCAGGTATTCATGCTCATTGCGTTTAAAGATGTAACCCTGGTCTTCATGGTCGTCGTGTTCATCTTCAATGTCGCCGACGATTTGTTCCAGGATGTCTTCAATGGTCACTAAACCGGCGGCCTGGCCGTATTCATCAACGACTATCGCCATGTGGTTGCCGTTAGTGCGTAATTCTTTGAGCAATACATTCAGGCGTTTGCTTTCTGGTATCACACAGGCAGGGCGCATAATTTGCTGTACGGTCATGGACTTGTCTTGCAAGACATGGGTGAGCAAGTCTTTTGCCAGCAACACGCCGACGACTTTGCTGCGGTCATCTTCAATCACGGGGTAACGCGAGTGGCAGAATTCGATGACCAAGGGAAAAATGTCTTCCAGTTCGGCTTCTTGGGGGACGGCCACCATTTGTATGCGCGGGATCATGATGTCGCGGACGCGCATTTGCGAGACTTGCAACACCCCCTCGATCATCGCCAAGGCATCGGTGTCCAATAGTTCATTTTCGCGGGCTTCTCTTAATATTTCCTTGAGATCTTCCAGATCTTGTGGCTCTCCGGTCAGTAAGTGGCTGATTTTTTCAACCCAGCTTTTCTGCGGAGAGTGTCTACTAGGAGGGTGGTCATCGCTCATGGTCTGTTACCTGTGTATAAGGATTAGGAATGTTCAATTGTTGCAAAATGCTTATTTCTTTGCTTTCCATTGCTTGGGCATCGGCATCGTCGATATGGTCATAACCCAATAAATGCAAGACGCCGTGGATGACGATATGCGCCCAATGGTCTGACAGGGGCTTGTGTTGTTCTTGGGCTTCAGTTGCCAGCACGGGGGCGCAAATGACCAAATCACCGAGCAAATCGCATTCAAAACCGTCAATATCGGGTGCTTCAAAAGGGAAGCTGAGGATATTGGTGGGGCCAGATTTATGGCGGTAATTTTCATTCAGTCCGGCACTTTCCGCTACGTCAACAATACGGATCACCACTTCGGTGTCTTCTTCAGAGTTGGCAAGCGTAGTATCTACCCAAAGTTGCAGGCTGTTTTCGTCAGGTTGCCCGTCTGATTCAAACACACGCTGTATGTCGAGCTGATTCATTCGGCTTTGGTTTTTTTATCGTAGGCTTCGTAAGCGGTGACGATGCGTTGCACCAGAGGATGGCGGATGACATCGCGGTTGTTAAAAAATGTAAAACTGATGCCTTCGACATCTATCAGCACTTCCAGTACATGCCGCAAACCGGACATTTTTTCGGAAGGCAAATCGACTTGGGTGATGTCGCCCGTGACTACGGCGGTTGAACCAAAGCCGATACGGGTCAGGAACATTTTGATTTGTTCGACGGTGGTGTTTTGTGCTTCGTCGAGAATAATGAACGCGTCGTTCAAGGTCCGCCCGCGCATGAAGGCCAGCGGCGCGACTTCAATTATGCCCCGGTCTATCATTTTTTCGACCCGCTCATTGCCGAGCATATCGTATAAGGCATCGTACAGAGGCCGTAAATAAGGGTCGATTTTTTGCGCCATATCGCCGGGCAAGAAACCCAGTTTTTCGCCCGCTTCAACCGCCGGGCGCACCAGGATGATTTTTCTTACTTTTTCAGTTTGCAAGGCTTCAATCGCACAGGCCACCGCCAAAAAAGTCTTGCCCGTACCCGCCGGGCCGATGCCAAAATTGATGTCATGGCTGGCGATTTTACGCAGATATTCCTGTTGGTTTGCACCGCGCCCCTTGATCAAGCCACATTTAGTTTTGATGCAAACATGGGTTGGCGGCTGTTCCGCTTGGGCTTCGTTGAGGATTTCGTCTATCGACGCATCCTGCATGGCGAGATGGATGGTTTCAGCAGTCAACAATTCTTTTTCGGTGCTGTCAAAGAGCTTTTGCATAATGGCGCAGGCGGCTTTGACGGACGCGTCCACGCCGGTGATTTTAAATTGGTTGCCACGGTTGGCGATTTCCACCTGCAAGCGGGCTTCAATTTGGCGCAAATGCGCGTCGAGCTGGCCGCAAAAATTGGATAATCTGCCGTTATCGTCAGGAAGTAAGGCTATTTCTTGTGAAATCATGGACATGGTTAAGCGGCAATGATTTTATCGACGGATGATTCCACCAGTCGCCCGCGTAAGGAATTGGGCAGGGCTTCGGCGATCAGGACATCGACAAATTGTCCGGCTAGGCGCGGATGGCCGATGAAATTGACCACGCGGTTATTTTCCGTGCGGCCTTGCATTTGTAGCGGATTTTTTTTGGATTGGCCTTCCACCAAAACGGTTTGCACGGTGTTTATCATGCGGTTGGCTATCGCCGTCGCCATTGCGTTGATGCGGTTTTGGAATTGTTCCAGACGCAGTTTTTTGATGGACATGGGCACATCATCCGGCAAATCGGCGGCAGGTGTGCCAGGCCGTGCGCTGTAAATAAAACTGAACGACAAATCGAAACCGATTTCTTCGATAAACGCCATCGTCTCGGCGAACTCTTCGTCAGTTTCGCCAGGGAAACCAATGATAAAATCGGATGACAGGCAAATATCAGGACGCACGGCGCGTAGCTTACGGATGGTTTCGAGGTAATCGGCGCGGGTATGTCCGCGTTTCATTTTCTTTAAAATCGAATCACTGCCGCTTTGTACCGGCAAATGTAAATGGTTGACCAGTTGCGGGATTTCGGCAAAAGCTTCGATTAAATTGTCGGTGAATTCAACCGGATGGGAGGTGGTGAAGCGGATGCGGGCTATGCCGTCTATCGCCGCGACATAATGCAGCAGCAGGGCAAAATCGGCGATGTCGCCATCGTCCATGATGCCGCGATAGGCATTGACATTTTGCCCTAACAGATTGACTTCGCGCACACCTTGTTTGGCTAGGGACGTGATTTCAGCAATCACATCATCGAGCGGACGGCTGATTTCTTCGCCGCGCGTGTAAGGCACGACACAAAACGAGCAGTATTTGCTGCAACCTTCCATCACCGATACGAAGGCTTTGACGCCCTCAGCGCGGGGTTCGGGCAGGGAATCAAATTTTTCAATTTCAGGGAAGGAAATATCGACGACCGGTTGGCGCTTGTTGCGGACTTGATCCAGTAATTGTGGCAAGCGGTGCAAAGTCTGCGGGCCGAACACCATATCGACAAACGGCGCACGTTTTTGGAGGTCCGCGCCTTCCTGGCTGGCGACACAACCACCGACACCAATAATGACATCAGGACGTTTTTCTTTAATTATCCGCCATTTACCTAGTGCGGAAAAAACTTTTTCCTGGGCTTTTTCGCGGATGGAACAGGTATTAAGCAATAGCACATCGGCTAGCTTAGGGTCATCAGTCAATTCAAAACCGTGTGAAGCATGGAGCACATCCCGCATTTTGTCGGAATCGTACTCGTTCATTTGGCAACCGTTGGTTTGGATATACAGTTTTTGGGTCATATTGTGGGAATTAAACATCCTTAATCAATGGGGTGGACATACCAGGATTTATCGATGTGTCCGTACCCCGGGGCTTTACAAGCGATATATCTAATGATGAATCTATGGGATTCTTTTGGTAAGCATTATAACCTGAACAGTGCTTGAACAAGCAAGCAGTGTCCAGGGTGGTTTATTTGGATCGGTTGGGCGGTTATTAAAAAGCAATGGGTGAAGTTTTGCAAAAAATAAAGCTATTCCCTGTATTGGCGTCTGTGCCAAGCTTGTGTTTAATAAAACGATAAAACAATCAGTTAAGTGTTTGGTAATTCTTCCTTGAGAAAACTGTGGATTGGTAGACAATATTGGTGATTTTTAAAACAAAGTCACGCTTATAAATCATAACATTGTTCTTGAACCGATAAATTACAGGGAAAAAGCGTTCAAGTACCCCCCACTATCCGGCACTTAGCACGAGGAGAGACTAGATGACAAATACGTCCACCAACAAATTCGGGAAAAAACTGCGCGGCGTAAACCTGGGCGGTTGGTTAGTCATAGAAAAATGGATGGTCCCCAGCTTGTTCGATGGTTTGGAAGCCACCGATGAAACATCGTATTGCGTAGAGCTGGGCGAACGGGCGGAACAAACCTTAAAGCCGCATTGGGACACCTTCATCACCCGCGATGATTTTGCCTGGATAGCCGACAGAGGGCTAAATGCCGTGCGTATCCCGCTAGGACATTGGATTTTTGGCCCCGATTATCCGTATCACCGTGCTTACGGGGAAATCCAGTATCCGTTTGTGCAAGGCGGCATAGACGTGCTTGACCGGGCTTTTGATTGGGCCGAAGAATTTGGGCTGCATATCGTTTTGGATTTGCATGCCGCACCCGGTTGCCAAAATGGTTTCGACAATGGCGGCATCAAAGACGTGTGTGAATGGCATACCGAACCAGCTTATATTGAACATGCCTTGAACGTTTTGGAACGGCTGGCGGAACGTTACCACACCCGTCCGGCCTTACACGCCATCGAAACCCTTAACGAGCCGCGTTGGGACATCCCCACCGATTTGTTAAAAAAATACCAGACCGATGCTTACCACCGCATCCGCAAATATTGCCCGGCCGAAGCCGTTGCCGTGGTTTTTCATGACGGTTTCCGTTCTTATACCGAATACAGCGGTTTTATGACCGGGCCGGAATTTCGCAATGTGATTTTTGACATCCACCGTTACCAATGTTTCGTGCGTGAAGACATAGACCTGGATGTGCAAGGCCATATCGAAAAATCCGTCGTTGAATGGAAAAACGAAGCCGATGCGATCAATAATGACCGTGGTGTCTGGACGGTGGTCGGCGAATGGAGTTTGGGCATAGATTTACGGGTCGTGTCACTGTGGGCCAATGGCCCGTTCAACCATGCCCTGGAAGGGCTTGACGATTTTCAAACCGATGTCGCCTACCGCGCCCATGCGGGGGCGCAACTGATCACGTTTGAAAAATATCTGGGCTGGTTTTTCTGGAGTTACAAAACCGAAACCACACCCGCCTGGTGTTTCCGTGAAGGCGTGGAAAGAGGCTGGTTGCCAAACCGGTTTTCCTGGTAGCAAACAGCTTGTTGGGTAGGCTTGCCGAATGCGGATCTGGAGTGAAAGGCTTATTCACTCCAGTTTTTGGATAGCTAAGTTTTTTTGGATAGCTAAGTTGTCTGGCCTGTCTTACCCGACAACCAATTTGCGTTGCCGGTTCGTCCGCCGTTTTTGCAGCCAGCGGACGACGCCAACAATTCTGTTAATTTTAGAATATAGAATTACGGAACAGCGTAAATTGAATATTAACTTCATGTTTTATTTAAAATTTTATAAAATGGCTATTATTTGTCCTAGGAATATTTAATGAACGTAAACCAAGCACTAAACCAAGCACTAAACCACCCACTGGTTGAACCCAGTCTTACCTTAGCCGGAAATTGTGGTTACGAGATCCAAAACGACCAAGTCATCATAACCATTGCAGAAATTGCCAATAACCGTGATGCCGACAATATTAGCGGAACGCTCGCGATTGAATTGTGGGCGGTGGCCCAGCCTTATAGGGGCGGCGATTTTAACGGTCTCGCCTTGGCTGGCAATAGCATTGGCGAACTTTACGGGCAACATTTTCTGGCGGATTGCCGGTATGAAATGGCTTTTCAAGAACCAGGCGACGGCACTTGGTATTTGGCCCTGATGTTGCGCGAATGGACTGAAGTCGGTTATATCACCCGTGATTACATTAATTTTGACCTGCCTTATATCGTCGGCACCAAGCCCACCATAGTGCGTAGCGATGAAAGCAATATCATCAATGTCAGTTTTGCCGATAATAACAAACCCTCGGTGAAGAAAGTGTCTAAAAATGCCAAAGCCGCCAAAAAACCAACCAGTGTGTCGCTGAATCAAGCCAGCCTGGAAGAGATTGAAGCACTGAAAGGCGTTTCCAAGAAACTTGCGGAAAATATCGTCTCCGAACGTCCGTTTGAATCATTGGACGAAGTTTTGAAAGTGAAGGGGATAGGGTCAAGGTTATTGGACAAAATACGCCAATTTATCACGCTGTAAATCGGCGGATGAATAGGTGGGCGGGTAGGCTGGGATGGAGCGCAAGCGTAATCCCAGCAACAGAAGCCGCAATAAGTTGTGATTGTGTACCACACCCTGTTTATAGGCTGGTTTTGATGGTTTAGCCACGCTCAGTTTTTCATATTTTTGTAGCTTTCTTCGCTTTCGCGCATGATTTTGCTGCCTTCCTCAATCAAGCGGTTGCCTTCTTCAACCTTCGTTTGGCCTTCGCGCACCAGATTGTTACCGCGTTCAGTCAACTCTTTGCCGCTTTTCCAACGGTTGCCTAAATGCGCCATGCCTTGGCTGTCGCGGAGCATTTGCTCATCTGAAATAATTCTCGCGGGCGTTTGCGGTGCGGGAGGCGGTGTAGAAGCACAAGCACTAGCCAATAAGCTCAGCAAGATAATGGTTAGCGGTTTTCTGTAAATGGAAAGGTATTGCATGGAAGCTCCAAAAGATTGTTAAAGTTAAGACTTGAAAGTTAAGACTTGCTTAATTTTATACATTCTACTGGGTTCGGCAACTTCGTTTTGATTTACCCGTTGTGGGGGGATGGATGGTCAAGTTTTTTGCACGCCATTTCAATGTTGGTATTTGCTGGCGGTTGGGGTTCGTACCCATACGCATCAAACTAAGGAGTTTTTTCCACGAAAGCCAACAGTAGGCATCACGGCGACACGAAAGACACGAAAATTTATCTAGTTTTTTTCGTGTTTTTTCGTGTCTTTCGTGGACAGGTTTTTTGGTAAATTCATTGCAGGAAATCACCTAATTCCTTTCCCTACCAAAATGCTACAATAGCCACTTTTTTAAATCCCCCTCTCCATTCCCGTGCAAGCCAAACCGGACTCCCCCGTTTACAGTTGGAACCACATCAAAAAAATCGCGCTTGAACATAAAAAAGCCCTGGTTTATTCCCATTTGATTGCCATTTTGGCGACGGTCGCCAGTGTCCCTGTGCCTTTGTTGATGCCCTTGTTGGTCGATGAAGTGTTGCTGCATCAACCTGGCATGGTGATCGGGTTCATCAACCGATTTTCGCCAGTGGAATGGCAACAGCCCATCCTTTATATTGGTGTGGTGCTGTTCGCCAGCGTGTTGTTGCGCTTGTTGGCGATTATTTTCAATATTATCCAGTTGCGGCAGTTTTCGGTGATTGCCAAGGACATTGTGTTCCGCATCCGCAAAGATTTGATCGGGCGTTTGCGGACGATTTCGATGGCGGAATATGAAAGCTTAGGCACGGGCACGGTGGTGACGCATTTAGTCACGGATTTGGACACGCTGGACAGTTTTATCGGCAACACCATCAGCAAGTTGTTGATTGCGGTGCTGACGACCATCGGCACGGCGGTGATTTTGCTGTGGATGCACTGGCAACTGGGTTTGTTTATTTTGCTGCTGAACCCGGTCGTGATTTATTTCACCCGTGTCGTCGGGGCGAATGTCAAGCATTTGAAAGCCAAGGAAAATTCGGCGTATGAAGTGTTCCAACAAGCCTTGACAGAAACCCTGGAAGCCATCCACCAAATCCGCGCCAGCAACCGCGAGGAACATTATTGCCAGCAACTCATTAACGCGGCGCTGTCGGTGAAAGACACCACCATTGCCTACTCGTGGAAAAGCGATGCAGCCAACCGTTTCAGCTTCTTTGTCTTCCTGTTCGGTTTTGACGTGTTCCGCGCCGGGGCGATGTTGATGGTGTTCTATTCCAATTTGACGATGGGGCAAATGTTCGCGGTGTTTGGCTACCTGTGGTTCATGATGGCGCCGGTGCAGGAAATTTTGAACATCCAATACAGTTTTTTTGCCGCCAAAGCAGCGTTGACGCGCATCAACCGGCTCAATGCCTTGAAACAGGAGCCGCAGTTCCCGCATCTGGAAAATCCGTTCAAAGGCCATAAAAGCGTATCGGTGCGGGTCGATAATCTGCATTTTAGTTACGGTGAAGAGTCCGTCCTCAATGGCATCAATCTGCATATCAAAGCAGGTGAAAAAGTGGCCTTGGTCGGGGCGAGCGGCGGCGGCAAATCGACGTTGATCCAAATCTTGATCGGCCTGTATCCGTGTGCAGCACAGCGGATTTATTTTGATGAGGTGCCGATAGAACACATTGGCCTGGATGTCGTCAGGGAAAATGTCGTCACGGTCTTGCAGCATCCGGTGCTGTTCAACGACACCATCCGCGCCAATCTGACGCTAGGAAAGCCAGTCCCTGACCAAGCCCTGTGGAATGCCTTGGCAATTGCCCAACTGGGCGATGTCATCAAAGACTTGCAACATGGCTTGGATACGGTGGTAGGCAGGCACGGGATGCGCCTGTCCGGCGGGCAACGCCAGCGTATGGCGATTGCACGCATGGTGGTCGCCAACCCCAAAGTGGTGATTTTAGATGAAGCAACTTCTGCGCTCGACAGCGAAACGGAATATAATTTACATCAAGCACTTGCGGAATTTTTAACTGGCCGCACCACGCTCATCATCGCCCACCGCCTGAGTGCCGTCAAACAAGCCGACCATGTCTATGTGTTCGAAGACGGCGTGATTTGCGAACAAGGGCGGCACGAAACCTTAATCCAGCAAAATGGCCTTTATGCCAAACTTTATGGCGAGTACCAATAACCATGCCTGAACCCTCTTCACCTGATCCCGGTAAGCCTGAAATTTACGACCTGCACTGCCATTCCACCGCTTCAGATGGATCGTTATCCCCCACAGCCGTAGTGCAACGCGCGTTTGAACGTGGTGTGACCGCCTTGGCCTTGACCGACCACGACACCACCGCCGGACTCGCGGAAGCACGGCTTTGCGCCACGGCGGCGGGCATTAAATTGATCCCCGGCATTGAATTGTCAGCCCAGTGGCAAAAGCAATGCTTCCACATCGTCGGTTTGGGAATTGATCCCGACTACGCTCCGCTAGCGGAAGCCACCCATCTTTTGCAAGGCACACGGATGTGCCGGGCCGAAAAGATTGCCGAAAAACTCGCGCAAAAGCACATTCCAGGCGCATTGGAAGCGGTTATGAAAGCGGCGGGTGACGGCATGGTCACGCGTAGCCATTTTGCCGATTTTCTCGTCGCCGGGCATCATGTCGATAGCCAGCAAGACGCGTTCGACCGCTATCTCGCCAAAGGCAAACCCGCCTATGTGGCAACACCTTGGGCGGAATTGGCACAAGCCGTGGCGTGGATCATCGAATCCGGCGGCGTGGCGGTGTTGGCACATCCCTTACGTTACAATCTCACCGCCAATAAAATGAAAAAGCTGTTGGCTGTGTTTAAAGAGGCTGGCGGACAAGGTATGGAAATTGTCACCGGACGGATTAGTCCCGATGAAATCAGACGCGCCGCCCACTTTGCCAAAAGTTTTGGACTTTCCGGTTCTATGGGTTCGGATTTTCACAGCCCCGACCAATGGGTGGAATTAGGGCGTTTGGCTGCGTTACCGACCGGCATCCAACCCGTTTGGGAATTGCTGGATTGATTGTCCACTGAGCCAAATCGCTGAAATCGCCATTGTCCACGAAAAGCACGACTCATTGAGCACGAAGTGAGATACACGAAAATGGCGGATATGCTCAGCCTGTAGAATAGACCTTGTACGTTAAAAAGAAAGGATAATAGCAGTTTTTCAGAGCCGGGATGGCTCGAAAAAAAAGAGCAAAGCAGACCGTCAAGACCTCGATTCAAGATTTAAAATCGGCTGAAAGCTAAGGTCGCTTTCAGGTTTTCAAAATCTGAAAGGTCTAAAAAATATGTCCTGCTTACAGCCCGTATCTTATTTTCGTGTCTTTCGTGGACAAATCTCCCCATCCGTCGCGGAGAACCCGACAAACAAAGTTTCATGGCATAGTATCGCCAACCCTATTGCGTTAAAATAACCCAAATTCAACCTACTAAAGAAGTCAAGATTATGCAAATCGTACTCGCAAACCCCCGTGGATTCTGTGCTGGCGTAGACCGCGCCATTGAAATCGTCGACCAAGCCATCGAAGCGTTCGGCGCACCGATTTATGTCCGCCATGAGGTTGTGCATAACCGCACTGTCGTTGATGGCCTAAAAGAAAAAGGCGCGATTTTTATTGAAGACCTGACCGATGTGCCAGTCGGTTCGTATTTGATATTCAGTGCCCACGGTGTTTCCAAACAAGTGCAGCAAGAAGCCAAAGAACGCAATCTGACCATTTTTGACGCCACCTGCCCGCTGGTCACCAAAGTGCACTTGCAGGTCGCCAAACATGCCAAATCTGACCGCGAAGTGATTCTGATCGGTCACGCCGGACATCCCGAAGTGGAAGGCACGATGGGCCAATACGAAAAATGCACCGAAAATGGCGGCATTTATTTAGTCGAAACGCCGGAAGATGTCGTGAACCTGCACGTCAACAATCCCGACAATCTGGCTTATGTCACCCAAACCACCTTGTCGATGACTGATACGCAAATTATGGTCGATGCCTTACGCACCCGTTTTTCGTCCATCCAGGACCAGAAAAAAGACGATATTTGCTACGCCACGCAAAACCGCCAGGATGCCGTGCATGAATTGGCAAAATCTGCCGATACGATTTTAGTCGTCGGTTCGCCCAACAGTTCCAACTCCAACCGTTTGCGCGAAATCGCCGAACAATTGGGCAAACCCGCCTATTTGATCGACACAGCCAAAGACATGCAGCAAGATTGGTTTGAGGGAATAAATGTCGTCGGCGTCACCGCTGGCGCATCCGCGCCCGAAGTATTGGTGCAAGAAGTGATCAATCAATTGAAACAATGGGGCGGGCAATCGACGATTGAAATCCAAGGCATTGAAGAAAAAGTTGTTTTCTCCTTACCCAAAGGCCTGAAAAAAGCCAGTGAACAAGCCAACGCCTGAATTGGATGCTGTCCGGCTAGATAAATGGCTGTGGGCGGCGCGGTTTTTCAAGACCCGCTCGCTCGCCGCCGAAGCTATCAGCGGCGGCAAAGTCCACGTCAACAAACAACGCGTCAAATCCGGTAAAGAAATCAAGGTCGGGGCGCAATTGTCCATCAGCAAAGACCAACTGCGCTGGGAAATCACTGTCATTGCCCTGACCACGCAACGCCGCGCCGCCAAAGACGCGGCGCTGCTCTACGAAGAATCCCCCGAAAGCCACGCGGCGCGGCAGTTGCAAATCATCCAACAACGCGAACAGCGGGAATTTATGGCGCACAATGGCATAGACCATAAGCCGAATAAAAAGGAACGGCGGTTGATCCATCGGTTTAAGGAAGGTTAGGCCAGCGATTTTTAAGATGATGACATGAATCCACAATAGGCCAATACCGCCCCTTGAGCGGGTCGGGATTCCTACGCTACCGTTTTCAGGTTTCCCTTCTGCCACAGCAACATCGAAAAACGCAGGGAAAAAGTGACGGCGTAACATCAGGTTTCAACACATTTGGCCTTGACTCTACGCCGGCCCATTTTCCCCATCGGTCAAAACCTTATCGTAAACTTCGCGCAAACTAAGCACACAATCTATGCTTTCCAGCGATAAATCCGCATCCAGTCCCAACGCTTCGGATAAAACCCAAGCCCCACCTTGGCGCACATAGCGTTCAATAGCTGGCTGATCCTGCATCACCAAGAGATACTCACGCAAGCTGGGGATTTTACGGTAATGGGCAAATTTGCCGCCCCTGTCATAAGCCTCCGTGGAAGGCGACAAGACCTCAACCAACAGCGTAGGGTTGAGCAAAGTGTCCACATGGGCATCTTCAAATTCCGGCTTCCCGCACACAACCGCAATGTCAGGATAATGGTAACTGCGGGCTTCTGCCGCCTTGACCCGCATATCGTTGACGTAAGCTTCGCAGGGGCGTTTTTTGAGTTGTTGGCTTAGTTCCCGGTAAATATTTCCTAAAACCAGATTATGCTCCCGGCTCGCGCCAGTCATGGCATAAATCTGACCGTCATGGAATTCGCTTTTAGACGAGGTGCCACGTTCCATTTTTAAATAGTCTTTGGCGGTAATGAGGGGTTGTTTGAGTATGGCAGACATTAGACGCCTCGATAAAGCGTAATTTGTTAAAAGCCAAGCATATCATAGCGTTTAGCCACATCAATCCCAACTTTTAATAGGGTTTAAATAATAAGCCAAGCGGGCATTCTCGAAATGTCGCCAAATCCGCTTTATCACTTCCAGGTTTTAAAAACTGACGGCGAGCCTAAGACCTAATATGTGTGTTGGGTTGCCAAACCGCAGGCAGGCAAGCCAACCTACCGAGCGGGACGGGGTTTTGCAACCCCGTCCTTGATTTTTTGAAGTGCCTTCAATCAATTGAAACGTTATGGAACAGGTCGCCTAATGCGTCTACTGTTGGAACAAACCCGTTCCATCCGCAGTGCTAGGGCCTCTACTTGTATTATCGGTTTGCTACAAACAAGTCGGTGGCTTAGCTAAGCCCGCCAATTTGCAGGTATATTTCAGAGGCCCGTCAGGAAACAGCTTCAACAAATAGCGGCTATTGCCCTTGTCTTCCCCTAGCGTTTTGGCTATGGCTTTGGCAAACACCCGCGCGTTTGGCAGATGTTTATATTGCTGGTAATAATGGCGCATAAATCCAATTAGTTCCCAATGGGCATCGGTCAGTTGGATATGCTCCACCTCGGCTAGGGCAAGCGCGACCTGTTCATTCCAATCGGCCAGATTGACCAAGAAACCTTGTTCGGTGGTTGCCAAGGCCATGCCATCAACCATCAAGACCATGATTGGATTGCCGTGTTTTTGACCGTCAAGGCGACTAGCCCCGCATAGTCCAGCACCGTCAAACCCGCCGCCAATCTCTCTTCGGCGATGCCACGCACTTTCAACTCATCGACCAGAGCAAACAATTGGCAGGATTGTGCCAATAATTCCAGATGTTCCGCCCAGCGGCTGTTTTTTAACAAGCCCAGCACGGCACTATCGAGGAATACCACGTCATCACCAGCGGTAACGCGCTCCAGCACCGCACACTCCAAGGGCGATTGGAAAATCAGGTGCAACATTAGGCGGTGTCCGTCAATTTCAAACCGATAATACCGGCGATGACCAATACAATGGACAATATCCGCAGCCAATCCGCCGATTCTTTAAACACCAAAATCCCTACAATCGCCACACCGACCGCGCCTATCCCTGTCCATACCGCGTAGGCCGTGCCTATCGGTAAGGTTTTGATCGCGACCGTCAGTAAATAAAAACTGACCGCACCAGAGCCGGCAGTCAATAGACTAGGCCAAAGCTTAGTAAAACCTTCGTTATATTTAAGGCTGATCGCAAACACAATCTCCACCCATCCAGCCAAAAGCAGCAACAACCACGCCACAGCAACATCCCTTATCAAAAAAATTAGTGGTTATTTTACCTCAGTAGCATAGCCTTTGGACGATGGCTTTGTCGTTTCAGGCGGCTTTTCGCGGTTATAACCATTTTCCGCACAATGCCTATCCATTCAAAAACGTAGCGGTGTAACTTGGCCCGTCGTCAGATAATATTGATAATCCGCCAACACCAGGGCATGGTCGAACGCCAATTCGCTGGTCAAATTATCAAAAGTAAAAATAGCGCAATTTTTGGCATCATCCGCCGCTTTTGGCATTCCTTTGGCTTCTGCGATATAAACGGCGGTCACGGTATGATTGCGGGCATCGCGTTTAGGATCAGAATATAAGCCCAGTAAAACCTTGAGTGTGACATCCAGGCAAACTTCTTCCTGCGCTTCACGAATCGCAGTCTGTTCAATGGTTTCGCCAACATCGGCAAAACCGCCCGGCAATGCCCAGCCATACGGCGGATTTGCCCGTTCTATCAACACAAAAGGGCGGTTTGGCAGGTCAACCAGCTCAATGATAATATCGGCGGCCAATAGTGGTGTGACAGGATTGTGCATAGGGTTCCTAGGAAAGTAGCGGTTAAACGGGCGATTGTAACCTTTACCAAGCACAAAGGTAAAACAACTGCCTGCACACTTAAAAGGACATGTTGGCGTCATTTTGTGCCACCAGTGCCACTAAAATAGGGGCGGTTGAATTTCGACAGTTTTTCAATAGGGTACGGCTTTATAACTTTATAAACTGGAACGGCTCCTGCAATCCCTGCAGGGATGGCAAGAACCACTGCCCCAAAAAGCCCTGTCAGGCTTTAATTCCGTCGTATGATCCTAGCGGGAAGCTTACACCACTTGATCCTTTTTCATCATCATGCGGATGCCGCGTATCGCCTGGCGGGTGCGGTGTTCGTTTTCTATCAGGCCGAAACGGACATGGTCATCGCCGTACTGGCCAAAACCTATGCCCGGCGCGACGGCGACTTTGGCTTCCAGCAATAGTTTCTTGGAAAATTCCAACGAACCCATCGCTTGGTAGGCTTCAGGGATTTTCGCCCAGACAAACATCGTCGCCTTGGGTTTTTCCACGGGCCAGCCCGCCGCCGTCAGGCCATCACACAAGACATCGCGGCGTTTGCGGTACATTTCGGAAATTTCCGCGACACAGTCTTGCGGGCCTTCCAGTGCGGCAATCGCGGCGATTTGGATCGGCGTGAACGTGCCGTAATCCAGATACGATTTGATCCGCGCCAAGGCCGACACCAATTCCTTATTGCCGCACATGAAGCCGACGCGCCAGCCCGGCATATTGTAGCTTTTGGACATGGAGAAAAATTCCACGGCAATGTCCTTCGCGCCGTCGATTTGCAGGATGGATGGCGGCTTATAACCGTCAAAAGCAATATCGACATAGGCAATGTCATGCACGACCCAGATACTGTGTTCTTTCGCCAGGGCGATGATTTTCTCAAAAAAGTCCAGCTCCACGCATTGTGCGGTAGGATTGCCTGGGAAATTGATGATCAGCATTTTCGGCTTGGGCCAGCTATCAATAATGGCCTTGTGCAACTCGTCAAAAAAATCCACGCCAGGGATCAGCGGCACATGGCGCAAGTCGGCTCCGGCAATCACCACGCCATAAGGATGTATCGGATACGCGGGATTAGGGACCAGCACGACATCGCCAGGGCCTAGCGTCGCCAAGGCCAAATGCGCCAAGCCTTCTTTTGAGCCTATCGTGACAATGGCTTCGGTTTCTGGGTCTAAATCAACATCGAAGCGGGTTTTATACCAGTTACAAATCGCTTTGCGTAGGCGAGGGATGCCTTTGGACATCGAATAACGGTGCGTGTCTTCGCGTTGTGCCGCTTCTATCATCTTATCGACGATGTGCTTAGGTGTCGGTTGGTCGGGGTTCCCCATACCAAAATCAATAATATCCTCGCCCGCCGCCCGCGCCTTGGCTTTCAGTTCGTTGACAATGTTAAAAACGTAGGGGGGTAAGCGGCTTATTCTTTGAAATTGTTCCATGTACAGCTCTTGGGCGACCAGATGGCGGGTGAAGTTAAAAACTATCTAAAGTACTGTTATGGCATATATTTGTCAAATAATAGACACTTTAAGTTACGAGCCTCAAAATTTGGACACGGGCATTCAAAGACATTGTAGGCATACATCAAGCGCAATGCCATTTATATTATCCAACAACACAAGTTAATGAAAAGATTAGCAAACTGCGCTCATCGCCATTACCGGTATTGGTGATGGTAATGTCGATTTTGGGGGCGATGCCTGTGGATTTAAGGATGCACTGCCATTAAGTTAAGAAAAACGGTAGTCCTGCAATCGGAATGATTTGTAAAAAGTCAAGCCTACCGATTTATTGGGTCGAATGCCCGTACTTCAAGGCGTACAGTCATCGCAATATTTTATTGACAAATCTATTATCATTCCGATTGCAGGACTACCCATCTTTTGAAGGGATGTTATCGATTTTATGCCATCACCAAACAATCGAAATTTAAACATCTATCAGTCCGCAGTGATTTTGGAGTAGGTTGGTGGCGGGCTTGCGAACTCCAACATTTGTATTCGATGCGTTGGGGCGCGCAAACCCAGCACCAACCTAGCGCATTACACAAGGCCTTGCACATTCACGCTTTCGCCCCATAGCCTTGAAACAAGGGCATGGGCCTTATCAACCGCTCCGGTTGTATAAAAATGCTCTTGTGGCATACCAGCGGATGCGACATTTATGCAACCCATCAGTCGGCGTTCCAGTTGACGCGCCACTGCCGTTGATGGTTCGACTATGGTGATTTGATCGCCAACGAGTCTTCTAATTTGCGGCTCTAAAAACGGGTAATGGGTACAGCCTAGCACCAGGGTGTCAGCACCTTCGGCTAACAAGGGGGCAATATAGCGCCCAAGAAGTTGACGCGTGAATTCTGTATCGGCTTCACCACGCTCGACTTGCTCCACCAATCCTGGACAAGGTTGCAGAATAATACGGGTGTTTTCGCCATATAAGCGGCAAAGGTCAGCAACCGCCGGACTTTCTAGAGTTCTGCGTGTAGCAAGCACTCCGATAATTTGCGATTTTGTGAGCCTGACAGCAGGCTTGATAGCGGGTTCCATCGCTATGATGGGAAGCCGATAAGTGGATCGAAGTTTCTCTATGGCAACCACGGTTGCCGTGTTACACGCGACAACAATAGCTTTGGCGTTAGACTCGACCAAAAACTGGGCTATCGCCAACGCCCTCCCTTCGATAAAACCGACATGGCGGTCTCCATAAGGGGCGTTGGCGGAATCGGCGACATAAAGCAAATGCTCTTGCGGCATCACTTTCCTAACCGCTTTGAGGACGGACAACCCACCCACACCTGAATCGAAAACGCCTATGGGGGCTATTGATGACGGTTGCTTGGACATTGATGGCTACAGACTTGACGTGTTTTTTTGTATAGCTTAACAGTACACATAGCCTGTATGCGATAGCGGAATATAGGATTAAAGAATTACACTGATTCGATATACAGTAGACATTATCGAAATTAGCATCCGTCCTGAGTATATTCCAGTTGGGCAGGAAAATACTGTAAACCACAGGCGGTTTGTATAAACTTCAAACGGTCACGTTTTCGGTTTTTAGTGAGAAGGGCGAGGTCAAGATGACCTCGCTCCAAAAACCGAAAACTTGGTCGTTCAGAGTATAATCAGATAAGTAACTTCTCATTACCCACAGGCAACACGATAAAAATCAGGTTAAAATAGCCACATGGATTCAGTCAAACCGCAATTGCCCCCTATCAACAACGAAAACCGCACACCCCGCTAGCCGATGTGTTGCTAGCCGATGTGTTGTTGGAATTGCTTGCGTGGCAGCAAAAACAGATAGATCAGTTGGGGCAGGAAATACTCAAACTGAAAGGTGAAACGACCAAACCCGACCGAGTAAGATTGACAAGGATACGGCTGAGAGCGGAACTGGAGATGGCTGCGGTGCTTCAAAAAAAGGTAGTCCTGCAATCGGAATGATAATAGATTTGTCAATAAAATATTGCGATGACTGTACGCCTTGAAGTACGGGCATTCGACCCAATAAATCGGTAGGCTTGACTTTTTACAAATCATTCCGATTGCAGGACTACCAGATTTCGATTGTTTGGTGATGGCATAAAATCGATAACATCCCTTCAAAAGATGTTATCTGCGATTAACTTTGGGATTATTTATGCCAACTCCTGAATAAAAGCCAATGCCATCAGATCACCGCTGATTGTCTGATCATCCTTTTTAATTTACGCATGAAACCCTCGATGGGTTTTCTTTTGTAATGGTTCATAATGCCATCAACTTTATTATTGACTTGATCGTGCATGTGGATTTTACGTTGCATAGCGATTTTCCTCGTTTTAAATGACAGGGTTAATGTGAACGGTAACTGCGCATTTGTCCTATCAGTACGCCCTGTATTTCAACTTGTTCAGGACGGTAAGATAGGGCGGTCATGGTGGCATTGGCGGGGAGCAGCAATACTTGCCCGGCGGTTTGCTCGATATATTTCAGGGTGGCTTCGGTGTTTTCGATCAGGGCGACGACGATTTCACCGTTACGTGCGTAGGGGCGTTGTTCGATAACGACCCAGTCGCCATCAAAAATCCCCGCTTCAATCATGGAATCGCCTTTCACCTGCAACACATAGCAAGGTTTGTCGCTTTTCAGGGCATCGGGTACGCTCATGTAACTGAGGGTTTCCAGGGCTTCAATCGGCTTGCCTGCGGCGATGGAACCGACGAAGGGCAGGTCTTGCCCTGCCGCCACATCCTCTAGCCGTGCTTGTGCGGTCAGGCGTATCCCCGTTTGTTTATTGCCATTGAAAGGCTCCACCAGACCTGCGTTGATCAAAGCCATGATGTGCTTGTGCAAGGAGCCGCGCGAAGCCATGTCCAAAGCCGCACAGAGTTCATCCAGGCTGGGCGGGTAAGTAAAATTTTCTTGATTGTCACGGAGAAAATTGAAGATTTCCCGTTGGCGGCGGGTTAATACATCCATGATGCTTGGGTTCTCAGTTGGTTTGGATTTTGGCTTAGCTTAACAATATTTCAGTGGAAAGCAACAAAAAAGAGAACAAAAAGAGAACAAAAAAATAAGCAAGATGGTGTTTTACAACTTATCTATTTGATGTTATACGCTTTTCGTCTCTTTTGTGAACGACCCGTAATTTCGTTTCTGTGTATCCGTAGGAAATTTTGATGCGGCATAGATTTAACTGGCTTGACGCGCTAAGAGCCAAGTTTCCACGTCATTGAGCACTTGGGCGCGTTCAGGTTCATTGAACACTTCGTGGTACAGCCCCATATAAATTTTAAGGGCTTTGTCTTTGGAACCGGCTTGTTCATAGAATGTCCGCGCTCCGTCAGGATCGACAATTTTATCTTCGCTACCTTGCAGGATGATCAAGGGCAGGGTGATTTTGCCAAATTCTGCGCTGACGTATTGCATGGCTTTCAATAATTCCGCCGCCAGGCGTGCGGGGGTTTTGCCGTGGAATACTAAAGGATCTCTGGCACAGGCCGACACCACTTCCGGGTCACGCGAAAGGGTGCTGGTATCCAATGCCATCAGTCCCAGCCTGGGGGACAATACGGACAGGATTTTACCGATGAGAATGATGCGGCGTGGAATGTTGTCGCTGACTTTGATACAAGGAGATGAAATGACCGCGCCATTGAAGTGGTCTTGGTGGGCTAGCAGGTAATGGCCGGCAATCAAACCGCCCATGCTGTGGCCTATCAGGAAGAAAGGTTTGTCCGGTTGCCAGTCCCTGACCAGATGGTGGTAAATCGAGAGCGTGTCGGTGTAATCTTCAAAACGATCCACCACTTCGCGTTGGCCTTCTGACTTGCCATGACCGATATGGTCAAATCCATACACGGCATAACCTAGCGGGACGAAGTGTTGGACTACATTCAAATATCGCCCGCAATGTTCCCCCAACCCGTGGACGATAATCAGCACGGCTGTTATGCCGCCTTCGGGAAGCCAAGCCTGGTAATAGATGCTGGCGTCCCGTATGCCAGTAAAATAGCCTTCGATATGCTTCATAAATCCTCTTTATTCTGGTCAATGGTACGGAGCCGGCACGGTTGACTGTCAGACCTTTGCAAACAGGGCTGAAAACCTGCGCGACATTTCTTCATTAAGTGTTGGAAAAAACCGATTTTCACCCAATTCTAAATAGATTATGGCTCTATATGGGTTTCAGGGTCTTTTTACTAAAGGCGTAAGCTAAACTGTCAATAAGCATGGCAACCTCCAAAAATGGACAAAAGACCCTGAAACCCATATAGAGCCTAGATTATTTTGTCCAGGGTGGCGAAAATTCTTAAATTGACACGCTAATACTTCAATACAACTCAAAATTGGGTTAAGCTGGTAAGCCTTTCCAATTTTTTTCCATACTAGCTAAATTACCCAATGTCCGAATCACAACCCGATATTTTATTGGCTTATTTGACTGAAGTCCGCGGTGATGGCATGGATGCCAGGGTCACCGAGGAATATACCAACGAAATACCTTTAATTACAATTGATAATGAAGCCATGCTCGCAGGGAACGTCGGTGCTTATGTGCTGATCCGCCAGGCCAATATTGCGTTGATGGCCCTGGTTTTTAAGAGTTGGGAACAAGATCGTTTTAACAAACAAGATGAACGCCTCACTGACCGCTATATTTCGTTGATTCCAGTCGGGGAAATCAAAGATGACGGGACCTTTCTCCGAGGCATACGCCATTATCCGACCCCTGGCGCAAAAGTGTATGCGGTGGGCATTAAGGAAATCAATGCGATTTTTGCAAAATTCAGGGAATACGAGTTTTTTATCGGGCAATTGGCTTCGCATAAAGATTATCAAGTCAGCCTCGACCCTAAAGCTTTTTTTAGCCGCCATTTTGCCATCATCGGCCAATCCGGTTCCGGTAAATCCTGGACGGTTGCCAGTTTGATCCAAAGTACGATCAACGCCATGCCCAATTGCCACATGATCATGCTGGACTTGCATGGTGAATATTGCTGGAAAACCCCTAATGGTACGATCAAATCGGCATTTCCCAGCCACCAGGTCAATTATGTCGAGGCCACGGAAATGGAAATGCCGTATTGGATGATGAGCTATGCCGAGCTGGTGGATTTGTTTATCGACAGGGAAGACAAGAGTGCGACCATGCAGATGTCGTATATGCGCGAGTTGATCCAGCAACTGAAACGCAAAGAGGCGCAAAGAATCGGCATGCCGACGGTGTCGGTCGATACGCCGATTTATTTTTCGCTGGCGGAATTGTATATGCACTTTAAATCGGCCAACGAAGAACGGCGTGAGTTCGGTAAAGTGCAGGGTGCGTTATTCGGGCAATTTGATGAATTTTTGATCAGGATGCAAAGCCGTTTTAATGATGTCCGTTATGATTTTTTACTCAAGCCGAAAATCCGCAACACGTCCGAGAGCATGGCGCCTTTGTTGCGTCAGTTTGTAGGCTTGGGTGAATTTAAGGCGAATATTACGATTGTGGATTTAAGCTCGGTACCGACGGATATCAGGCCGGCCATTTCTGCCCAAGTCGGGCGTTTGGCTTATGAATTCAACTATTGGAATCCGCATCGGCGCGAATTTCCAATCACCTTGATTTGTGAAGAAGCCCACGCTTATATTCCCAGGGAAAAAGGCGGTCAGTTTGACGGCACCAAAAAAGTGATGGAACGGATTGCCAAAGAAGGCCGTAAATACGGGGTGTCCATCGGGGTGGTCAGCCAACGTCCGACGGAATTGTCAGAAACCATGCTCGCGCAATGCAGTTCGTTTATTTGCCTGCGCACGTCCAACCCGGACGACCAGGCTTATATCAAGGGCCTGATGCCGGAAGCGGAAGGGGATTTGGCGGACATGTTAAGTTCTCTGGGACGGGGGGAAGCCTTGGTGTTGGGCGAAGCGGCCCCGTTACCGACACGGGTGCAGATTTACCGGCCCAATCCTGAGCCGAAAAGTAATGACGTCGATTATTACAGCAATTGGCGCGATGGTGCGCATGATCTGGATGTCGAAGAAATTGTGCAGTTGTGGCGGACTCAGGATCGTAAATAGCAGGTTTTCAAAATTGTCCACGAAAGCCAAACAGTAGGCGGCACAAAAAAACACGAAAGCGAGAGTGGTGCGGGTTTTTAGTTTGTGATGACAAGGTGCGCACAGCTTACGGGAATGGCAAACACCGGACGAGCTTCCAGAGTATAGGTTTCAGTCCTTTCGCTTTTTTTCGTGCTGTTTGTGGCTTTCGTGGACAAAACTCCCGTTATTGAATCGCTGGCAACGATGGCAAGCCTTGTTGCAAAATGCCGTAGGCTATCCATAAACCGATGGCGGTGTAAACCAGTCTGGGCAGCCATTCCGCGAATGCCTCGTCTTGCAAGGCCAGGGTTTGTGCGTCAATCTGGGTGAAATGCAGCAACGTGTCCGCCAGTTGCCCGCTGTGTTCACCTGTGTTGATGATCTGTAGGGTGGACGCTGTGATGCTACCCACCGTAGCTAAAGATTCGCCCACGCTTGCACCCGATTTCATCAATGCCAGGGCAGGGTCGAACTGTTTTCTTAAGCCGGTGTTTTTGATGCTGGCAACGGCTTGCGGCAAAGCTGCCGAATAAGCCAAGCCCGCATCCAGCATCATCGCCAGCATAAAATAGAAACTGTTCAACTGGCGTTCCACCACCCAGTTGGCGACTGGTGGAAATGCCAGTTGCCAGCGGTGCAACAATGCCGCTTGGCTGCTGGTAAGAAAACTCGGAAACTTTACAAGTAAGGCTATCCCTGTCGCCATAAGCAACAATTGTCCCGCGCTGTCGAATAAATACCTGCCCAACGTGATTTGGGCGGTGACCAGGGCGGGCAGTGGTTGCACAAAAAAAGCAAGGATCAGCACGAAAGCCGGTAAATACAGGCGCGAGCGCATTTTTTTCCGCCGCCGAGCATCGTTGCCATAAAAATCCGCCAATTTTGTGTAAACAGCCGCCAGCTTGCCGCTGTTTTCGCCCGCCGTAACCAATATGCGTTGGTTATCGTCAAAAAGCCCCGTTTTGTAGCCCGCTTCGGCAATTTTTTGGCCTTTTCTTAAACGCGATGGCATGGTTTTAAGTGGCTTGCGCAAGAGCGGGTCATTTTTGGCGATCATGGCAAACGCTTCTGCCGCCGGCAGTCCGGCTTTTTCTAAGTGAGTCAATTGCAAGAACAAGCGGGCTAGCTTGTCGGAAGTCAGTAATGGCGGTTTTATGGTAGTTGGCATCGCAGATCAAGGTTTAATGAAAATAAAATAGCGGTGTAAGTTAAACGTAGCTTACCAAAAATGGCATTATTACAATCCCATCAGTTTTTGCACAGCGTCCTAATCATACTAAAGCAAGAACTGATGGGATTGTAATATCCATTCAATAAGAAACCCGTCCAGGGCCTCGCTCAGATAAAATACAGAATTTCAAACCAAAGAATTATTAACCAAAGAATTATTAACCAAAGAATTATTAACCAATTAGTCATGACAAAATGAGTAAACAAGAAAAAACCCTGACCATGACGGTGCTGATGACGCCGGACATGGCGAATTTTTCCGGCAATGTCCACGGCGGTTCCTTATTGAAGCTGCTGGATCAAGTCGCCTATGCCTGTGCCGCGAAATATTGCAAACAATATGTCGTCACGGCGGCTTTAGACCAGGTGTTCTTCAAACAACATGTCAATGTCGGTGAATTGGTGACTTTTTACGCACGGGTCAACCATGTCGGGCGGTCGTCTATGGAAGTGGGTGTAAAAGTCATTGCCGAGCATTTACGCACGTATGAAAAACGATATACCACCTCTTGTTATTTCACGATGGTCGCCATTGATGAAAACGGTAAATCGGTGGAAGTCCCACGCTTGGAACTGGAGACCGACGAAGAAAAACGGCTTTATGCGGCGGCCGAGATGCGCAAAAAATTGCGTCAGGAAAGCCTGGAAAGAAGCCGGGCCTTAGAAATGGATAACGGGGATGATTGTTAAGTGGCTTTACAAGAGAATTTTGAACAACTGCCGTTAAAGGATTTTGCCGAGAAGGCGTATTTGGATTATTCCATGTACGTCATTTTGGATCGCGCCCTGCCAAGTTTGGCGGATGGCCTGAAGCCCGTGCAGCGGCGTATTGTTTACGCCATGTCCGAACTGGGGTTGAACGCCGCCGCCAAGTACAAAAAGTCCGCGCGTACCGTCGGGGATGTGTTGGGTAAATACCATCCGCACGGCGATTCGGCGTGTTACGAAGCGATGGTGTTGATGGCGCAGAATTTTTCCTATCGCTATCCGCTGATCGACGGGCAGGGCAACTGGGGATCGCCCGATGATCCGAAATCCTTTGCCGCGATGCGTTACACCGAATCGCGCCTGACCGCCTACGCCAACACCTTGTTGAGTGAGCTAGAACAAGGCACGGTGGCATGGACGGATAATTTTGACGGCACGATGAAAGAACCCGCGCTGCTGCCCGCCCGCTTGCCGAATATCCTGCTCAACGGCACGATGGGCATTGCCGTGGGCATGGCGACGGACATCCCGCCGCATAATCTGCGCGAAGTGGCAAACGCTTGCATCGCCTTGCTGGATGATCCCGATAGCCCGCCGGAGAGGGTGTTCCAGCACATCAAAGGCCCGGATTATCCGACTGCCGCCGAAATCATCACCTCGGCGGAAGACATCCAAAAAATCTACAACACGGGCGGCGGTTCGGTGAAGATGCGGGCCAAATACGAGCTGGAAGATGGCGTGATCGTCATCACCGCCTTGCCGCACCAAGTCTCCGGCAACAAATTGATGGAGCAAATCGCCGCGCAAATGCTGGCGAAAAAATTGCCGATGATTGAGGACTTGCGTGACGAGTCCGACCATGAAAACCCCACGCGCTTGTTGATTATCCCCAAAACCAAACGCGGGCTGGATGTGGACGCGGTCATGTCGCATTTGTTCGCCACCACTGATTTGGAAAAAAGTTACCGTATCAACCTGAACATGATCGGTTTGGATGGCAGGCCGCAAGTTAAAAACCTGCATGGGATTTTGGTCGAATGGCTGGCGTTCCGTACCGAAACCGTGCGCCGCCGCTTGCAATTCCGCTTGGATAAGGTGCTGGCGCGTCTGCATATTCTCGATGGGTTGCTGGTTGCTTACCTGAACATCGACGAAGTGATCGCCATTATCCGCAACGAAGACAAGCCCAAGCCGGTGTTGATGGCGCGTTTTGGCCTCAGCGATGTGCAAGCCGAAGCCATCTTGGAATTGAAATTGCGGCATTTGGCGAAATTGGAAGAAATGAAAATTCGCGGCGAACAAGATGAATTGGCGAAAGAGCGCGACAGCCTGGAAAAAACCTTAGGCTCCGAGCGTTTGCTGAACCGCCTCATCAAAAAAGAGCTGCAAAGCGATGCCGACAAATACGGCGATGACCGCCGCTCACCGATAATTGAACGCGAAGCGTCGCAAGCTATGGAAGCCGTCGCGCTGATCAGCAACGAGCCATTGACGGCGATTTTGTCGGAAAAAGGCTGGATACGCGCCGCCAAAGGCCATGATATTGATGTCGCGAGCTTGAATTACCGCTCTGGCGACAGTTTTCTCGATGCCGTCAAATGCCGTTCCACCCAGCCGGTTTATATTTTTGATTCCACAGGTAAAGTCTATACGACTTCCACCCACGATTTACCTTCCGCCCGTACCCAGGGCGAACCGTTGACCGCGCGGCTCAATCCGCCCGCTGGCGCGTTGTTCACACATTTGCTGGCGGGTAATCCTGATGACTGGATAGTCTTGGCAAGCCATTTAGGTTTGGGGTTTAAAGTGCAATTGCAAGAATTAATGACCAAGAATAAAGCGGGTAAGGCCGTGATAACCTTGTCAGACAACGCAAAGTTGTTGAAGCCCGCTTTGGTCAATAATAATGCCGATTTATTAGCCGTGGCGACCCAGCAAGGGCGGTTGCTGATTTTCCCGGTCGTGGATTTGCCTGTTTTGGTACGCGGTAAGGGTAATAAATTGATCCAACTGACTGCTGCCGATTTGCAAACAGCTAAGGACTGTGTGGTTGCGGCGGTTGTCTTGCCAATTGACTCACCGTTAAAAGTGCTGTCTGGTAAACAATTTTTGACCTTGAAAGCCACTGATATAACGCAATATTCCGGCAAACGCGCCAACCGGGGCTTGCCGTTGCCGCGTGGTTTCCAGCGCGTGGACGGCTTGGTGGTGGAATAATTGCGGCGAGTTTGTGTCGTTAATTTGATGTTTTTCAGTGGTTTTTTGTGGAGGTTAAATAGTATGACCGACGAGGAATTGAGACAATTGGTCGCCAGCTTGGCGATAGACCAGAAGGCGTTGGCGGCCCAGGTCAAAGCCACATCCGAACAACTCAAAGAAACGGACTTGCAGGTAAAAGCCACATCTGCGCAAATGAGGGAAACCGATGTGCAAATGAAAAAAACCGACCACCAAATCAAGGAACTCGGCAAGCAAATCGGTGGTTTGGGCGAGAAGTTCGGCAGTTTCACCGAAGGCATGGCCTTCCCTTCGATGCAAAAAGTGCTGGCTGAGCGTTTTGGTATGGAAGCCGTCACCACCCGCTATAAAATCCGTAAAGGCGGTAAAACCTTGGAGCTGGATGTGTTCGCCTATTGCAACGCCCAGCAAAACAAGGCGGTGATCGTCGAAGTCAAAAGCCATTTGCGGGATGAGCATATCGAACAATTGCTCAAACAATTGACGGAAGCGAAAACTTTTTTGCCTGAACATGCCGACAAACAGTTTTACGGTATTTTGGCAGTGGTGGACAGCCCCGAAGATTTAAAACAACGGGTGTTTGACAATGGCTTGTATTACGCGGAAATCCATGACAATTTGTTTGAGTTGAAAACCCCCGCCACGTTTGCGGCAAAGGCATTTTAAACGGCGCGAAACGGATTCGCGCCGTTTAACAAAATGTCTAGCCTTTCGCCAAGCTCGCCAAATCAATCACAAAGCGGTATTTCACATCGCTTTTCAATACCCGCTCATAAGCTTCGTTGATTTGCTGGATAGGGATGATTTCAATGTCTGACGTGATATTGTGTTCGGCGCAAAAGTCGAGCATTTCTTGGGTTTCTTTGATGCCACCGATTAATGAGCCTGCAATATGGCGGCGTTTGAAAATCAAGTTGCCAACTGATGGGGAAGGGTGGGGTTGATCGGGTACGCCGACTAGGCATAACGTGCCATCGCGTTTGAGCAGTGCCGTGTAGGCATCGAGGTTATGCGGTGCGGCGACGGTGTTGAGGATAAAATCAAAGCTCAGCAGATGACTAGCCATTTCTTCAGGATTTTTTGAGATCACCACGCTGTCCGCGCCTAGGCGTTTGGCATCGGCGACTTTGTCCGGCGAGGTCGTGAACAGCACCACTTCTGCACCCATCGCGTGGGCGAATTTGACTGCCATGTGGCCCAAGCCACCCAAACCCACCACGCCGACTTTATCACCCGCACCGACTTGCCAGTGGCGTAGCGGCGAGTAAGTGGTGATGCCGGCGCATAACAACGGTGCGGCGGCGGCTAGATCCAGGTTGTCGGCAATTTTTAACACGAAATGTTCATCGACGACGATGTTGTCGGAATAGCCGCCGTAAGTGTTGCCGGGCATGTTCGGGTCCGGGCTGTTGTAAGTGAACACCGGATGGTTGCAGTATTGCTCCAGATCATCCTGGCATTCCGGGCAAGTACGGCAGGAATCGACCAGACAGCCGACACCGACGGAATCGCCGATTTTAAAATGGGTCACTGCGCTGCCGATGTTGATGACTTTACCGACAATTTCATGGCCCGGCACCATCGGGAACGAGGCATTGCCCCATTCGTTACGGGCCTGGTGGATGTCCGAATGGCAAACGCCACAAAAGAGGATGTTGATATGCACGTCGCTAGGTTGCAGTTCGCGGCGGTTGAACTGGAACGGCACTAGCGGCGACGTGTGGGTGTGGGCGGCATAGCCACGGCTGGCATACATAATTAACTCCTATCTAATCTATTATGGTGGGATGGGGCATTGCACGGAAAGTTTACCGCTTTTTTAGGGATTGTTGGCAATTACAATCGCCCGTTTCGGAGCGGGTAAACCTTCAACGGTCAATTGCAGGTTGTTTGGATCGAGAAAATCTGGCAAGGAATGAAAGCGCATCCATGCGGTGCCGCGTTGTTCCTCGACACTTGTAACGGTGACATCGACTACGCGGACATTGACAAAACCACAACGTTGCAGCCAGCTTACCAAGGTTGGGCAACTAGGTAGGAACCAGACATTACGCATCCGTGCATAACGGTCTTTCGGTATTAGGGTGTCGCCTAAATCGCCGTCAATCACCAGGGTTTCCAAAACCAATTCACCGCCCGTTTGCAAACAGCCTTTCAATTCCAATAAATGGTCAATGGGTGAGCGGCGGTGGTACAACACGCCCATCGAAAAAACTGTGTCAAACAATTGTAAATCACGCGGCAAATCTTCTATGCCCAACGGCAGGACATAAATCGGCGCGGTGCCGTGCAGTTTTTTGATGAGCTGGAATTGCATGACATTGAGCAGCATGGGATCTATGCCAATCACCATTTTTGCACCGGCTCCGAGCATGCGCCAGCAATGGTAGCCGTTGCCGCAGCCGACATCGAGCACGCGGCGGTAGCTGAGCGGCGCGATATGGTCTTGCAGCCGTTGCCATTTCCAATCGGAACGCCATTCGGTGTCGATAGGGATGCCAAACAGTTGGTACGGGCCTTTGCGCCAAGGATGCAGTGTTTGGAGTTGTTGTTCCAATGATTGCCGTTGCTGTTGGGGCAAATCCTCGGTGCGGCCAATTTCGATGGCATCGGCATCAAGGCGTTTGTGGTTGGCTTGGAAATCAGGGATTGCGTCGATCACGGCTTGCCATTTTGCCAAATCGCCGTGTTTGCTGGTATCGAAAGCGTCAGCCAATTGCCGGGTCAGCGTGGCACCCCAGACATCAGCTTTGGCTTCCAGCAGATCATGGAACAACGCTTGGTAATCGGACATGACCGGAAAAGAGGGTGGAATTGTTTAGCCCTTCAGGGTGACTACCCTGAAAGGTTTTGATAGTGCGGATCAGGAATTTTTTTCTGGTTTGGCGGCCAATGCTTCGACATTGCGTTTGGCCAGGCTGTCGATGACGGCATTCAACGAGCCTTTGGTTTGCATTTCGTTGTTGAAGGTAGTACGGTAATTGGTGACCAAGCTGACGCCTTCAATCATGATGTCGTAGGCTTTCCATTGGCCTTCATGTAAAGCCATGCGGTAGTCTATCGCGATAGGTTGGATGCCGGGTTGCAATACTTCGGTCTTGACTACGACTTTAGTGGCGCCGGGTTCCATATCCAGCGGCAAAAAGCGCACGGACCACTCTTTAAATTCGACAAAGGCGCGGGAATAAGTCCGTACCAACAAGGTTTGGAATTCGTGTTTGAAGCGGTTGCGTTCGTCGATTGTTGCGGTTTTCCATAGTTTTCCTAACACTAACGCGGCAATGCGGTCAAAATCGACCCGTGGATTGATGACTTCGTTAACAAATTGGTTGATTTTGGCAAAATCCTTGGTGAAGTTTTTTTCCTGCAATCTTGACTGTAATTGTGCGGAAGCCGTTTCTATCGCTTGTTGCGGAGCTTGCAAGCCGGCTGCCATGAGCTTGAATGGGGCAACCGTCAAAAATAATGCCAAGAATGCAAATAATAGTGTGTGTCTAGCCTTCATAAAATCCTCTAAAATGCAGCGTGAAAACCTAAGTCAATTTAAAATGAATTTAGTTTCTTGAAAATATAATTAACCCGAAAAACAACGGATCAGATGAACTATCATAACATTACAATTTCCACGCGCATGAGAAGAATGCGTTACAAGGATTTTTCCAGACGCTTGATGCGCGAACACCGTTTAAGCGTAGATGACCTGATTTATCCGGTGTTTGTGACCGAAGGCAATGGCCTGCGCGTAGGCGTTGCATCCATGCCGGGAGTCGAGCGTTTGTCGCTGGATGTGTTGTTGCAGGAAGCGCGGGAAATACACGCGTTGGGCATCCCTGCCATCGCCTTGTTTCCGGTGGTTGCCGCCGATAAAAAATCTCTTGACGCAGCGGAGGCTTATAACCCCGACGGTTTGGTGCAACGTAGCGTCAGGGCGTTAAAACAAGCCGTGCCGGAACTGGGTGTCATCACCGATGTCGCGCTAGACCCGTTTACTGTCCACGGGCAGGATGGCTTGCTTGATGATAGCGGCTATGTCGTCAATGATGAAACCGTCGCCGTGTTGGTCAAGCAGGCTTTGTCACATGCCGAAGCCGGTGCGGATGTGGTCGCCCCTTCCGATATGATGGACGGGCGCATTGGCGCGATCAGGGAGGCTTTGGAAGCGGCGCGTCATGTCAACACCTTGATTTTGGCATATTCTGCCAAATATGCCTCGGCATTTTACGGGCCGTTCCGGGATGCGGTGGGTTCGGCGGGCAATTTGGGCAAAGGCAACAAATACAGTTATCAGATGGATCCCGCCAACACCGACGAAGCCCTGCGTGAAATCGAACTGGATTTGCAAGAGGGGGCGGACATGGTCATGGTCAAGCCGGGGATGCCGTATCTGGATATTATCCGCCGCGTCAAAGAAACCTATGGCGTACCGACTTTTGCCTATCAGGTCAGCGGCGAATATGCCATGATCAAGGCGGCGGCGATGAATGGCTGGCTGGATGAACAAGCCGTGGTGATGGAATCCCTGCTGGCATTCAAACGGGCGGGTAGTGATGCCATCCTGACGTATTTTGCCAAATCAGCCGCGCAATGGCTCAAGGACGCGCAATCATGACCGACCATTACGCCGTCTTCGGTCAGCCAATTAGCCATAGCAAATCCCCGCGCATCCATCAGTTTTTCGCTGCCCAGACGGGACAAGACCTAAGCTACACGGCTAAAGAAGTCGCCCCTGGGCAGTTTGGCGACAGTGTCAGGGCGTTTTTTGATGAAGGCGGCAAAGGCTTAAATTGCACCGTGCCGCTGAAAGAATTGGCGTTTGCGTTTGCCGACCAAACCACCGCGCGGGCGCAACGGGCGAAGGCGGTCAATACCTTGGCATTACAAAACGATGGCTCGGTGTTGGGCGATAATACCGATGGCTGTGGTTTGGTCACGGATTTGACTGTTAATCACGCACTTACCTTGGCAGGAACCAGAATCTTGATTTTAGGCGCCGGTGGCGCGGGTCGTGGAATTATCGGCCCTTTGCTGGATCAAGCCCCAAAGAAATTGGTGATTGCCAACCGCACTGTCGAAAAAGCCGTTGATCTTGCTAAAGAATTCGACAATCCTATCGTGAATGGCTGTGGCTTTGCCGATTTAAAGGGACAAGAATTTGCTATTATCCTTAATGCGACGTCAACGAGTTTAAGCGGACAATTACCGCCTTTGCCCGAGGGCGTGTTGGCTGGACAAGGCGTCTGTTACGATCTTGCCTATGGCAACCAGCCCACCGCTTTTGTCCGTTGGGGTTGGGCCAATAACGCGGTTAAAAGTTTGGATGGTTTGGGGATGTTGGTTGAGCAAGCCGCCGAGGCTTTTTTCATCTGGCGTGGGGTCAGGCCGCAAACGCAAACGTTGATTGAACAGTTGAATACCGAGCGGGGAATATTAATCGTTTCATAAATGCTTGCACAAAAATGTGTAAATACTCACTCAAATCATTTCGGCAAGCACTTATGAAACGATTAATAACTTATTGAATTGGACAATTAATATAATGATCAGAGAGTTGTGGTTATTGAGACACGGTAAAGCCGAACGTGATGGGCTAATAGCCGATTTTCAGCGGTCTTTGAAAAAATCTGGCAAACAATCTGTCCGGCGTATCGGCCTATGGTTGAAGCAACAAGGGTTAAAACCCGATTTTTTGCTTACTTCACCAGCAACCAGGGCTTTTGACACGGCAAGCATTATTGTTGATACCTTGGATGAAGATAATTTTTTGTTAAAACAGGATGATCGTTTGTATTTTCAAGGGCCAGATGCGTTAAAACAAATACTGGTGGAAATCCCGCCAGCATTTAAACGAGTGTTGTTAGTGGGCCATAATCCTGATTTTGAAGACTTGTTCAGCTATCTTGCCGGTGCCGCGAATTTACCTGCCACAGATAAATTACTGCCCACAGCCGCTTTAGTGCGTCTTAAGATGCCGGACGATTGGCGCGACTTGTCTCTTGGCTGCGCCCAGGTGCTTTCAATAACCTACCCAAAATCCTTAGAGTGAAAGTAAGTCCTTGAAGTAATAATCTTGTCATATAAAATCAATATGCTGGACAGGTTTTATAGTCCGCGTTGCGCCCATAACACTATTTTTTGAGAGTTGATAATGACTTTATCTTTTAAATCAAAATCGCTGATCATGGCGATGAGTTTGGTATCCGTTATATTAGCCAGTCCTGCGGGTCAGGCCGTGCAAACCGTTGAGGCCGGTGTGCCTGAATACCAAAAAGCCAGTGGTGTTTCAGGCAATTTGTCCAGTGTCGGTTCAGATACGTTGGCGAACCAAATGACCTTGTGGGCGGAAGCTTTCAATCGCTTTTATCCTAATGTCAATATCCAAATTCAAGCTGCGGGTTCATCTACCGCGCCACCGGCTTTGACCGAGGGCACATCAAATCTTGGCCCTATGAGCCGTGAAATGAAAGATGACGAACTGGAGGCTTTCGAAAAGAAATTTGGCTATAAACCCACTAAGGTTCCGGTGGCGGTTGATGCCTTGGCGGTTTTTGTCAATAAAGACAACCCGCTTAAAGGTTTGACCATTGACCAAGTGGATGCGATTTTTTCATCTACGCGTAAATGTGGCTATAGCACCGATATTTTGAACTGGGGTGATGCGGGCGTTGCCAAGTGGAAAGACAAAAGCATCCAGTTATACGGTCGCAACTCGGTGTCAGGCACTTATGGCTATTTTAAAGAACACGCTTTATGTAAAGGGGACTTTAAAAACAACGTCAACGAGCAACCTGGTTCCGCTTCGGTAATACAATCCGTAACGACTTCAGTCAATGGTATCGGTTATTCTGGTTTAGGTTACGTCACTTCGGGTATTAAAGCGTTGCCTTTGGCGAAAAAAGGCAGTAATACTTTTGTCGCCGCCACACCAGAAAACGCGTTGGCGGGCAAATATCCTTTGGCGCGTTTCTTATATGTTTATGTCAACAAAAAACCTAATCAACCCTTGGCACCACTTGAGAACGAGTTTATTAAAATGGTGTTATCAAAAACCGGCCAAGAAGTTGTTATAAAAGATGGATACATACCACTGCCCGCCAAGGTTATCAAAAAAGCATTGGCGACGTTAAAATAAAAACCCTTTGAGTAAATCCTCAAAAGGCAACTATTTGCAAATTTCGGCCGGGCTTTGTTTGGCAAAGCACCGGCCATTTTTTTTAATGCTTATTGTTATATCATTGTCACATTTCGTTTCTATAATCATCAAAAATGTCTGAAACAAATATCAAGATTCCCGCCTCAGTTATGCAAAAATCATCCAGTTCCTATTACCAGCAATGGCGTTTAATTAAAGATAACTTAGCGCGTTATGGTGTGATAGCCGGCGGTATGGGAGTCATTGTTGCTGTTGTCATGATTTTCTTTTACTTGCTCTATGTCGTTTTCCCCTTATTTTTGCCCGCCTCCGCCGAGCCTGTCAGCCAATATTCCTTGCCAGAGAAAAACTTAGGTAAAACTTTGTTGCTGGATATGGAAGAACAGAATCAGGTTGCCGCCCGTTTTACCGACACCGGGAAAATTGTGTTTTTTGATTTGGGAAACGGTAAAACGATATTAAGCCAAACAGTGGCTATTCCAGCAGAAGCTAAGATTGTCAGCTTTGCCCAAGCGACTCCAATGAGCGAGGGTGCTGTCATTTACGGACTTTCTGATGGCAGGGCGGTAATCGTCAAGCATGAATACAATGTTTCCTATGTTAATAACGTCAAGGTCATCACGCCATCCATTGTTTATCCTATGGGCGAGCAAGCTTTGGTGTTAGATGACACCCATGCCCCATTGGAAAAAATTGCTGCACAGGTTAGCGATGGATCAACGACTATTATTGCTAAAACAGTTGATAAAATCCGCCTGAGCAGTTTTCAAAAGGAACAAGCCTTATTTGCGGATGACACAGCATTAACCCGTACCGATGCGCAATTAAGCCTTCCTGCTACAGGTGTCGACGATATTTTGATCGATAAGGATGGCAGCCACTTTTATTTGTTGAGTAGTAATGGTCGATTGGCTTTTTATGATATTAGCGACAAAAGTGCGCCGGCACTAAAGCAAGCACAAAATGTGGTTGAAACGGGGCAAAAAGTCACCAGCATTGCATTTTTGAATGGTGATCTGTCTTTGATGATAGGAGATTCCAGCGGTTTGGTGTCGCAATGGACTATGGTCAGGGATGAATCCAATCGTCTGGCAATGCAAAAAATCAGGGTTTTCAAGGTTTCAGATAGACCTATAACCGCGATAAAATCCGAGCAGCGGCGTAAGGGTTTTTTTACGGTTGATGCGGCGGGTGACATTGGTATTTATCACGCGACTTCCGAAAAACAACTGATCCAAAAACATGTGTCGGATGCGTTGGTTTCTGTCGCCTTGGCTCCTCGGGCAAATGGCCTGTTGATGCAGTCGGCGGATGGTAATCTCCATTTCTGGAAAGTGGAAAACGAGCATCCTGAAGTTTCACTAAAGGCATTGTGGCAAAAAGTATGGTACGAGAGCTATCCTAAGCCGGATTATATTTGGCAGTCTTCAGCATCTAACAATGACTTTGAACCTAAATACAGCCTGACACCGTTAGTGTTCGGTACGTTAAAAGCGGCATTTTATGCGATGCTGGTGGGAATGCCATTGGCATTGATGGGCGCAATTTATACCGCTTATTTTATGAATCCAGTGATGCGCCAATATGTGAAACCGATGATCGAGTTGATGGGTGCATTACCAACGGTTATCTTGGGTTTTTTGGCGGGGCTATGGCTGGCACCATTTATTGAAGAACACCTTGCCGGATTTTTCTCCCTGCTCGTAGTCGTGCCGGTTTCAGTCATGTTGTTTGCCTATTTTTGGCAATTTATGCCCAAGTCGATTCTTGAGAAAATTCCTGAAGGGTCGGATGCCGTATTACTGGCGCCAATTATTATACTCAGCGGAATATTGGCGTTTTACATCAGTACACCACTAGAGGCAGCCATTTTTCACGGTAGTTTGCGTGACTGGTTTAAAAACGAATTAGGTATTGGTTACGATCAGCGCAACGCCTTAGTGGTCGGTGTCGCGATGGGTTTTGCCGTTATCCCAACGATATTTTCGATTGCTGAAGACGCGATCTTCAGCGTCCCCAAACATCTGACCGTCGGTTCTTTGGCACTAGGTGCAACACCTTGGCAGACCTTATCCAAAGTGGTGTTGCTAACCGCAAGTCCAGGTATCTTTTCGGCAGTGATGATCGGTTTCGGACGTGCGGTAGGTGAAACTATGATTGTACTCATGTCCACCGGAAATACGCCGGTAATGGATCTAAGTATTTTCCAAGGCATGCGGACATTGGCGGCAAATATCGCGGTGGAAATGCCAGAATCGGAAGTCGATAGCACCCACTACCGGATATTGTTCCTGGCGGCGTTGGTGCTGTTTGCTTTTACCTTTATTTTTAATACACTCGCCGAAGTTGTTCGTCAGCGTTTACGCGAAAAATACAGTTCATTATGATCAAAGAATGGTTTAAAACAGGATTGCCCTGGGTGTGGCTGAATGCCGCCGCCGTCAGTGTTTGTCTTATTATGATTGTCTCCGTATTGGGGTTGATTGCCGTGCGGGGTGCAAGCCATTTTTGGCCTGCCGAAGTCATCCAATTCAAATATCAGGACGATGATGGCCAGTTAAAAACGATTATAGGTGAACATGTTGATAGCAGCGTGACACCGGCGGCGATGGCGAAATCGGCAGGCTATAAAATGGCCGATGATGAAGACGCGTTAGTGCAGTATTTGATCAAAACTGGAAACCGGGACGTGACAGGGGCTGATTTTCGTTGGATCCAGGTGCGCAATATAAAGCAGCAGGAAGCTCCGGCCGGATTAGTGGTTATTGAGCGGCGCGAATGGGGTAATTTTTATGGGCAACTCACGGCAGTCAAAGAAAATGGCAATGTGATTGCATCAGGAGAAGAAGCCGTGCCCATTGCCATGCAGAAACTTGATGCGGCACTGGCAGTTTTTAAAGAAATAAACCATATAGAGAAAAAAGAAATTGGTGCAGTCAACTATGAATTGGAACGTTTAAGGCTTAAGCAAAAAAGTTTGCAGTTAAAAAATCGTTGGAATGCCGAAACTGAGAAAACTTTGGCTGTTGAAACAGCGGCCTATAATGAACAATATAAATCCTATCAGTCGCAGTTACAGGCGTTGTACCAAAAAATCAGATTGGATAGCGTAGTTGTTAAGACAGACGGCGGAAATGAAGCTGATATTTCCCTATCTAAAATAGTAAAAATTTATCAACCCAATGGCATGGGCTTGTTTGATAAGCTAGTCCATTATGTGAATAAATTCATCGAGTTTTTGAGCGATGATCCACGCGAAGCTAATACTGAGGGCGGGATTTTTCCGGCTATTTTCGGCACTATCATGATGGTTATGATGATGTCGGTTATTGTGACGCCGTTTGGGGTGGTCGCCGCAGTTTATTTGCGGGAATATGCCAAGCAGGGTTTCATTACCAGATTAATCAGAATCGCAGTGAACAATCTGGCGGGTGTCCCTTCAATTGTTTACGGCGTGTTTGGCTTGGGATTTTTTGTTTATATTCTCGGTGGCAACATAGATCAATTGTTCTTTCCAGAATCGGCTCCGGCTCCGGTTTTTGGAACGCCTGGATTGTTATGGGCTTCAATCACACTCGCCCTGTTGACCCTGCCTGTCGTCATTGTCTCAACTGAGGAAGGTTTGGCGCGTATCCCTAAATCTATCCGTGAAGGCAGTTTGGCATTAGGTGCCACTAAGATGGAGACTTTGTGGCTGACAGTATTGCCAATGGCAAGTCCAGCCATGATGACAGGGTTAATTCTGGCGGTTGCCCGTGCGGCGGGTGAAGTTGCCCCATTAATGTTGGTTGGGGTTGTCAAAATGGCACCAACCTTGCCATTGGACGGTAACTTCCCCTTTTTACATTTAGATAGAAAATTTATGCACTTGGGATTTCACATCTATGATGTAGGCTTTCAAAGCCCTAACGTAGAAGCGGCAAGGCCCTTAGTTTATGCAACATCACTATTATTGGTGGTGGTGATTTTGGGGCTCAATTTATCAGCCATTCTCATTAGAAATCATTTGCGCGAAAAATACCGGGCATTGGAAGGATAAAAAAATGACAGCACAAGAAGTACGCACACATGCAATTGACATCAATTCAGTTTTGAATAACCGTGCAAAACACAGCGAAACAAATGAGATCAGCATTAAAGTAGAAAACTTAAATCTTTTTTACGGTGACAAACAGGCTTTGCATGCTATCAACATGGAAATGTCCAAGAAAAAAGTGACTGCTTATATCGGTCCCAGCGGCTGTGGGAAATCAACTTTATTGCGCTGTATCAACCGTATGAATGACTTGGTTGATAACGTCACAATTGACGGCAAGATTTTGCTGGATAACGAAAATATTTTTGATAAAAGTGTCAATGTAGCGGCCTTGCGTAGACGGGTAGGCATGGTATTCCAAAAGCCCAATCCGTTTCCTAAGTCCATTTTTGAAAATGTAGCTTATGGGCTAAGGATTCAAGGTATTAACGATAAGCGGATACTTGAGGAAACTGTCGAAAATGCTTTACGCGGTGCCGCTCTTTGGGATGAGATGAAAGACCGCTTGGATGATAATGCCTTAGGTATGTCGGGAGGTCAGCAACAGCGTTTGGTTATTGCCCGGGCCATTGCGATTGAACCTGAAGTTTTATTGTTGGACGAGCCGGCATCAGCGCTTGATCCGATTTCAACACTTAAAATTGAAGAGTTGATTAACGAATTGAAAGAGAAATATACCATCGTCATTGTTACGCATAATATGCAGCAAGCCGCCCGTGTTTCTGATTATACGGCGTTTATGTACATGGGGGAGTTGGTCGAGATGGGCACAACCAGCGAGTTGTTCACCAATCCTAAAAAGAAACAAACTGAAGACTATATAACAGGCCGCTACGGTTAAACAGGAGCTTAATGATGGACAATAATAAAATAGGCCATCACATTTCCGGCCAGTTTAATAGAGAACTAGAAGACATCCGCAATAAAGTGTTGACTATGGGGGGTCTGGTCGAACAACAAATTGAATTGGCTATCCAGGCATTTACCAGCAATGATATGGAGATGGCGGAACTGGTGATCAAACAAGATAACCAGGTCGACGCGATGGAAATGGACATCGATTTGGAATGTACGCAAATTTTGGCACTGAGGCAACCCACCGCATTTGATTTAAGGTTATTGCTGACAGTTATTAAAGTCATCAATGAACTGGAAATAGCAGGCGATTTGGCTGAACGGATAGCTAAAATGGCTATTCAATTATCTGATGTAGACGGTAAAAACGACCAGTATTACGAAATCCAGCACATGTCTGATTTGGTCAAAGAAATGTTGCATGGAGCCTTGGATGCGTTTGCCAGGATGTCCATTGATGACATTACCTTGATTACTGGCAAAGATGAAAATGTTGACCGTGAATATGGCAGCATCGTAAGGCAGTTGATTACCCACATGATGGAAGATCCCAGAAACATTACGCGTACTTTAAATGTATTGTGGACAGTCCGGGCTATGGAGCGTATTGGCGACCATGCTTGTTACATCTGTGAACATTTGATATTTATGATAAAAGGCGAGGCTGTCCGGCATTTGAGCCAAGAAGAATTGGAACAGAAAGTCAAAAGCCAATAAAGTCATAGGCGCACACTTAAAAAAGGCAAGAAATCAAGAATTTCTTGCCTTTTTGCTTTTTATTGGAATCATTTTTCAAAGCCAATAAAATCCCACAGCCTGTGCGAGAAAGTCACATTTTTAAATTCCGGTACAAGTGGGCCATCAGGATAATTTTGTTCATAAACGCGTTTGGTGTCATTAGCCAGATCTTTCATGCCTAATTCGGTGTAGGCATCTTGCATTACTTGCAGGGCATAAGGAACGGCAGGGGTGCGTTGGTAATTTTCAATAACACCGGAAGCACGGTTGGCTGCGGCAATATAGGCTTTGCGTTTCATGTAATAACGGGCGACATGTACTTCGTGCATTGCCAGATTGTTTTTTAAGGCGATCATGCGCAGTCGTGCGTCGGCTAAATAGCGGCTGCCAGGATAGCGGCGTATCAATTCTTCAAAATTACGATAGGCTTCACGGGCACTGCCTGGGTCACGTTGTGATGTGTCTGTGGGTAGAAAGCGGTCAATAAAACCGATGTCCCGGTTGTAATTGACCAAGCCTTTCAAATAATAAGCGTAATCGACATGGGGATTGCGCGGGTTCATCTTAATAAACCGGTCAGCGGCAGCAATTGCCGATTCAGGTTCACTATTTTTGTAATACGCATAGGCAATGTCCAATTGGGTTTGTGCGGATGACTCGCCAAATGGATAACGCGATTCCAAAGCCTCATACAATTTGATGGCTTTCTCGTAATTGCCGGAATCTACCGTTTTTTGGGCTTCGCTACGAAACTTTTCGGCATTCCAACCCGCATATTCATTTTCAGCATTGGCTTCATCGGATGAGTCGCCGAATGTCCCGCATCCTTGCAAAAACAGCCCCAAACAGAAAATAATTAATAAATTTATTGAAATTAATCGCATAGTTCTAACGACACGTTGTAATATAAGAGGTTTTTCTCGCCGGATTGACTGCGATAGGGTGGAGTGATCCAGATAATCGGTGAGTATAACTTAACAAAAGGTTATTCAGAAAATTTGTTATGACAAAATTGACAGCAGAAGTGCCATATGAAATGGCTGGAATGCGCTTGGATCAAGTATTGGCTGGGTTGTTTGCGGAGTATTCGCGCAGTAAATTACAAACATGGATCAAATCAGACCGTGTGCAAGTCAACGGGCTGACACTTAAGGCCAGGGACAAGCTGGAAGGTGGGGAGGAAATCACCTTGGATGCGGAAGCCGAAGTGGTGATTACTTCAGAACCGGAAAATATCCCGTTGGACATTGCCTACGAAGACGACAGCCTGCTGATTGTCAACAAACCGGCGGGCTTGGTGGTGCATCCGGCGATTGGCAATTGGCGCGGTACCTTAGTGAATGCTTTGCTGCATCACGAGCCAAAATTGGAAACCCTGCCCCGTGCCGGGATCGTCCATCGTATCGACAAAGACACCAGTGGCTTGTTGATGATCGCCAAAACCTTGCAGGCGCACAATAGTTTGACCGGGCAATTGCAAGAGAGGGAAATTAACCGTGAGTATCTGGCAATAACCCGTGGGCGCATGACCGCCGGTGGTACGGTAGATGAACCGATAGGGCGGCATCCTTCCGACCGTCTACGCTATGTGGTCAGGGAATCCGGAAAATTTGCGGTGACGCATTATCGGGTGGCGCAACGTTTCACCCGCCATACGTTAGTCCAGGTGAAACTGGAAACGGGGCGTACCCATCAAATTCGGGTGCACATGGCACATATCCGCTTTCCTTTGGTGGGCGACCCTGTCTACGGTGGACGCTTCCAAATGCCGCCCGATTGCAGTGAACGGCTGGAAAAAGCCTTGCGGGGTTTCAAACGCCAGGCATTACATGCGGCGAAATTAGGTTTGGCCCATCCCGCGACTGACGAATATATGGAATGGGAGCAAGCTATGCCGGACGATATGGTCGAGCTGTTGGAGGCATTGACTGACAATGAACAAGAATAAATTTTGGCTGAGGCCAAATTGGCCGGCTCCTGAAACAATCCAGGCCGCATGTACACTGCGTACTGGTGGGGTCAGCGTAGCTCCCTATAATAGCTTGAATCCGGCCTTGCATGTGGGTGACCATGTCGATTCTGTAAGACAGAACCGGCAAATTATTGGCGATATGTTGCACTTGCCTGGTGAGCCGAAATGGTTGGCGCAAATCCACAGCGGTCGTGTTGTTGATGCCGCCAGTGTGGATGGCCAGGAAGAAGCTGATGCCAGTTTTACCGATCAAGCAGGAATCGTTTGTGCGGTGATGACCGCTGATTGCCTGCCCATGCTTGTGGGTTCGTGTGACGGGCAAAAAATTGCCGCCGTACACGCTGGCTGGCGGGGATTGTTGGCGGGCATCATCAGCAATACGATTGCCGCAATGCAAACTAATGACGTATTGGTTTGGCTAGGGCCTGCGATAAGCCCGGACTGTTTTGAAGTCGGCGTAGAAGTGCGTGACGCCTTTGTTGCAAAATCCGACCTATCCGCGCCGGCTTTTACACCGATAGCAAACGGTAAATGCTTTGCGGACATTTATCAATTGGCTCGTGTGGAATTAGCCGGATTAGGCATCACCCGTGTGTATGGCGGCAATTTTTGCACCGTTACCGAGCAAGAACGTTTTTTTTCCTATCGTCGTGACCAAGTCACCGGACGCATGGCGACGCTCATTTGGAGAACCTGACCCTAGTGGATTTATTGTTGTTGATCATTATCTTTACTGCCATTGGCGGCGTTTTTAGCGTGTTGGCCGCCGCTGTTTTTTTGCTGTTGCCAGATCGTCAAAGAATGGCGGTATTGCCTCATGGCATCAGTTTTGCGATTGGTGCTTTACTGACCGTGGCCTTTTACGGGTTGATCCCGCAAGCCTTTGCAGAAGTCAAGCCAGCCATGTTCCAATCCTTATCAGCAACCATTTTGGCGGGGATTTTGGGCTTTTTTGTTTTGGAGAAATTACTGATTTGGCGGCATTGCCATTTTGGCAGTTGTGAAGCCCACGGGGATGACGAGGCGCATCAACATGATGGGGGGAAGCATCATCGGCAGGGTGTCAAATCAGCCGGTGTTTTGATTATTTTGGGGGATGGCATCCATAATTTTGTCGATGGCATATTGATCGCCGCGGCATTTTTAACTGACGTGCAATTGGGGGTCGTGTCCAGCCTTGCTGTGGCGGCGCACGAAATCCCGCAGGAAGTGGGAGATTTTGCCATACTGCTGGAGAGCGGTTATTCCAAAGGCAAAGCCCTTTTTTACAATATCCTGGCGAGCCTGACGACGGTGGTCGGTGGGGTGCTGGCTTATTACTGCCTGGAAGATTTACACGATAGCTTGCCTTATTTCCTTGCTTTGGCGGCATCCAGCTTTATTTATATCGCCGTTGCAGATCTGATTCCGTCATTGCATAAAAAAACGGACATGAAAACTTCATTGAAACAAATTGCATTGATCGCTGCGGGGGTATTTTTGATCAGTTATTTGCATAATGTCATCCATCATGTTGACGCACTGAGGTAATCCAGCAGGGGCGGATGTTTGTGCGCCTCTGCTGATCTACCAAATCCCTCCTATCAGGTGATCACATCCGGTCCTGTCCGCCCTGTGCGTTTTTTCACTTCACAAAGTTGTTCAGCAAGCACAATCAGTTCAGCCAGGGCTTCTTGGGCGTCCTGGTTGTGCCGGTTGCTATCGGGTTCAAAACGTTCTATATAAATCCTTAGCGTTGCGCCGACGGTGCCGGTGCCAGATAAGCGGAAGACAATCCGTGAACCGTTGGTAAAACCAATTCTTATGCCTTGGTTGCGGCTGATGCTGCCGTCCACCGAATCTTCATAACAAAATTCATCGGCGAATTTGACCGTGTATTCACCGAATGTCTGGTTGGGCAGGGTGGGTAATTGGCTGCGTAGATGCTCGACAATTGCATTGGCAATTGGGGTTTCCACGGCTTCGTAATCATGGCGGCAATAAATGTCGCGGCCAAATTTTTGCCAATGTCCGTGGACAATGTCGGCAACCGGTTGCCGTTTTCTGGCAATCAAGTTTAACCAGAACAGAACCGCCCATAAGCCGTCTTTTTCACGGACATGGTCAGAACCTGTACCAAAGCTTTCTTCGCCGCACAGAGTAATTTTGCCCGCATCTAATAGGTTGCCGAAGAATTTCCAGCCGGTTGGTGTTTCGAAGCAAGGAATGTTGTAGCTTGCCGCGACACGGTCAACCGCTTGGCTGGTCGGCATGGAACGGGCAACCCCGCTTAAGCCGTTGGCATAAGCGGGAATCAACTGTGCATTGGCCGCCATAATCGCCAGGCTGTCACTAGGTGTGACAAATATTTGGCAGCCGGTAATCATATTGCGGTCACCGTCACCATCGGAAGCCGCACCGAAGGTCGGGGCATGGTCGCTGAACATGATTTCAGCCAGTTCATGGGCATGGGCGAGGTTAGGGTCGGGATGATGGCCGCCAAAGTCTTCCAGTGGTTCGGCATTGATGACCGATTCGGCGGGTGCGCCTAGCATATCGACTAGAATACGTTTGGCATAAGGGCCGGTAATTGCGTGCATGGCATCAAAAAGCAAGGTGATGTATTTTGAACTAATGCTTTGTTTGAGTAGTGGAAAATCAAAAATGCTTTGCATCAGTTCGGCGTAATCGCTGACCGGGTCGATTATTGTGATTTTAAGGCCGTCGATCTGCCGGGTGCCTAGGTTATCCAGATCCACATCGTCGGCAATAATTGTTTTGTAACTGTTGATGGACTGGCTACGTTGGTAAAATGCCAGTGTATCTTTTTCTGGTGCGGGGCCGCCATTGCCAACATTGTATTTGATGCCAAAATCTTCGTCAGGGCCGCCAGGATTATGGCTTGCGGATAGGATTAAACCGCCAAAGGCTTGATATTTTCTGATAATATGTGACGCTGCCGGGGTTGATAATAAACCGCCTTGGCCTATAATCAACTCTCCAAAGCCGTTTGCCGTTGCAATTTTTATGATGATTTGTATGGCGGCCCGGTTAAAATATCGGCCATCGCCGCCTAATACTAGGGTTTTTCCGGCGAAATCTTCTAAAGAGTCAAAGATTGACTGTACAAAATTTTCCAAATATCCCGGCTGCTGAAAGACTTTTACTTTCTTTCGAAGTCCTGATGTGCCTGGATTCTGGTCGTTGTAGGGATGCGTTGTGATCGTTTCTATTTGCATGATGAACCCTTCCGGTTGTTGCCTGGTGTCTTAGTACACTAAAATTTTTTCGAGTGTAAACGTTAGTAGAAGTTATATGTTACGAATATTTTTAATACTGTGTTGCAGTTTTTTTTCTGTGGTGGTGTCTGCCAATAATGATGTCTGGTTGCTGGTAGATACTAAAGCCCGTAAAATCGAAGTTAAAAAAGGCGAGCAGACCATCGAAACCCTGGAAAGTATTGCGATTGGCCGCGGCGGTGCGGGCATGAAGTTGTATCGGGGTGACAATGTGACCCCGCACGGCAGCTATAAAATAGGCTGGATTGGTGAAAAATCTTCTTTTCGACGCTTTTTTGGTTTAACCTATCCGTCGGTTGACGATGCACAAAAAGCGTTTGCACACCATATCATCGACGAGCCCACTTATTATCGAATTGTGTCTGCACATATCAATAATCAAATACCGCCGCAAAATACGCCATTAGGAGGCCAAATAGGCATCCATGGGCTTGGGCGGGCAGATGAACGAGTCCATAAAACTTTTGATTGGACACACGGCTGTATCGCTCTGACGAATGGTCAGATTGATCATTTAAGCCAGCTAGTCGATACAGGAACAGTAGTAAAGATAAAATAAAGCTGGAAAATGCAGTAATCGGTGATAAAATTACACTCAGGTGTAAATTTCTTTTGTTGTAATAACTTTAAATTTAGGAAAATGATATGAAAAGAGTAGTGAAATTATCAATGATAGCTTTGGCTGTTAGTATGGTTGTTGGTTGCGCAAGCAGCTCAGATATTGACAATCTGCAATCACAAATTGACAGCTTGAAAACTTCTGTTGCACAAGCTTCTTCTGATGCTGCTAGTGCACAAAGTGCCGCTAACGATGCTGCATCAAGAGCTGCTGCTGCCGAATCTGCCGCTAACCGTGCCGCTCAATACGCACAAGAAACTAGCAGCAAATTGGACAGCATGTTCAAAAAATCAATGATGAAATAAATCATCCATTGTTTTTGAGCTAATAAAAAGCCCGATGGTTCGCCATCGGGCTTTTTTTATGCCTGGTTTTTAGGCTTGTTGTTCGCCGCCAAACAATTCCAGCAAGCGTGGCAAGAATTGGCTGAGTTCTAGCGACATGATTGAAAAATCGGCATCAAATTTTTCCGCATCGTTGTCGGTTTCAATGTCGGCGACCTGATCCTGGATCAAATCCAGAAAACGCAAGCGTTTGATGGCGAGATGCTCGTCGAGGATAAATGCCAAGCGGTCTGCCCAATTGACAGCCAGTTTAATCACTTCTTTACCGGTATCCAGATGGTTTTTGATTTCAGGTAATGCCAAATCATGGCGTTTGCAACGGATAATGCCTCCTGCTTCTTCAGGCGAACGCAATTCGCATTCATCTTCTATCGTTATATCATCGGGTGTTTGATGGGTGCTTAACCATTGGGTCATGGTCATGGCTGGTTTGTGAATGGTATTGGGTGGCACTGCGGGCAATGAACCTAAGCATTTGCGTAACAGGCTTAGCAAGTCCTCGGCATTTTTTGCCGAAGCCGCATCGGCAATGATCCAACCGCCTTTAGTGTCAATATACGCATAGATTTTGCGTGAAAAGGTGAAGGCTTTGGGTAATAATTCAAAAACCAGTTCGTCCTTGATTGCCGTGCGTTCTTTTTTCCCTAATTTCCGTCCTTGTTTTTCTTCGGTTTCCAGGATTTTTTCCTGAACCAATTCGTTAAGTACCGATGACGGCAACACCCGTTCTTCTTTTTTTCCGCACAGCATCATAAAACCATTGCTGCTATGCACTAACTGCTGTCCGTTTTTGCCCACCGGCGAAGTCCAGCCGAATGCAGATTCCTCGTGAGGCCCGCATGGACGGAACGCCAAGGCGGCGAGTTTTTGTTCCAGCTCCTCGGCTGACAATGTAAAGGCTTCGGTGAGACGAAAAATGCTAAGATTTTTAAACCACATGGTGGGACTGATCCTGTAAAAATAATGACCGGCTATTATCGCAAATTTAATCCTGTAAAAATGAAAATTTCTTAACGCTAAATGTCCATCAACGAAGGTTTCCAGCCGATAGCCGATGAAAAGGCTTCGGTGCTGATATTGGGTTCCATGCCTAGCGTCGCGTCATTACAAGCCAAGCAATATTATGCGCATCCCAGAAATGCGTTTTGGATGATTATGGGTGAATTATTCGGGGCGAATCCAGAATTGGACTATCAGCAGCGGCAAAAACTGTTGATGGTCCATCACATTGCGGTTTGGGATGTCTTGCAGAGTGGTTACCGCTGTGGCAGCCTCGATGCCAATATCGACATGAAAAGTATTCAGGTCAACGATTTTGCAGGGTTTTACACACATCATCCGGCGATTTCCCTCGTGTTTTTTAATGGCGGCATGGCGGAAAAAATGTATCGGCAACGGGTTTTGCCCAAATTGGTGCAAGAATTTAACCATCTGCGCTATCAACGTTTGCCATCGACCAGTCCGGCCCATGCGTCGTTGACATTGCCACAAAAAATGGTTGCGTGGCAGGTGATTAAACAAGCGACGTAAACTGACTGTGATAAAGTAAAATGTTTTATTGCCGGATTTGCCGGTTATTTGGTTACTTTTAGGTTTGCTATGAATGAAGAATACGATTATGAATACGAATATGATGACAATGGCGAAATTGTCTATTACGCGGTTCGTCCGAACAAAACTCAAATAAAAAAAGAGATAGCGGGGCTTTTTGAATTAGGTGAAAAAATGTCCGAATTATCACCTGCCCAGCTTAGCACCTTGGAGTTGCCTGCCAACATCCATAAAGCGGTAACGGAAGTGTCAGGCATGCCGCACAAGGGGGCCAGAAAACGCTTGCTGAAATATATAGCCGGACAGCTACATAAAATCGACGTAGATGAGTTTACGGAAAAATTGGCGCGTATCGAAAATAAAAGCGCCCACGCCGTTAGGGAGCATCATATTGTCGAACGCTGGCGCGAGCGTTTGTTGGCGGAAAGCAATGAAGCCCTAAGCGAATTGCTTGATGAATATCCCCAGGCAGATAGGCAACATCTGAGGCAATTGGTGCGCAATGCACAAAAAGAAGTGGAAATGGCTAAGCCGCCCAAATCATCGAGGCTGTTGTACCGTTATCTTAAAACACTATTTAATTTTACCGGTGGCGTAGAAGAAGAGGACTTTGCTGACGACGGTAGGGAGGCGGAGGAAGATTTATAAGCGTATAGACGGCGGAATCTTGATTAATATGGATTTGTCGTGGTTTTCCAAATACCCCTTTTTCTCCAATTCCCTGAGGACTTTGTTGATCATTTCCCTAGATGCGCCGATCATGCTGGCGAGTTCCAATTGTGTGGGCCGGTCATGGATGACTAAATCACCATTCTCTTCTTTGCAGGCCAATTTATACAATACTTGCACGGTCCGCTCATGGACATTGGACAGGGCGAGGTTTTTTACTCTCCGGGTGAGGATCCTGATTTTTTCTGACATGTCTTTTAGCAAATTTAAAGTCACATCAGGATATTCAGTAAGCCAAATCTTAAAATCACCCTTGGAAATAATGCCACATACCGTTTTTTCCAAAGTCATCACCGACGCTGAACGCGGTTCATTCCCCAATAAGGCCAGCTCGCCAAAGTAAGATCCGGTTTCTTGGGTCATCAAAGTCACTTCCCGCCCGCCATTGTCGCTGGTAAAGATCTTCACCCTGCCGGAAACAATAATATAAAGGGAATCCGTTTCATCTTTTTCGGAAATGATGATGGTTTGTTTCGGAAAGGTACAACATTTGGCCTTGAGCGCTAATGACTCAATGGCTTCATCAGGTAACAGGGAAAGAAACGCGATTTTTTTTAAACCTAATAAAGCTTCTTGCTGCATGGCTAATGTTCCAGATTTAAGATAATGGGGGAATGGTAGGCACTTGAGCGTCAAGACGAAACTTTAACATGCTATGAAACACTTTGGGAGTATAAAGCATAGACGCGGAAACCAAGCAATCGCAATAAAATCGGCCAGAAACTAACAAAGCAACCGGGTTTCAATTCGGCGAAATCTGATTGTTATTGCAACCGCAATGATTGACGGCAATTTTTAGAAATACTCCTTTTATTGCGAGTTTATTGCGAGTTTATTGCGAGTTTATTGCGAGTTTATTGCGAGTTTATTGCGAGTTTATTGCGAGTTTATTGCGAGTTTATTGCGGGTTTATTGCGGGTTTATTGCGAGGCGCACCAAGCCCAAAAGCCGTAGTCGCTAAGCTATAATGACCAAGCCTTGCATCGCTGTTTTTTTGCTTTAAAAATAAGTGTATTATCTCGATTCACCTAAAAATAATAAGAGAATTAAATTTACTAATTGAGGAGGAATCATGGGTGATGTAACTGAGTTGTTTTTGATTATGTTGATTATTGCGACTGCGGCCTTCCTGCCGTTGGGTTACTTTATTTATAAATTCACAAAAAAAAATGGTAAACCTTTTGGTGAAACCGAGCCGCATGGTGACAGCCCGTCATTGATTAATGACTTTGCGGAAAATGTCATCCATTTTGTGCAAAGCCGGTTAGCTAAAAAATAAGTTTATGGTGGATGGGGGCTTTGCTGTGTAAGCCCTCATTTTCCAACGCTGCCGCAACTTGGGCAGAAAGGGTTTTTTTTCAAGCGCATCGCGTTGACCTCCATCGACAGCCCATCTATCAGCAATAATTTCCCCATCAAGGTTTCGCCAATTGACATAATCAGCTTCATCGCTTCTAAGGCTTGGATGCTGCCGATTATGCCGGTAATCGGTGCAATGACGCCGTTGCTTGCACAGTTGACCAATTCCTCGCCATCGCTATGGTAAAGGCAGTTGTAACAGGGGCTATTGTTTCTTCCTGGTGTAAATACCGACACTTGCCCTTCAAAACGTATTGCCGCACCCGAAACCAAAGGCGTTTGCCGGTTTACACACGCTAGATTGACTGCAAAACGGGTGGCAAAATTATCGCTGCAATCCAGTACCACATCCGCTTTTTTCACTTCTGCATCAAGCAGTTCACCTGCCAGACGCTGTTTTACGGCGATCACCTGCACATCGGGATTTAATTTATTCAAGGTTTGTTTGCTTGAAATTACCTTTTCTATCCCAATATCAGGGGTGTGATGAGCAATCTGCCGTTGTAAATTGGATAAATCAACCACGTCATCGTCATAAATTGTGATACAGCCGACTCCGGCAGCCGCTAGATACATCGCGGCGGGTGAACCTAGTCCGCCCGCGCCGATGATTAAAATCTTGGCGGCGAGGAGTTTTTGCTGCCCGTCCACGTCGATTTGCGGCAGCATGATTTGGCGGCTATAGCGTAAAAGTTGGTCGTCATTCATAAGTTATCGGGTTTGGGAAGGTGAGGGGAGATGATGCCAAAGAACTTGACACACTGCAAAAGCTCATTATCATTAGCACTCGTTACTGGTGAGTGCCAAAAATATTCAACCATCAATTTTAATCTTAGGAGAGTTAGATGAATATACGTCCGTTACACGATAGAGTCATTGTCAAACGCGTTGAAGAAGAAACCAAAACCGCTAGCGGCATCGTATTGCCTGGCTCCGCCGCAGAAAAACCAAGCCAAGGTGTGATTTTGGCGGTTGGTGCAGGCAAGCCTTTAGACAACGGCACACTCCGCGCGTTGGAAGTGAAAGTCGGGGACAAAGTGTTGTTCGGCAAATACGCAGGCAACGAAGTGAAAGTTGACGGTGAAGAAGTCATCGTAATGCGTGAAGAAGACATCATGGGAATCTTGGGTTAAATCTAGCCGGGTTAAATCAAGCCGGGTTAAATCAGACTGGTTTAATCCGAGTTAATCAATCCCAACCCCTTTTAGAAACCAATCACACACAAACGAATTTAGGATAAAAAAATGGCAGCAAAAGACGTATTATTTGGTGATGACGCTCGTGTCCGTATGGCGCGTGGTGTAAACATTTTAGCAAACGCAGTTAAAGTCACCTTAGGCCCTAAAGGCCGTAACGCAATTTTAGATAAAAGCTTCGGCGCACCAACGATTACTAAAGACGGTGTATCTGTTGCGAAAGAAATTGAATTAAAAGACAAATTCGAAAACATGGGCGCGCAAATGGTTAAAGAAGTGGCTTCGCACACTTCTGACGTCGCTGGCGACGGCACCACTACGGCAACCGTATTGGCACAATCCATCGTCAACGAAGGCTTGAAAGCCGTTGCCGCCGGTATGAACCCAATGGACTTGAAACGCGGTATTGATTTGGCTGTAACTAAAGCCGTTGAAGCCATTGTCGCGTCTGCAACCCCTTGCACCGACAACAAAGCCATCGCCCAAGTCGGTACTATCTCAGCCAACTCTGATGAATCAGTCGGCGAAATCATTGCCGAAGCAATGGAAAAAGTCGGTAAAGAAGGCGTCATCACCGTTGAAGAGGGTTCAGGTCTGGACAATTCTTTGGATGTTGTTGAAGGTATGCAGTTTGACCGTGGCTATTTGTCACCTTACTTCATCAACAAACAAGAAAACATGAGCGTCGAGTTGGAAGACCCGATGATCTTGATCTACGACAAAAAAATCTCCAACATCCGCGAAATGTTGCCCGTATTGGAAGGCGTAGCCAAATCAGGCCGTCCCTTATTGATTATCGCCGAAGACGTTGAAGGCGAAGCCTTGGCAACATTGGTGGTCAACACCATGCGCGGCATCCTGAAAGTCTGCGCCGTTAAAGCCCCGGGTTTCGGTGATCGCCGTAAAGCCATGTTGGAAGACATCGCGGTATTGACTGGCGGTACTGTCATATCCGAAGAAGTCGGTTTGAGCTTGGAAAAAGCCGAATTGGACTTGTTAGGAACAGCGAAAAAAGTCCAAATCAGCAAAGAAAACACCACTATCATTGACGGTGCCGGTTCAGAAGAACAAATCAAAGGCCGCGTCGCGCAAATCCGCGCCCAGGCTGAAGACGCCACTTCTGATTACGACAAAGAAAAACTGCAAGAACGTCTGGCTAAATTGGCGGGCGGTGTTGCCGTGATTAAAGTGGGCGCCGCCACTGAAATCGAAATGAAAGAGAAAAAAGCCCGCGTAGAAGATGCGCTGCACTCAACCCGCGCTGCCGTTGAAGAAGGCGTGGTTGCGGGTGGCGGTACTGCCCTGGTCCGCACGCTGTCTGCATTGGAAAATCTTGAAGGCGTAAACCACGACCAAACCGTCGGTATCAACATCCTGCGCCGCGCGATGGAAGAGCCACTGCGTCAAATCGTAGCCAACGCTGGCGACGAGCCATCAGTGGTCTTCAACGAAGTCAAAAAAGGCACCGGCAGCTTCGGCTACAACGCAGCCACTGGTGTTTATGGTGATATGATTGAAATGGGCATCTTGGACCCAGCGAAAGTGACCCGCACCGCCTTGCAAAACGCAGCGTCTGTCGCTGGCCTGATGCTGACCACCGAAGTCATGATCGCTGATGCACCTAGCGATGAAAAAGGCGGCGGTATGCCAGACATGGGTGGTATGGGCGGAATGGGTGGTATGGGCGGCATGATGTAATCATGCGGTCTTGAAGCCTTTGGCTTTAAACCCTCTGCTTTGAAAATGGAAAGCCCCGGTTGCTGTTTGCAATCGGGGCTTTTTTACGGCAGCTTAAAAAAGGATCAATATGCCAGTAGATTTAACCACTAATAAATCATTTAGGAATGTGCATGGAATAAATTCGCAGATCACAAGACCTGTCAGGTTTTCAAAACCTGACAGGTCTGACGAGCCGGTGCGGAAATTATTTCATGCCCGTTCCTTAACATTTTTATGCCTGTAAGCTTCTAAAAATCCGGCTTGCCTGTTAAAAGACTTTTGCACGGTTACTTATGTTAATTTTCGTGTTCCCTTATACAATAACCTACCATTGGAAACCGAAAAATTGACTGTTCAAAGAATATAATGCGTTTTTTTCTACCGAAGGCTTTGTATATGACCAACAAAACCAACTCCCCGCTGCCTGTTGAAGTCAAAGCCGGAAGGATCTATTCCTGGTGCCAATGTGGTTTAAGTGAAGACATGCCTTTGTGCGACAATACGCATAGCGGGCGTTCCAATATTAAATCTTTTAAATTCATGGCGGAAGAAACCACCACGTTGTATTTATGCGCTTGTGCTGCAACCCAAACGCCGCCTTATTGTGACGGCGGCCAACAATGTAAAACAGTCTAATTATGGCAATTGAAATTGAACACAAATTTTTGCTGGCCAATGATGATTGGCGCAAATACGTCCACCATTCAACTGTTTATCGGCAAGGTTACTTAAGTTCCCAGGCGAACACGTCGATTCGGGTCAGGATCAGTGACGAACACGCTTGGCTGAATATAAAGAGTGCAATCATCGGTACGCATAGGCATGAATATGAATATGAGATACCATCGGCGGATGCCGATGAAATTATTAGCAATTTATGTCGAAAACCCTTGATTGAGAAAACCCGCCATTGGGTTTTTGATGACGGAAATCTCTGGGAGATTGACGAATTTGCCGGAGCCAACCAAGGCTTGCTCGTAGCTGAAATTGAGTTGCCTGAAATCGGCATGGCGTTCCGCAAACCGGCTTGGCTGGGGGTGGAAGTGACGGATGACTTACGCTATTACAATAATAATCTAGTCGCGCATCCTTATTCGCAATGGCGCGATGAAGTCTAAGGCATAGCCTTTAGTTTCGAAATTTAGCCGAAAGGGACATAACGTATCCATAGTCTCAATACGGCGCAGAAAAAGCCGCCAACAATGTAGATACTTGCCCGGCGGGCAACTGGATTTGCACGTTGACTTGCTGGGCAAAATCCTGGGCGATAATGCGTCCGTCCAATTTTTTCAGCAGATATTCCAAGGGCTGGATCTGGTTATATTCCAAAGTGAGGGGGACTGTCGCCCATTCGATGTACGGGCATAATTCGGCGGCGGCGATGGTTTGGCTGGCGGTGTTGCTATAGGCGCGGGTCAGGCCGCCTGCACCGAGTTTGATGCCGCCGAAGTAGCGTATGACGATCAGCAGGACATTAATCAGCTCTTTGCCGTCGATTTGCTGAAAAATCGGCTTGCCTGCCGTGCCGGTGGGTTCTCCTGCGTCGTGGAAGCGGTAAACGATGCCGTTGGCGGTTTTGATGCGGTAAGCGTAAACGATATGGCTGGCGTTGGGATGTTCGTCGTGTGCCTGTTTGAGATTAAGCGCGACATCCTGCTCGTTATCGCAAGGGACGATCACACCGATAAAGCGGGATTTTTTGATCAGGATTTCCAGGGTTTGGCGGGTTTTAACTTCATTCATGCGAGGTTTTTATTTGGCGGATTTATAGCCATCGGTATTTTCCTTAACCCAACGGCTATCTGCCGAAATGAGGCGTTCTTTTTTCCAAAACGGGGCTTTGGTTTTTAAGGCTTCCATGAGGTAACGGCAGGCATCAAACGCATCGCCACGGTGCGCGGCCCAAACGGCAACCAAGACGATAGCCTCGTTCGGGAAAATATCGCCGACCCGATGGATGACCAAGGCATCAAGCACTTGCCATTGCTGCCGGGCTTCTGCGACACTGTTCTCCAGTTGCTTTTCGGTCATGCCCGGATAATGTTCCAGCGTCATGGCTTGCACTTCGCTGCCGTCATTAAAATCACGCATCGTGCCGATAAAAACATCGGTCGCGCCGACTTGTCCGTCCAGCAAATTGGCGGCGTTTTGATAATTCTGGATTTCCTGCCAAGGGTCAAAACTTTGTTCAGTGACAATAACCGTCATTCTCAACCTCCGGTGACGGGTGGGAAAAATGCGACTTCATCGCCATCGTTTACCTGGTCGTTCAAACTGGCATAATCTTGATTGATTGCGACCAGAATCCGATCCGGCAAAACCAGTTCTGGATTGGCCTGTTGCCAAACCTCGCGGACGGAGGCCAAACCATCCGCCAAGAGGGTGTCTTCCGAACGCCCCAGGCTTTCTTTCAAACTGGCAAAATAGCGTATTTTAATTGACATATTCGTTCACACGATCACAAAAACAGGGATAATGGCTAGTAGTTTCCTGCATTATTAATCGTTTCCTAAGTGCTTGCCGAAATTATTTTGGCGAGAATTTGCACATCTTTTATGCAAGCACTTAGGAAACGATTAGTAACCTATTGAATACCCGCTAATTTTACATGCTTTTCACATTCCAGCCTTATGCAGCTCACTCATTTTAATCAAGCTGGCGACGCGCACATGGTCGATGTCGGTGACAAAGCCGCGACCCAGCGTACCGCCATCACCGAAGGCTTTATCCAGATGCAGCCGGAAACGCTGAAACTGATTATCGACGGAGGCCACAAAAAAGGCGATGTGTTGGCGATAGCGCGGATAGCGGGCATTATGGCAAGCAAAAAAACCGCCGAGTTAATTCCGCTTTGCCATCCCTTGCCGATCACGCATGTCGATATTACTTTTAACCCCGACATCGAAAAAAATCATATCCACTGCCAAACTACCGTGAAAACCAACGGTCAGACCGGCGTGGAAATGGAAGCCTTGACGGCCACAGCCTGCGCGTTGTTGACCATTTATGACATGTGCAAAGCGGTTGACCGCGGCATGGTGATCCAGTCCATACAGTTACTGGAAAAAGACGGTGGAAAATCGGGGCATTGGCAACGATAGTGACCGTATTTCAAACGGCGTCCCAGTCCACATGCCCAGTGAAAACTTGCGGTACAGTTTAGTAATGCTCAATACTGGACTTGGATTTGGACTTGAGCTTCTCTCCCCCGTTGTTGAACCATTTTCATTTTGCAAAAAACCATTCATTTCTTTATTAACACAATGGCAGTGGCCTATACCCAGCCAAATTTAAAACCTACCCACAGAGACCAGTATGTCAATGACTTTAAAAGAACTTGCTGATGCGTGTAATGCCCGTATTGAAGGTGGCGACAGTTCAGCATTAATTGCTTCGGTTGCCGATATTAGCTCGGCGGGCACAGGCCAAGTGACGCAATTGACCAATAGCCGTTACGCAAAATACATGAAAGGCTCAACGGCTACCGCCTGTTTTGTGCCAGAAGATTTTGCCATTCCTGATGTTCCGGCAACGATGGCGTTATTGATCACCCAAGACCCGGAAATGAGTTTTATCAAGGCAATTGAACTTTTGCACCCGGAACGTGCATACCCGGCGGAGATTGCCGGGCAGGCGGTGTTAGCGGCAACTGTCAGCTTGGGTGATGGCGTGTTCATCGGCCCATACTCAGTTATTGGCGAAAACACTTGTATTGGCGATGGCACCGCCATTCTCGCGGGGGCATACATAGGCCGCCATGTCAAAATCGGCAAAAACTGCCGGATTTACCCTTATGTGGTGATTTACGATGATGCCATCATCGGCGATAACGTCATTATCCATTCCGGCGCGGTTATCGGAGCCGATGGTTTTGGCTATAAATTCCGCAACTATCAGCATGTCAAAGTCCCGCAAATCGGCAATGTCGTCATTGAAGACAATGTCGAAATCGGGGCCAATACTTGTATCGACCGTGGTGCCTTGGGCGGCACCACTTTAGGCACCGGCAGCAAAATAGATAATCTGGTGCAAATCGGCCACAACAACAAAATTGGCCGTCATGTCATTATGTGCGGACAAGTCGGTGTGTCCGGTTCCTGTAACATCGAAGACTACGCCATCCTCGCCGGCAGTGCCGGTATCGCTGATCATGTGACCATTGGCCAGGGTGCAGTGGTGATGGCACGGGCCGGAGTTGCCGCAGATGTTGCCGCAAAAACCCAAGTCTTTGGCAGCCCGGCAAAAGATAAGCGTACCGCCTATAAAGAACAAGTCGCACTGAGCAAATTGCCCGAATTATTAAAAAAAGTGAAATGGCTAGAAGAACAGCTACTTATGGTTAAAAATAAATAAAACCCTATATTTCAATAAGTTTTGATATATTGCATAGGGCATTCAAGCACCAATCCCAAGCTTAAACGCCAAAGTGCTTTACAATTATTAACTTTTCAATAATTACCTTATGAAAAACAACGATTTTCAAGCAACAATGTAACTAAGCTGTCATGTTCTACTTATAGAATAACAGATGAATAATTCAGACTTTTGCTGTTGAACAGATCATTTCCAGGTTACCTATGCTTGACTCCCCCAAAAACAAACGCGACCTTAACGGTTCCGTCAAGTTTTCCGCCCCCAGTGTCCTTGAACTAACAAAACCAGTCAAACCCATCACGCTAGAAATGATGGTACTGGAAGTGTTGGGCTTATTTCAAGGAGACCCGGAATTAGCCGCGCTACCTGTGCTTACAGATAACGACAAATTTTTGGGCATTATATCAAGGCGTAATTACCTTAACTTAATGACCAAAGCCTTTGCCCGTGAACTGTATGCGCGTAAATCACTGTTCACCTTGCTGGACAGCAATGCGGAAATTTTCGTCGCACCGTTGATTGTGCGTACAGAAGACCGTATTGACCAAGTCATCGCCGATTTTTTAAGCCGTGACCCAGGCATCCATTACGAAGCCTTGCCGGTTATTGACGATACGGGTATTGTCGGTGTCGTAAAAATTGCCGACATGATGCTCAAGATGTCGCAATCGCAAGGCAACTTGATTGAAACCATGCAACAACTCAGTGCGCGTTTAAATGATGAAGTCGCCAACGCCGCCACCTTGCAAAAAAACCTGTTACGCTCTGCTGACATTGCGTTGCCTGGAGTGACGGGGCTGTCCACGATGATGACGTCAAGCGAAGTCGGCGGGGACTTTTATGATTACTATATCGTCGATAACCGCTGGGTGGTCATCTTGGTCGGCGATGTCAGCGGACACGGTATTGCCGCCGGCACTATCGTTTGTGCCGCCAAAGCCTCTGTCAACTTCCTTGAATCCCAACGCGAAAAAGAACCTGGCAAGATCCTCGCCCGCCTGAGCAACATCATTTTCAACACCGCACACCAATCTTTATTGATGACCATGTTCGCCATTTGCCTGGACACCCAAACTGGTGAACTACGCTATGCCAACGCCGGCCATCAATTTGCCTACCTTTACCGTGCCATGCTCGGTCAATTGGATTGTTTGGAGATTGGCGGCTTGCCGTTAGGGAAAAACATCGACACGGAATACGAACAAATCGTCACGGAAATGGACTTAGGGGATCGATTGTTCCTTTATACGGATAGTATCGTCGAAGAAGAATGTCCCGCTGGTGAATGTTTTGGCTATGAACGTCTGGAAGCCTTATTGGTTAGCCAAGCCGATAGCGACATGCCGACACTACATGCGAAAATCTTGAGCAATTTGAGCTCGCATACCCAGCGCAGCACTTTTGGTGACGACTTGACTATGTTCGGCGTAGACTATCTGGAAAAAACTTACGATACGGGTAACACGATTAGCTCAACACCAGCCCAAAGCCAGGAGCTGGATGAAGTTTATATTTTCGATGCGGATTATCGCGTCAATCCCGCGCCTATCGCGGCAAGAATTAACCGGCAAGAAGTGGTGTTCATGGCCAAACACCAATTTTCCGACCTGATCCCCAATCTGGCGGCACAAGGTGTCCGGCGCGTCCTGCAACAAGACCACCCTATCAACGAGTTATTAGGCTGGGAAAATTTACTTAACCAACATCTTCATAAAACCCCTGACGATTTGGCAAACTTATTGCGCTATCCAGACCAACGCCGGGAGTTTGAGTTTAGCCATAGCGAAGACAAAGCCTTTATCATTGCCGAAGTGGACGCATGGTTACAAGAATTGTCAGTTCCTAACCCTGAGCGTCTTGACGCAGCGGTCTTCATGTTGGATGAACTCATAGAAAATGGCTTGTGTGCCGCGCCGCGTGACGGCAAGGGCCGGGCTTTGTATCCTAAAGGCACATCACGGGAACTGGACGTGGATGAAAAACTCCGTCTGGACTTGTCGATCCAAGGCAGTCTTCTAGGAATTTCGTTGACGGATACCTGGGGCACCTTGACCCCGAATGTATTTTTAAACCGCCTGGCCCGGCATATTGAAGGCTTGGGCTTGGACTCTGGAGTCGGCGGCGGGGGGCTGTATCTAATTTGGCGCATGTCTGACTATCTACAATTGCGGGTTTTTCCTAACCGGCAAACACAAGTCTGTGCATTTTTGGACTTGGTCAATCCATTTAACCCTGAATCCGATAAAGGCTACCAATTCCTTTATCACACGGAACTAATCGAGGCTATTAACCATGAATCAATCTAAGTTAAAGATTCAGCCGCAACCTTCGCCAGAAAAACTGGCGCAACAATTCTATCTTGTGGGTACAGTGGATGTCGATGCGGTCGAAACCCTGGAAACCCTGTATGTTTTGCCTCCCCGTTGTTCTGTAGAACTTGATTTCTCACAAGTAGACCGGGTCAATTCGATGGGTTTGGCGCAGTTGCTAAAATTATTCGAACTATGGCAAAACCATAACAACAGGATTAGCGTGACCAATACCAACCGTATGATTGGTATCCTTTTTAAAATGACGGGCCTTACCCGCTTTTTGGCCGATGAACAGGCGGATTCCACGGCAGCAGTTGCCGCTCCTCCGGTTTCAGCCCCCGCCCAGCACAACCAGGCCATACTTGATGCCGCGAATCCGGTGACCTCGGAAAGCTTGCAAATTAAACCGCAACCGTCCACCACGTCATTGAACCAGCAATTTATCTTTAATGGCATGATAGATGTCAATGCCGTTGAGTTGTTGGAAACCTTGTATGTCATACCTGAAAATTGTTCGGTAACGCTCAATTTTGCCCTAGTCCAGCGCGTCAACTCCATGGGTTTGGCGCAATTGCTCAAACTTTTCCAACACTGGCAAGAGCGTAATGTATCCATCAGTGTGACCAATACCAACCGTATGATCGGCATACTGTTCAAAATGACCGGCCTGACACGTTTTCTGGCAGACGAGCAAACACCCGCACCAGCCACAGCTACAGCTAGCGCACCGGTTGCCAACATTGTCCAGCCACGACAAAAAGCCCCGCTAGAAATTGCGGTACCGCCGCCAGCCTTGCGTCGGATACATGACGCCCATTCAACGGTGGACATACAGGCCCATAGCGATAAGCTTAGCCTTTGGGTCAGCGCCCAAAGCAGCCAGCAAATGAACGGCTGGTATTTTTTCAACACCTATTTGCAACGGCATTTAGGCCGCGAAATCCACCTGGAACTCAGCCACGGTGCAATGACTGAACAGCGGAAGAAAATTGAAGAAAATGATATTGTTTTCACCAAGCCGTTTGAAGCCACCCGCCTGATGTTGGAACACCACTACAAACCGTTGCTCAGGCCGATAGACCAAGCCGATGAAGTGACCTTGCTAGTTCGTAGCGAAGATAAACGCCAGCACTTGAAAGACTATATCGGCGGCAAAATTGTCACTGCCGCCCAAGATAACTTTGTCTACCTGCTGGGACGGTTTTTGCTGGAAGAAAGCGAAAGCTCATTGGCCCACATGGAACACGTGTTTTCCGGCCATGACATTAAAGCCCTGCAAATGCTGCTGAAAGGTTCGGCGGATATTTTGTTCATGCTCAGCGACACCTACAAGGGCCTGTCCGGTTTGACACGGAAAATGCTCCGCGAAATCGACCAAAGCGAAACGGCTTTTGCCTTCCACATGTTCAGCGTCGCGCCGCATTGCGCCGGGCTAGGTGATGCCCTGTCGGAAGTCTTGCTGGATATGAACCAGGACAGCCAAGGGCGGCAAGTGTTGGCGGATCTGGGCATTCCCGGTTGGATCAAACCTACCCACGATGAATGCGAAATGCTGGCGATGTTGTTTAACCGTTACGCCCCTGTCAATCCCTAAAAGCACTTGATCAAATTGGCTCCAAGCCTTTGAGGTTTCATCAGACTGAAAGGTCTATACCGCTTATGTTGCCAAAACATAAGCCATCAACTATCAGGGATCTACCAAGGCATTTCTATAATGGGTAATTTTTAGGCCGGATGATAAGCGAAAATCCCAGGTATTCATTGCTAACCGCCACCCCCCTCTGATCTATCCAACAAAGTGCAGCGCTTTACTGGTTTTGTTAATTACAGTAGTATTGCCACCTGTCTTGCGGGCTTTTCCTTAACGCCCACTCCCTTTTAACCATCAATGCCAAGTTTTTGAATTCACTTCAATAACTGACTAAATTAACCTCATGTCCACAAACGATACCCAATTGCCCGCCAATTTTATCCGTCAGATTATCGCCAACGATATTAGCACCAACCAACATAATGGCCGGGTCGCCACCCGTTTCCCGCCTGAACCGAATGGCTATCTGCATATTGGCCATGCCAAATCGATTTGCCTCAATTTCGGCATGGCACTTGAAAACAATGGCACATGCAACCTGCGCTTTGACGACACCAATCCTGAAAAGGAAAGCGATGAATATGTGCAGGCTATCATGCGCGATGTGCAATGGCTGGGTTTTAACTGGAGCGAGTTGCGCCATGCTTCCGATTATTTTGAGCAGCTCTACGATTACGCCACACAGTTGATTGAAAAAGGCTTGGCTTATGTCGATAGCCTGTCGCCCGAACAAATCCGCATGTATCGCGGCACATTGACCGAACCTGGCAAGGAAAGCCCCGACCGGTGCCGCCCCATCGCAGAAAATCTGGATTTGTTCAAAAGGATGCGGGCTGGCGAATTTTCTGACGGTCAATACGTGCTACGCGCCAAAATTGATATGGCCTCGCCCAACATCAATCTGCGTGATCCGGCGATTTACCGCATCCGCCGCGTCCACCACCAGCGCACCGGCGACACTTGGTGCATTTACCCGATGTATGATTACACGCACTGCCTCTCGGACGCGCTGGAGCACATCACCCATTCGTTGTGTACGCTGGAATTTGAAGACCACCGCCCGCTCTATGATTGGGTGCTGGAGCAATTGCAAACACCCAGCCATCCACAACAAATCGAATTTGCCCGTTTGCAATTGGAATACACCATCGTCAGCAAGCGTAAATTGAACCAATTGGTCATGGAAAAGCATGTCAGCGGCTGGGATGACCCGCGGATGCCGACGTTGGCAGGCTTGCGCCGTGCGGGTGTCACGCCTAAAGCCATCCGTGATTTTTGCGAGCGCATCGGCTTGACCAAACAAAATTCGTGGATAGAAATGGGGGTGTTGGAATACTGCATCCGTGAAGATTTGAACGACAACGCCGTGCGGGTCATGGCGGTGTTGGCACCGTTGCGCGTGGTCATCAGTAATTACCCTGATGGGCAAACCGAAAATTTGGAAATCAGCAACCATCCGCAGCGTCCTGAACTGGGTAAACGTATCGTGCCATTTTCTAAAGTCATACTGATTGAACAAGACGATTTTGCCGAAAATCCACCGCCAAAGTACAAACGTTTGGTTCCAGGCGAAGAAGTACGCTTGCGTGGTTCTTATGTGATACGTTGTGAAGAAGTCATTAAAGATGCGGATGGCAACATCATCGAGTTGCACTGTAGCTATGACCCTGGCACCCTGGGCAAAAACCCCGAGGGCCGTAAAGTCAAAGGCGTCATCCAATGGGTATCCCAAGCCCACGCCTTACCAGCGGAAGTACGCTTGTACAGCCGCCTGTTCAGCGTCCCGCAACCGGATAATGAAGCCAATTTCCTGGATGCGTTAAACCCGGACTCTCTGGAAGTGTTGAAAAATTGCCGTGTTGAAGCCAGCTTGGCCCACGCCACGACAGATACCCGCTACCAATTTGAACGCACCGGCTATTTTTGTCTGGACACCGTTGATGGCAGCAACGGGAATTTGGTTTTCAACCGCACCGTTACTTTGCGGGACGGTTGGGTAAAAGACTGAGCATACTACCGATACCTGTCATCGCAAAAACACAGTGTGTCTTTTTTACAGCGGCACAGATTTAACCTTTATTTGGAGTGATTCATGAAACTAATGATTAAAACAGCCTTGATACTTTCAGTACTGATGGCATACGACGCCAGCGCGTCCAGCTATCCGGCCCGCTTAGGCGGCAAGATCGGCAACGGCATTGCCAATGTCGTGACCGGAGTCGCGGAAATCCCTAAAACCATTATGATAGCCAACCATCAGGAAGGCATAGCTTATGCCGCCACCGCCGGTGTAGTCACAGGCATCGTCCACATGCTAGGGCGCACACTGAGCGGAGCATACGATTTGGCGACATTTATCATCCCTACCAAACCGATTGTCACCCCGGATTACATCTGGCAAGATTTTGATAAGGAAACCTCATACCGTTCGACTTGGCAATTACGCTAAATTCTGCTGAAGCTGCACTCCTAAAAAAGGGCTAACAGCCCTTTTTTATCGACTTCCATAACACATATCAACCCCCTACGATTTTTTTGCTTAACTGGTTAAACTATAAAATCCCCCACATATTCAATAATATGCCAATGCTCGATTCTAGTGTAAAAATTGACTGGATTCATTTGCGCGGCATCAATTAGTATTCCTTCGGCCTCCTTGTTTTCTAACTTTTAGTGAATAAGATGGGACTTTGATTTTTTAGCGTTAAATTCAAATAAAAACAAGATGGCAGGATACGCAATCACCCAGTAATGAGGGAATTCGTTTAAACTGCCGCTTCGGTGGAAACTCACTTTTAGGGGAAGGATTTATGCAATCGTATTTAGCCATGATTCAAAACGCGCTTGGCGGCGTTGATGTGCCAATGTATTTCGCCGCCGCTTTGCTGATAGCCAGTATCGCGCTGTGTTTATTGGTGCGCGGACGTTATCGGGGCAAATTAAAAAAATTGGGCAGTGAATTAGTCCAAGCACAAATGGCGCATGAACAGCTTAAAGCTACGCAGGAGGGGCTGCAACAATCAGAAGAAGCATTACGGCTGTTCAAAACTCAAACGGAACAAGCCCATCAACAAGTAGCGGCATTCCTGGAAACAGTCGGTAAGGAATGGGCGATTGCTTATGATCAGGATGCCGCTACGGACCATGACGGCGACATCTGGCAAAGGCAGGAATATGTTGTCAGCCAATTGATAAACCGCTTGAAGGAAATGCAAAATAACCAGCAAAATTGGGACATGCAGCTTGACGTGTTAAACAACACCTTTGCGGAACAACGGGAAGTGCAAAGCAACATGGAGGATATGCTGGCCAATCTCCAGACAAAAAATCAGGCTTATAAAGAATATACCGCCAAGCTGGAAACGAATCGGATGAAAGTGTTCAACGATTTGAATTTGTCGGCACAAAAAATCCGCCAGTTGACCTTGGATCATAAAGCCGAGCAAGGCAATAGCGAAGCTGAAGTGGTAAAACTCCATGAACAACAACGCGCTTATCAACGCGCTTATAAGGTGCAGCTTGGTAAGTTGGAATGGGATCGCATCAAGATTTTTGACGATTTAAACGTGGCGTTACAAAAAATCCGCGACTTGGAAGCCATCTTACAAAATAAAGAGGAATCCGTCGTCGAAGACGTAACGCCGGTTTTAGTTCCAGAAGCACCCGTGCCAACATCAGTCCAGGTGCAAGAAATTTTGCTTCCCCCGCTGGCGACGGTTCCTGAATTGGCAGAAACCATCGAGCCGCCACAACAGTCACAGCCGTTATTTGCCAAATTAATGGACAGTGTAAAAGCTGATTTTGATTTGGGTAAAAAATTTGCACAGTCTATGGCCCATGTTGGCGGGCATCATGAGGTGAAAGATGAAAAGCCAACTTTGCCAGCGCAAACCGATAGTTTGGAATCGACCAAGGATTCAGAAAAAGACGCAATTAGTACAAAACGACAACAAGAGTTGGCTGCCCGGCCTGGACATGATTTGGAAGTAAAAGATAGGCCGTTAAAGGAAAGTCGCCAAGTGGCTGGCAGCGCGGCAATCGTGAAGCAAGAAAGCAAATCGCAATGGTTTAACCCGTTTAAAAAGCCAGTCGGGCAAGAACCCGTATTGCCTCGGGAATCCGTGGATCAGAAACCATTGCCGGCCATAGATGAAGTGGTCGATGTGGACATAGCCGACCAACAGGCTTCTGGGCAACTTAAAAGTTTTTACCAGAAAATAATTGGCTTTACAGGAAAATCAGTAAAGCAAGCACCAGAATTGCCAGAGGTACCCGTTCTAGCGGTAATTGATGAAGCAGCCGATGTCGAGGTAACTGCCCAACAGTTTCCTGGGCAACTTAAAAGTTTGTATCAGAAAATGATCAGTTTTACTGGGAAAAAATAATCCACCACACAGGAATAACATCCCTTCGGGAGATGTTATACCAATCCCAATAAGTTTCTATGACAACACCGCCCAGCTCCGAGAGCAAAGGGATCGAATGGCGTCCGGTTGCAAAGCAAATTTATTCCAAGCCTGACAGCAGACATCAAGAATGTCGTCA
>NZ_JAQTZU010000019.1 GCF_028687615.1 Methylovulum sp.
GACCGACTGAACCGGGCTGAAGAGGTGGCCATGTTCGGCAACTGGGAACTGTCTCTCACCGACAGCACGATGCGCGCATCCGACGGTGCGAGGAGACTATACGGCATCGAGGACGTTGTTTTTGAATTTGTCGGGATCAATATCCCGAACCAGAGACAGCAATCCAGTCTGATGATCGACCAGTAGAACAGCGGCATTATTTTTGTCGAGACGGACATAAGGTGTAGTCATGGTATTTCTCCTTAACGGTTGATATGGTGCCTAGGCACCGGTTGGTGACGCTCCACCGCCCTGAGGCGGTTGAGCTGGATCTATTCACATTTGGCCGAAATGGCCGCTGTTGAAATCGTCTATGGCTTGCATGATTTCTTGTTGACTGTTCATCACGAACGGACCGTGACCCACAATGGGCTCGCCTATCGCTTCGCCGCTCAACAGCAATACCACGGCATCGGTGCTGGCCTCGATGGCGATATTTCGTCCTGACTGGCCCAGCACCACCAACTGTGCATCGCGGGCGGTCGCGCTGCCGTTTACCCTCACACTGCCGTGCAGAACCACCAATGCCACATTCCATCCCTCAGACAACGCCAGTTCAGTCATGCCACCTTGCGCCAGTCGCATGTCCCAGACCTGAAGCGGCGTGAAGGTTCGGGCCGGGCCGGCATGGCCGCCGAATTCACCCGCAATCACCCGTAGTGTTCCAGCATTATCGCCAAGGGATATGACAGGAATATTTTGGTCGAGTATGGCCTGGTAACCTGGCTGGGTCATTTTATCCTTGGCCGGCAAGTTTACCCAAAGCTGCACCATTTCCAGCGTGCCACCGGACTGGGTAAATGCCGGGGAGTGGAATTCTTCATGCAGAATCCCGTCGCCCGCCGTCATCCATTGCACATCGCCGGGGCCAATGACCCCGCCCTGGCCGGTCGAGTCGCGATGAGCGACTTCGCCCTTGTAGACGATGGTGACTGTCTCGAAGCCACGGTGCGGATGTTGACCGACGCCTCTCGGTCTATCAGTGGGGGTGAAGTCGGCCGGCCCTGCGTAGTCTAGCAACAGGAAAGGACTGAGCTGCTTGCCGTGGCTTTCGTAGGTAAACAACGAACGGACTGGAAAGCCATCGCCCACCCAATGAGAGCGCGGTGCGGTGTAGATGCCGAGGACGTTTTTCATGTCGATCTCCTGATAGTGAGGATGTTTATAGCGTTGGGTAAAGTATAATATCGACACAATGGTTCGTGTAGCCTGCTAAACTGGGCCTCAGAGTCCTATTTTATGAACGATGAAGCGTAGGCTGTAATGCAGGATCTGAATGACCTTTACTACTATGTCCAAACGGTTGATCACGGCGGCTTTGCGCCGGCAGGCCGGGCCTTGGGCATCCCGAAGTCCAAACTCAGTCGTCGTATGGCCCAGTTGGAAGAGCGTTTGGGTGTGCGTCTGATTCAACGTTCGACACGCCATTTCACCGTCACGGAAGTCGGACAAACCTATTATGAACATTGCAAAGCGATGTTGGTGGAAGCTGAGGCGGCGCAAGCGGCTATCGACACGGTGCATGCCAAGCCTTGCGGCGTGATCCGCCTGACTTGCCCGGTGGCGCTGCTGCATGCACATGTTGGCGCCATGCTGGCCGATTTCATGATGTGTTATCCGCAGGTCACAGTATATCTGGAAGCCACCAACCGGCGGGTCGATTTGCTGAGCGAAGGCGTGGATGTGGCGATTCGGGTGCGCCCGCCGCCGCTAGAGGACAGTGATCTGGTCATGCGGGTGTTGTCCGAACGAGGCCAATGTTTGGTGGCCAGCCCCAAACTGGTTCAGCAGTTTGGCCCGCCTGCCGCCCCGTCCGAGCTGGGTGAGTGGCCTAGCTTAGGTCTCGGTGCGCCGCAGCAAACCTATAGCTGGGTATTGCATGGCCCGAATGCCGCAGAAGCGATTGTGCATCATAGGCCGCGCTTTGTGACAACCGATATGATCGCACTGAGAAATGCGGCCCTGGCTGGTGTCGGCGTCGTACAACTACCGGTACTGATGGTGCAGGCGCAGTTGGCCGCTGGCTCTTTGCTCAAAGTGTTGCCCGAATGGAAACCACGTCGGGAGATCATCCATATCGTGTTTCCTTCGCGACGAGGCCTATTGCCTTCTGTTCGGGCATTGATTGACTATCTCGCCAATCGTTATGCATCTTTCGATGAAGAATGACGCAAACACCCAGCGATGTCTAACGTAACTTTTGATGTTGCAGGTCTTCGGTGCCAGCTATACAGGCCAATTCAGCCTATCGACTTTTAGCATTGCCACAGGCAGCAAAGAGCCGATACTTGACGGTTAACGTCAATAAAATCAATCATTGCCAGCGGTCGGTTTTTTGCCGGAATATCCGGCGGGTTTGCTATAAAATAGGTGGCATTTTGACGGGAATACTCAGTCCGCAAAAGACCCGCCGGAATTTCGGCGGTTTGGGCTTACACTTCCGGGATGGGCGTACTGTCCGCGTCCTATTCCGTAGCGACGCTTCGATAACCATTTAACCCATATTCCAACCGATAGGATCTCTCATGACTATAACCTTAATCATCGGCAACAAGAATTACTCGTCCTGGTCCCTGCGCCCCTGGCTGTTTTTGAAACACCACGGCATTGCGTTCGAGGAAGTGCGGATACCCCTTTACCGGGACGATACACAAGCCCGCATCGCCGAGTTTTCTCCCGCGGGTAAGGTACCGGTGCTGATGGACAATGGCATAACCGTCTGGGATTCGCTGGCGATCCTGGAGTATCTGGCCGAGCGCTTCCCGGAAACTCAGGGATGGACGGTATCGCGGGCCGACCGCGCCCTGGCCCGTTCCCTGGCTGCGGAAATGCACGCGGGCTTTGCCAACCTGCGCAGCCATTGCGGGATGAATTGCCGGCGGCCACTTGCCGCCAAGGCATTGCCCGACGGGGTCCATAAGGAAATCGCACGGATCGGTCGAATCTGGAGCGAATGCCGGGACAATCACGCCGCTGACGGCCCTTGGCTGTTGGGCCGTTTCAGCATTCTCGATGCCATGTACGCGCCAGTTGCCTTGCGTTTCCATACCTATCGGCTAGCAGCGGGGCCGACGGCTCAAGACTACGTGGATACGGTGCTGGATCATCCGGCGGTAAAGGAATGGATCGCATCGAGTCTAGCGGAAACCGAGGTCATTCAGGCGTTTGAAGAATGAAGGTGAAGGTTTGGGCCGCGTTGCTGGCGGTTTATCTGGTTTGGGGATCGACTTACCTGATGATCCGCTTTGTGGTCGAGACGTTGCCGCCGTTTTTGTCGGCGGGATTGCGTTTTGTCGTTTCCGGCGTCATTTTGCTGGGTTGGCGGCGCCTGGCCGGCGATGCCGCGCCGACCTTGCGCCAGTGGCGTTCGGCCGCCATTGTCGGCACCTTGTTATTGCTCGGCGGCAACGGCTTGGTCTGTTGGGCCGAACAAACCGTCCCGTCCGGCGTTGCCGCGCTGATCATCGGTACCGTGCCCCTGTTCCTAGTGATTGCCGATGCGGTCAGGCCAAACGGCACCCGGCCGTCGCTGCGTGTGCTTACCGGTTTGGTCATCGGTTTCTTGGGGATTTACCTGCTGGTCGGCCCGTCGGCGATTTCGGACGGCATGTCGTTAAACGGGCCCGGCGTGGCGGCGCTTCTGCTTGCCAGTTTGCTTTGGGCGATCGGTTCGATCTACAGCAAGAGCGCGGATTTGCCGAAGACGGCACTGATGACGACGGGCGCGGAAATGCTGGCTGGCGGATTTGCCTTGTTGGTTGTCAGCGTACTAAGCGAAAGATGGAGTGTCTTCAGCTTTGCCCAGGTATCGGCCGGCTCATGGCTGGCATTGGCGTATCTGATTGTGTTCGGCTCAATGATCGGTTTCGCGTCCTATGCCTGGCTGCTGCAGAACGCGTCGATCCCGCTTGTGGCGACTTACGCTTACGTCAACCCATTGGTGGCGGTGTTTTTAGGCAATTGGTTCGCGCAAGAGCCGCTGACGCCGCGCATTCTGAGTGCATCGGCGGTCATTATTGGATCGGTCATATTCATGAACGGCTCATATCGGGGAAAGCCAGCAACGGCGCAAGGCGTGGGCAAATGATGCGCCCCGACCGTTAGGCTTAGGGAACCCCGCCCTGGGCTTTTGCGTAGCTGTCCACGAACGCCCTGGCCGCCTTATATCGCGCGAATTCAGGAGGAAAAAAGAGAGGCGCGATCTGTTCGCGTTATCTGGAGCGATTTCCACTGGATGCCGAGGGTAAGGACTCCTGTGTCTATGGTGTTGATTGGAGTCGTGGCGGAAAAAAATTAAACCGGCTTGGCGTTAATGAGTTCGTTTGATAATGAATCCGTTTTCAATTTTCTCGAAGCCAACCTTGGGGTAATACGCCATTGCCTCAGGAGCCGATAATAGGATAAGTGCGACCTCATCACCGATGGAAGCTTGGACTCGGGCAATAAACCCACGCCCAATGCCATGCTTTTGGTAGGCATGGGCGACAGCAAGATCGGACAAGTAACAACAATAACTGAAATCAGTCAGTGCGCGACATACGCCAATGAGTTTGCCTTCATGCCAAGCGGAGAGGATGAGGTTGGCATTAGCAAACATACGCTCAATCCGCGCCAAATCCCTGGTGGGGCGGCGAATGCCTGATGCCTCAAAAACCGCTGCCACATCAGCAGCCTAAAGGGGGAAATTGTGGCGATATTCAATTATGATACGAATTCACCACCATAAAACAGGAGGCACAACATGAAAATTGGTTTTATCGGCCTAGGCGCAATGGGCTTAGGGATGGCACGCAACCTTGCCAAAGCAGGTTTGCTGGCAGGCGTGTACAACCGCACTGCCGTAAAAGCGCAAGATTTAGCGGTGGAGTTGGGTGTTTCCGCTTATGCAGACATCGCCACGCTTGCCGCTGACATGGATGTGGTGCTGACCTGCGTGTCGGCGGATGGCGATGTGTTGGCGGTGGTTGCGGCGATTGCCGGGACTGCCAAAATAGGTGCGGTGGTGCTTGATATGTCCACGGTCAGCAGCGAAACTGCGAAACAGGCGGCGGCATTGTTACAGGCCAAAGGCGTGGCATTTTTGGACGCACCCGTTTCCGGCGGCGTGGAAGGGGCGAACAACGGCACGTTGTCGATCATGATCGGCGGCGACGCGGATACGTTGGACAAAGTGCGCCCGGTGCTGGAAGCCATGTCTTCACGCATTATCCATATCGGCCCTGTAGGTTCCGGGCAAGCGACCAAAGCGGTCAACCAAGTCTTATGTGCGGGCATCAACCAAGCGGTGACCGAAGCCTTGGCGTTTGCGCAAGCGCAAAACCTGCCGATGGAAAAAGTGATTGATGCCGTGGCGGGCGGTGCGGCGGGGAATTGGTTTTTGGACAAGCGCGGCAAAACCATGACCAGCGGCACGTTTGCCCCGGGCTTTAAGCTGGCTTTACACCATAAGGATTTGAAAATCTGCCAACGCATGGCGGAAAAAGCCCATGTCGCCATCCCTTTGTCGGCGATGACCGTTACCGACTACGAACGGTTGATGGCGGAAGGCTATGGGGATGAAGACATATCGGCGTTGTATCGTCTGAGAAAACCTATCTGACCCTTTGGCCTGATGGTTTCCCAAGCAAGGAAGTGATAACAATCTTAACTAGCACTTGACAGAAAACACTAATAACCGTTATATAACAATAAGATAAGACAAGATAATACAGACGAAGATGATAGTCCGGCTCCAAGCAGGTATCGGTGAAGAATCTTAACTTTGTATAGTTCCGCGCGATCATATACCCACACAAGATCATTCGGATTGATCAGGTAACAGCAAGGCAAGGCTAAAATACGGGCGGCAGGGAAGGCAGGCGGAAGCCTATAGCAAATTCTATGTTGTATAAACCCGATAAAAACTAAGCCATGCCTTTTTGTCAGGGCACGGCTTGAATTGGATTTATTTCACAACGCGCAGATGTGGTCGGGAAGGAGGCTTTTTCTCTGGTGGAGGATCTCCGGCATCATGGTATTCCTCCTGGTCGAAGCCCATGCCTTTGTTGTTTTCTTTGGCATAAATCGCCAATACGGCAACAACCGGGACAATGATGTGCATCGGTTTGCCACTGAAGCGGGCGTTAAACTCGATATCATCATTGCCCAAGGATAATGCCTCTACAGCCTGTGGCCTTAGATTCAGGACAATTTTGCCGTCATTGACAAACTGTTCAGGAACCACTGCTTGCTTGTGCAGGGCATCAACCAACAAATGCGGGGTCAAGTCATTGTCAATAAGCCATTCATAAACAGAGCGGATTAAATAGGGTTTTAAGGGTGTCATTTTAACTCCACCATCTCTTTTTCGGCATCGCTGAGACTGCGTTTAAAAGCGGCGCGTTTAAAAATACGTTGGGCATAGTTGTTGATGGCTTCATTCTGGGTCGTGACATCAATTCCCACACTCGGCAACCGCCACAACAAAGGTGCGATCACACAATCAATCAGCGAAAACTCATCACTCATAAAATAAGGCCGTGCGGCGAAAACAGGTGCTGCGGCAAGCAGGCTTTCGCGTAGCAGTTTTTTGGCACGCGCCGATTTTTTCTCCCCGGACGATGAAATTTCTTCCAGCAATTCATACCAGTCCTGGTCTATACGCTTAATCACCATTCTAGCGGTGGCTCGTGAGACCGGATCCATCTGATGCAAGGGCGGGTGGGGAAAACGCTCGTCCAGGTATTCCATAATGATACGGGAATCGTATAAAACCAGTTCGCGTTCAATCAATGTTGGGGATGTGCCTGTTGGATTTAACTCCAGCAAATCTTCAGGGGGATTGGCGGGATCGTAATATTCTATGTCAGCGGTGATGGCTTTTTCGTGTAAGACAAAGCGGGCGCAGTGGCTCATCGGACAGGTGGCGGATGAAAAAAGCGTCATTACAGATTTACGAGTAATAATATTAGCCACAAATAACAACCTCTTTGACGTATGTAGGGCGATAAAAAAGAGCCATTATAGCAGAAAGATAGAGCTTTTTGTTGGAACTGTCGGATTGTTGTCGGAAACAAAGCCGCTTTTTTTGTTACAGCCCACGCTTCCATAATCTTATGGTATAGGCCAAATTAATGAATTGCATACGGGTATTGCTTATCCACCCAGCATTTTTATAGATTTTCGACATAATGTTTGCCATGTGGATAAAGAATCAACTGGCAACTTACACAATCTGGGTTATTTAAGGAACGGGCATGAAATAATTTCCGCACCGGCTCGTCAGACCTGTCAGGTTTTGAAAACCTGACAGGTCTTGATCCGAGAATTTATTCCATGCACATTCCTAAGTTATTTAACTAATCCGGGCTAAAACCCAATAGGCAAGTGGGTGTTGAAAAAGCAAGCCTTTGGGAATGTTAAATGCTTTTTTGACGGAATCGTGATCTATGATATATTCGCCATAAATGAGAATGATTATTGATAAATTATTGTTCTTTTAAAGTGTATTCACAATTTTGGGATGATTTTATGGCTCTTAGTTTAAAAAGTCTTCATGTCGGTGATCTAGGAAAAATTGTTGGCTTTGAACAGTCCGGCAAAGCTTACCGTAAACGTTTGCTGGCTATGGGGTTGACTCCAGGTACAGCATTTAGCGTGACCCGGTTCGCGCCTATGGGCGATCCGGTGGAAATCAAATTACGCGGTTTTTCCCTGACCTTACGCAAAGACGAAGCGGCGATCTTGTTGATAGAGAAGCTGTGATGAGGGCGGATTTTACGGTCGGTGTGGTTGGCAACCCCAATTGCGGCAAAACCACCTTGTTTAATGCCTTGACAGGTGCTAAACAACATGTGGGCAATTGGTCGGGTGTGACCGTGGAGAAAAAATCCGGCGAATATTCCCATGATGGCAAAATCATCGAATTGGTCGATTTGCCCGGCACCTATTCGCTGGAAGCCGCCGATGACCAAGTTTCTTTAGATGAAAAAGTCGCCAGGGATTATGTGGCGTCCAGGCAAGCCGACCTCGTTATCAACATCATTGACGCATCTAGCATTGAGCGTAACCTGTACTTGACCTCGCAATTGATAGAAATGCGTGTGCCAATGATTTTGGTGCTGAATATGATGGATGCCGTCAAACGGCGCGGCATAAAAATAGATGTAGACGAACTGTCCGTCCAATTAGGCTGTCCGGTAGTCCCTATCACCGCCTCAGCCAAACACGGTATTGCCGGATTAAAAACCGCGATCAACAAAGCCGCGCAAACCCAGCCCGTCCCATCTATTGCCATAGCCTATTGCCCTGCCTTGGAACAGGCCGTCAACGACTTGTCGCCCGACTTACAGGAAACGGCGGCCAATTATCCATGCGATTTGCGTTGGTTGGCTCTGCGCTTGCTCGAAGACGACACGCTCGCCAAAGACATTGGCGGCTTCGCGATCTTGCCAAAAGTATTGTCTTTGCAAGAGCGCGTCGCCGATGAGACCGATGATGAGATAGACATCCTCGCCGCCGACGCCCGGTATGCCTTTGTCAACCAACTCACCCAGCGCAGCGTCTGTAAACTCAACGAAATTAGCCGCCACACCACAGAAATGATCGACCGGTTTGTATTGAACCGCTTTCTTGGCATCCCCGTGTTTTTGCTGGTGATGTACACGATGTTTATGTTTACCATTAACATCGGCAGTGCGTTTATTGATTTTTTCGATCAAGCGGTCGGTGCGTTGCTGGTCGATGGTTTGGGGGTGTTGTTGACCGCTTGGTCAGTTCCTGACTGGCTGAATGTGCTCATCACCAAAGGCATTGGTAGTGGCATCCAAGTGGTTGCCACCTTTATCCCGATCATCGGTTTTCTGTTTTTATTCCTATCCGCGCTAGAAGATTCGGGTTATATGGCTCGTGCGGCGTTTGTAATGGACCGGTTCATGCGGATGATGGGTTTGCCTGGCAAATCCTTCGTGCCGATGATAGTCGGTTTTGGCTGCAATGTCCCCGCGATTATGGCAACGCGCACCTTGGAAAACCAGCGTGACCGGATACTGACTAATTTAATGAACCCGTTCATGTCCTGCGGCGCACGTTTGCCCGTGTACGCGCTGTTCGCCGCCGCTTTTTTTCCGGTCGGCGGGCAAAATATTGTGTTCGGTTTGTATTTGCTAGGTATTGCCGTCGCGGTCATCACGGGACTCATCATGCGCCATACCCTGTTCAAAGGTGAAACCACTCCTTTCATCATGGAACTACCCGCCTATCATTTGCCAACTATCAGCGGTGTCTGTATTAGAACGTGGGACAGACTCAAATCCTTCATTTTTAATGCCGGAAAAGTCATTGTGCCGATGGTTTTGATACTGAATTTCCTCAATGGCTTGGGTGTGGATGGCAGTTTCGGACGCGAAAACAGCGATAAATCGGTGTTAAGTGCCATAGGCCGCAGTTTGACGCCAATCTTTAAACCGATGGGCATCAGCGACAATAATTGGCCGGCGACAGTGGGCATATTCACGGGGATACTCGCCAAAGAAGCCGTCGTGGGGACATTGGATGCCCTGTACAGCCAACTGGGCAGCGACAGCACCGCACCAAACGTACCAGAGGCGGAATTTAGCTTAAAACAGGCGTTATTGGATGCGCTTTTGACCATTCCCAAAAATCTGCGTGACGTCGCTGACAACGCCCTCGATCCATTGGGCTTGAATATTGGCAACGTCAACGACCTAGCTGCGGCAGCCACCGAGCAAGAAGTAAAAACCGCCACTTTTGCGGCGATGCAGCGGAGTTTTGATGGCAAAGCGGGGGCGTTTGCATATCTGTTGTTCATCTTGCTTTATGCCCCATGCGTGACCGCAACCGCCGCCATTTACCGCGAAACCAACCGGACCTGGGCTATTTTTGTCGTCTGCTGGACAACCGGCATTGCCTACCTGACCGCCACGGTTTTCTACCAAACCATGACTTACGGGCAACATCCCTTTTATTCATTGGCCTGGATAAACGGTTTATTGATGGCCTTTGCTTTGGTCTGGCTGGGTTTATGGTTGACCGGAAAAAATGCCGACAATAAACCTCGTCAGGAGGTGTTGAAATGATTTTGGATTTACGCGAGTTTTTAAAACAACAACATCGGGTGTCATTAAAAGAGTTGGCCACCCATTTTGATGCTGAGCCGGATGCCATACGCGGCATGTTGGGTAAATGGATCAGCAAAGGCAAGGTGCGTAAAATGTCCCTGGAAGCCAATTGCGGCGGCAGTTGTTGCAAATGCGACCCGACCTTGACCGAGTTGTATGAATGGGTTGATAAGGTTTAAGTTAGCTGGTTTCAAGTCGGGATTGGCGCGATGAATCCTAGAAAAATGGGGTAGTGATTGTGATTTAATTGTTGAAGACTACAAACCGGGGTTTGTAGTCCATGAACACATATACTCTGAACGGTCACGTTTTCGGTTTTTTGCAATCCATCGTAGGGTACGCTGTGCGTACCTTTTGCGTTGATTTTATGATGATTTTTTAAAGGTACGCACAGCGTACCCTACCTAAAAAACCGAAAACTTGAGCGTTTAAAGTATATTTTGAAGCCTTAAACTTGGCTAACAAACCCATTGTTGGATTGTCAGGCTACCTTGCAATCACCAACAACCTGATATATCGCCCCCTTTAGTGCCAAAATTATCAATAGTCAAGGTTCCACAAGGGTCGCCGTCCTGGCCGCTACCCACTATAGGTGTAGCCGATAAAGTGTAGGTGGTCGCAGTAACCGGATTAATCGCTATTGTGTAATAAGGAGTGGGGGGGGGAGCGGGAACCAAGGTATAGTCAGGTTTTTCTGTATACCTCCGCTCCATGACGTTGACCAAATTCAATAAGTTGGCTTGCACATCGGAGCGGTGGGATTTTTGGACGCTGCTTTGGTAACTGGGATAGGCAATGCTGGCAAGAATACCAACAATGGCTACCGATATCATCAACTCAATCAGGGTGAACCCGTTGATTTTTTTTGCTTTATTCATGATGTTTTATTTAACCTCATTGATATTCCAATAGATGTGGCCTATACGGGGCTTGCTAAGGATTTGCTCAATAATTGCTTCCGGCATGAGAACGGTTGTTTCCGGCAAACATTCTTTCCTATTGCCGGAAACACCCACCCTGCGCTTCGCACGGGCGGCCTTATTTATGCCCTGCGGGTATTCCGGCCGGCCACGCCAATACCCGTCAAAATAAAAATGACTGGGTACTAGGTTTGCACTCCTGAAAACCTAAAGCCAAAGGAATTGTAAGATTGCCTTCAGTAGCGATTGTAACGCTTAGGATTTGGCTAAAAATAACTTCCCTGAACCATTCTTGAAACTCTAGACCTGACGGGTTTCAAAAACCCGTCAGGTCTTAATATCAGGAAGTTATTAATGGCCAAATCCTTAACTGATGTTACTCAAGCGTTGCGGCACCAATGGCTTACCCGAATTGTAGCTTGGTAAGCCGTTGGTTTTTTAGTTTGCCGCATAACATCATCAGTGCCTGGCGGATTGCAAGCTACCTTAGTTGCCGCCAAGACCGGCGGATTCCGGGACCAGCGGGCGGCTTGACATCAGCAACAGAACCCATTGTTCCATCAGAACCACTGACATATTTGTAATCAACTATTGGCGCCTCAACCACCGCAGGGGTTTTAATAATGCCGACTCCCAAGTCAATACCCGACGCCGCGTGTTTTTCACCGTTTACGGTTACCAAGTCATCGTTATCAACTTTACCATCCCCGTTAGTATCAAATGGCGCGCCACTAAATTCCCCGCCATTGAGCGCGTCGAGCTCCATTAACCATGATTTTCCACCAGAGCTGCATGGGTCACGATCTGGAATAACGGTTGGAAATATCACTAAGCCTCGGCGGACAAGGGGGAAACTGACAACCCGCTCACCTTCGGGACCATTTACTGGGCTTTTTAAATCTAATGCCCAACCGCTTCTAACCGGGCCACTCGGACAAGGAGCTTTATAACAAACAGGATCTTTCGAGACGACGCGAAGCGGATGGGCCGTCCCAAATGTGCCTTCAGCATCAATGGTTTGTTCTTTTAACAAGCCCCGGTCAGTGATAGACGTCCCCTTGTCCCATAAGCCGTAAAACGTTTGCACTGGCGGTGGCGGGCTGGCACTAACAATATTGTCGCCTGTTTCAAAGTATTTGCCGGTGCCAAAATAAACCATAATACCGACACCGTTTTGATCAGTACCCACAGCCCCCACTGCGCCTACGTTGGGTTTGCCGGTGATGGGTTGGCGGTTAGGGTCATTAGGGGCGCTACAGCCGCCCGCTGTCGTGCAAGCCACAAAGAACGGGGCGGATGGGACCGGCCAAGTGCCGGCGGCATCGGCAAGATTAAATTTCCATAAATTGCCGTACAAATCCCCTGCGTAAACCGTATCTACACTGCGGTCAAGATTAGCGTCAACGGCTACCGGGGAAGAAAGGCCATTTTTATTGGTCGGATCGCCAATCCCCGTATCAATTTTTTGCAGCACCGCACCCGTTTCTACATCAAGGACAAACAGCACGGCATGGCCTGAGTCACTGTTATAGCCATTGGCGACAATCACCGCCCAATGCCCGTCTTGCATCTTGACTACCGTCGGCTGCGCCAAGGTATAGCCTAAGTCACCATCGTCTGCGTTGGTAAACTCCCACAAAGGGCCGCCGACGCTGCCAAAGTGGTCAGGATCGGTCACGTCCAGCGCGAATACGGCACGACCACCGGCGCCAGTCGTCCCTGCCAGCACGGTGTGCCAATCCGAACCGTAATAAACATCGCTCACAGCAGACTGGCCATCGACATAATACTGATGGGCATAGTTAGGGGATGTCAACTTACTTAATTCAGGAAATAAGGCATTGGGAATGTAAGCCAATATTTCTGTCCCGCCAGTTGCGTTGGTGGCATCAAAACCATGCAACATGCCATCATTGCCCCCCACATAAATCATAGGCTTACGGGTTTTGTTGGTTGTTAGAAAGGCTTCATAACTGCTACCTTCTACGCCGGGTAAGCCAGCGTAGCCATAATCTTCTTTCCCCACAAATACGGGGTCGGAATTAACGATATCGCCCAAGGCACTATAAAGCCTATCCCTAAAGATACCGCCAGTATATTTTTGTTCTTTTGCGTTATCCCCCCGCAACCAGTCAACACGCAAACTGCCGTTGCCATCGTTAAAGCCTACCAAGGTATCCAGATAAGTCTGCTGGGAAGGGTTTAAGTTGTCCCACTTAAACTCGATGCTTCGAGGCACTGCCAAAGGGTTATAAGTGTAGATCTTGCGGCTGGCAGTAACCGGTAAAGGAAGTTTGGACGAGGCTTCCCAGTCTATAGTTAAAGCACCGGTATCAGGATCAATGTTATAGGCAAACAATTGACCGTTCCAGTATTTTGAGTTGAATTTGGCCTGATAAACTTGAGTGCCTTTATCCAAGCGGGTGGAATTGGCCGCCACTGCGGAAGCCGAACCCACGACATTGAGTGCCTTGGCAAAAGCTTTGCCCAGTTGCTCTGGAAGCTTTCCGGCATTGGTCACCAAAAAATAATTATCGGGCACACCGTCCTCATCGCTATCCCAATCTAGAGCATCAATAACGCCGTCATCATTTTTGTCAGTTGTTCCCCATTTTGCGGCATACCAGAGCGGATCGTGCTTGATAAAGCTGGCCGAGGTGTTAGCCCCTGCGGTGAAGGTTCTTGATGCTGTTAATGGCAAGGGCTGACCATCGTTCCATGGTGCCGATCCTGGCGGGGTATCCAGAAAATAGTCTGGATCACTGCCTACGGCTGTATCTTTATCACGAACTTCCAGATAAACCCCGTCGCTAGACTCAGTGCCGGAGATGACATAACCCATGTGTTGGATAATACCACCCGCAGCATAAGTAGAGTTAAGATCAACCACTACCTGCTTGGAGGCATTAACAGTAAAGGTGTATTCAACAATTGCATCCATATCATGGTCGGCGGCTTGTTCCACGTCTTCATAATTGATTCGGAATTTGCCATAAGGGCGGCCTTGGTTTATCGAGCCGTCCATGTTTCCAGTCGCCGTGTTCGCAATTTTTTCAACATAAAAATCAACAATTTGATTGGTTGGCTGAAATTGGCCTTCCGAATTGCTAATCCCGAATGCTCCTCCTACTGATTTTGCAAAAGGCACTAAGGTGATTTTTTTACCGTCTACCGGAATTTCAATGCGGGGTAGCGGGGAAGCCAAAGCCACTGCAATCGTATCGGTTTTTTGATTCCCCGCCGCCGTATGCAAGTCGCTTCCCCTACCATGCATAGCAACGCTGGCCGCATAATACCCGCCCAATTTGGTGGGCTCTTCCGGAGCCAAGCCCCGAATATCTTTAAAACTGGTCACTGTTTTAGGGGAAGGGGTGCCATCGCTATGCGTGTTTGATTGCCCGATGAATATATTGCTCGCTTCAGTTTCCCCCGCCCAGATGCTATCCGCCAAGGTGGACACATTGAGACCAGCCAAGTCACTGGCAAAAACATTGAAATAACTACCAGGCAATTGGTCAGTATCATACGATGGGTTGATATCGCTAATGACCAATTCCATCGGCCTAGCACAACTGAGGTGGCCCCCGCCACCTGCCGCCACCGCTTTATACGGGTCTAGCCAAGTTGCCACGGGCAAGCCTAAGGTGGCATCGGGTGTGTCAGTTGAAGATATTGAAAATGCAGGGGTCGGGCTGGCTTTCCCGGCAAAATAGCGCAACCCTTCGTACATCATTTCGGCAACAGGTTCGCCCCATTCAGCGGCCTCGCCTTCATTAATGGGACGGGTAGCGATCCAGCCTGACGCATAGCAATACGGGCATGCATAATTAAAAGTCACTACCCGCAACTTGTTGATAGTGTCGACAATGCCCTTGACGGCAAGGAACTGCCCTGTAGTAGGGTTCACCTCGTTTTTGAATGATTGTATATTTTTTCTAAGCACCCCGCCCGATATGTTTTTCTTGTACGATCCAGTGAGCAAACCAAAATACACCAAATCTTCTTCGCCATAGATATGCAGCAATCCGGTGGGTTTATAGGTGGTGGTGGTGCCATCACTGTAAGCCTTGCAGTTGGTTTCTAACAGGCTAGGCAAGCAGACATCGACGTATACGCGGTAATCCGTGATCGTACCGCAAGCCGGTCCGCTACTACCATGTAGACATTTTGGCCCTGCTACGGGCCGTTCAATGGACACCCATTCCCATATCCGGTATGTGCTATTTGGAAGTACGCGCAACAGCGGGTCACTTGCTGAACCGGTCAACGTGGTGCTGGCAAAAAGATGCCGCTTCCCCGAAGCAGGAAGCGGCAAAGGGGTGTAGTCCCTGATGTCATAGCCATCAACTGCCACGCTGGTATATTCCTTGCCCCAACTATGGGCGTCCTGAGGGATAAAGACCCGCTTTAAAACCGTGCTGCCCGTGGTGTCAGTACTGCGTTGGCCGCCGTATAACACTTTGCGTATCGCGTCCATTCTGGAGGTGGTCAAGTAGTTAAGGAAGTCGCCGCTCCATTCGCTGGTGCAGCTTTTGTCGGTAGTTATCGAGGTGGGCGTGAATTTATTTAAGTCGTAGATATAGCATTTGTGTGAATCAAAATAACCGTAGTAATCAATCCCGGGTTTATAACCGACATCAATCAGACCGTCATTATTAAGATCCGAGGCGTCGTTATAAGCTTCATAATAAAGCTTATGGTTCCGCCCCATGACTAGCATCACGATGGGCGGCACACTGGTGGAAAGGAATAATGGGGCTGGCGCAATAGCCGCAAGGCTGGTGCTGGCCGGAAGCCAGGCCATTAAGCCCAACGCCAACCAGACCAGCAAACTATTTGGGCTAAGATAAGGTTTATGCTTAAAAGTGTTCATTGCAAGTCTCCGATGGGATAGTTTCGGTAAAATCGATGCGTCCAAAGACCTTTTTTATGTGATTAGGGCTGATGGACGGATTGCAAAATAACCACTGTGCTGGCGGATTGTCCAGTGGCCCTAACGGTAATTCTATAAATCGGGATGGCAGGGCAAGGGGGGGTCAAACAGGGGACAGGCCCCAAATTTTGGATGATATAACTAGGCGTGGCGACGCCCAAGCCCGTAACTGAAGAAGTATGCACTGGTTGGCCTGTCCAGAAAGTATCCGTCATTAATGCCGATGTGGTCGGGATGGTGGATGCTTGCGAATAAAATCCGCCCGTACCGTCATCAGCAAACGTAGGCAAGGGGGTAGGGGGGGCAAGGGTGGCTTCTGCGGCGGCGAGGGCGGATTCGGCGGCTTGGAAAGCCAGGCTTTCGTCACGCATGTTACCAGCCATTCTCTCTTCCAGCGAGCTGGTTAGGGTGCCGGTGATGCCGATTAGGGTCAGCAGCAACAGCATGATCAAACTGATGACCAGAACCGCGCCGGATTGATATTTAATGCGTTGATACATAACTTTCACATTCTCTTATAGCCGGTTGCGGACGGCAATGGTTGAAGTAAACACCCTTCTTAACCGATGGTCAGGAGGTGTGATGGAGCCGCCATTGAAAAAATAAGCCACCGGCTCCAACGTGACATTATCTTCAAGGGATACCGCCACTAGGCTGATGCGGATGCTGACGACCCTGCCCCAGCCAGCGGCGGGTATTGAGTCGGCCGGCACATAGTAATTGGCCGAACCATAACCAGCAGTTCCAGGTGCATCCAAGTCTTCGCCATACAAAATTTGCATTTGTTCAATCCCCTCCACCAATTCTTCGGCATTCCTTGCATCAATCCGCCGATAAAGCGCGGGTTGGAGTGAGGCATTAAGCCTTATGTAATAGCTGATCGTGTGGATCGGATAGACTTCACCATTCCCGTAGGTTCTACCTAAATCATTATCGGCGTTACCAAGCGCACAAGCGTTGATGGGGCTTTGCGAAAGCAGGTTTGCTGCAACTGTATTAGCTTGAAAGATAGTGGCGGCAGCACAATTTGTTACTATTGCAGAAGCGCAATAATTAGTAGTGTCGACTTTTAAAAAATCAGCGGCCTGCAAATTTGCGATAGTGGCAGTGGCATCTAAAGTCAGGCCGGCAGTGGCTGCTGCATGGGCGACCACGGTAAAGCTTTGGTCTGCCGCCCTGCGGATGGTGACGACATCGGAGCCGCCCAGAGGGGAGGTGATCGCGGCATTGATGGCGGGTGTCCATGCCGCTGGGGACGTTGCTTCAAAGCCGTCAATGGCCCGGTCGAAGCGATATAAAAAATCGCCAGGTGGGGCAGGTAAATTCAATTTATTGGTCAGTGGTATCCCGCTGTCACATCCTAAAAACCCCGCCATGCGGATGTCGTTATTTAGAAACCCCATCGCATAGCGGCCATTTTCTTGTATTCTGGAGAGTGCCTCGAGCATCCGGTTGGTTTGTTTGCTACCGACAAAAACCTGCAATACGCCGCCCAATAAAAACAGGCCAATCAGCATCGCCACCATGATTTCTATCAGGGTTAGGCCGGTTTGGCGGCGGTAAGTTTGGGGGGGGGGTAAGGGTTTGTACGGCTGCCTATTTTCTAGGAGATAAGTTGACGAATGCACTTTGTTTTTTGTTGATGCTAAAAAAGATAGGCCAATGCTTTTGCTTTTATCTTCTAGGGCATTTAGGGAGGATGCCGACGACTGCATGGATGCAGGAGGTAGAGCAACGCAGGGAGCAGTTGCCGAAATACCCTGCAAGGAGGTGGCCATGCTGCTATCCAAGTGATTGATTGAGGAGGATATAAGGATGCCGTAATTCATGCCTAGACCAGTCATTTTGTCACACGCTTGATTATAAACGTCTTTTGCTTGGGCATCGGGGGCGATGATGGCTATATCAACGTCTGATTCGCCGTGGAAGCGACCCGTTGCGTAGGAGCCAAACAAGTAGACAGGATAGGCAAAGCCTTTGAACGCCAAGCTGAGGTAGGCCAGTACATTTTTTTGTTTTTTAATTCTGGCGGCCGAGATAGGGTTATTGATGTTCATAAACTTCCCTCAAAATATCCAAGGTTTGGGAAAGGGGGCTGGTGGCTGGCTGGGCTTGTCCCGCGTCGCATGGTACAAATTTTAACAGTTTTTCTAGGGCTTGTTGGGCATGGTAGCAAGTGCCGTCCCATTTGTTTGCTGTTAGCAATATCTTCGCCATTTCAAAGTCATTGAGGCTTTGTCTTAACCAGGCATATTGGACACCGTCTTGGGTGGCAATCTGTGTGAAAGGGTTCGTGTTCATAACCGAAAACTCGTTAGGAAATCGGGGTCATCACCGTCAACCACACCATCATGATTTTCGTCCCAACTGATACTGATGGTAATTATGCCGGCGATTTGGCCGATGTTGACCGCGTTGACGGGCAGGGCGGCTATTAACGCCAAGTTCCATTCATAGAGATCATTTTCTGCCATGTCCGCCGGACTGCAACCGGTGGTGCTCTGGCAACCTGGTTTTGCTGCGGCAGTGGTCGGGTCGGCGATGTAAGAGCCTACGGCACCGGCATTGGCGCGTATCCTGTCCGCCAAATCATTGGCGTATTGGGTGGCTTGGCTGCGGTTGTAAGCGCCCTGGTTATTGCCCAGGCTGGTGGCTTGCAAGCCAGCCAGCCCAAGCAAGCCTGCCGCTAGTACCAGCATGGCTATCAGGACTTCGATTAGGGTGAATCCGGAGCTGTTATTCATAATTCAAGATTGAAAAAATTATGGGCAATTGACTGGAAGGGGAGGGTCATAGGGAGGAACGTCAACTCTTGCCCGCCCCGTTGAGTTTACGATGATTTTACGCGATTGACCGTCATCATGAGTACCGTCGCATAAAGTGAAGGTATCGCCAATGGGAGTCCCACTGAGACCATTGGGTAAAAAAACTGCATGGTCATCATAACTACCCCCCGTTGTCAACGTGTAACCGGCCGGCAAGCCATCATAAGTCCGTAACAAACAGTCTGCGTTTGGCAGGCAAGCTCCCGCATTAGGATCGAGGGCATTGTCACCGTCGGCATCGACAAAAACATCCCAGCCGGATTCCCAAGCGCCGGCGGTAGGACCTTTCCGCAACACGGTGACCCGCACACTCCGCTTGACCGCTTCGCTTCTGGCAAGACTTAAGGCGCTAACGAAATCATTGGTGGAGGCGGTCAAGCGGCTGTTGCTGATCATGCTTTGGAAGCTGGGTGTGGCGATGCCTACGACTATTGAGGCTATCGCCAGCGTCATCATTAATTCAATCAGGGTAAAGCCGATCTGTGTTTTTTTGTTGTGCATTAGCGGATTGGATTTTATTTAGTTAGTTTCGTTACCAATTATCCCGCCATGTTTCATTAAAAAAGCGGCAGGAAATATAGCCCTGGAAAAAACATCTAGCATTAAAATTAACGCCTTCAACTGGCCCCAAAAAAACCGCCATACTCTTGAGCGGTCAGATTTTCAGTTTTAGTTTAGTGGGATGGGCTGACGCGAGGAAACCCATCCTACATGGGCCGTGTTCTGAAAAAACCGAAAACCTGATCGTTTGAAGTATAAATTATTCCATAATCACGGTAGCCGTCAAAAAGCCCCTTAAGCTAAAATAAGCCATTCATTTTTATCGCCATAAGTATAGTATTTATTGGCGAGAATTAAAGCTAAATTAAATAATTAGGCTCTATATGGGTTTCAGGATCTCTTTACTAAAAATGTATAAGGCAAGCCGTTAATGCACATAGCGGCTTCCAAAATACCCGTCATTCCGGCATATACCCTCTGGGGCATAAAGGGATTGCCGGAATGATGTGATATTTTGGATGGTTGTTGATAAGACCCCGAAACCCATATAGAGCAATTAATTTAGGATTTGGCCATTAATAACTTCCCGATATTAAGACCTGACAGGTTTTTGAAACCTGTCAGGTCTAGGGTTTCAAGAATGGTTCAGGGAAGTTATTTTTAGCCAAATCCTTAGGGGCAATTGACAAGATTTAGCCTTCCAGACGTTTGGCGGTTTGTTGGTTTGTTGGTTTGTTGGTTTGTTGGCGGGATTAGCCATACTGCCATTAAGTCAATGAATTTATTTTATGTGGGATGTTTTTCGGTGGTCGGGTTAGCGGCAGCGTAACCCGACAGCATTCCGGCAGGGAGAGCGTAGCGAGGGTTGGCCGGGCAGGTTTTTAAACCCTGTCGGGCCAATGAATTAATGGTTGCGCTCAATAATATAAAGCGATAAATCACGTAATAAATCCGCTTCCTGGCCAAAAACACCTAGATTTTCCAATGCCATTTCATGCAGCTCACGGGCTTTTTGTTTGGCCCCCGCCATGCCCAACAGGGCAGGGTAGGTGGGTTTGTTGTTGTCTTTGTCTTTGCCTTGGGTCTTGCCCAAGGTCGCCGTGTCGCTTTCTTCATCGAGTATGTCGTCCTTAACTTGAAAAGACAGGCCGATACATTTTGCATAATGGTCAAGCTTGGTCGCCACCGCGGTATCCAAATCACTTTTTGACAGCGTTGCCAGATTGACACTGGCGCGTATCAAGGCCCCGGTTTTATGGATGTGCATGTTTTCCAACTCAGGCAGGCTCAACATCGTACCGACCGAATCCAGATCTATCGCTTGACCGCCGACCATGCCTTGCGAACCGCTGGCTTTTGCCAGGGTGGTGAGCATTTTTAAACGGTTGGCGTCGCTGGCGATGATGCTGGGGTCATGCGCCAGAATTTCAAATGCCAGGGCTTGCAGGGCGTCGCCAGTCAAAATCGCCGTCGCTTCATCAAAGGCGATATGGCAAGTTGGTTTACCACGCCGTAAACCGTCATCATCCATAGCGGGCAGATCATCATGGATTAAGGAATACACATGGATGAATTCCACAGCACAGGCCGCGCCATCTAAGGCTTCAGGGGCAATGCCCAAGGTTTTGCCGGTGGCGTAAGTCAACAGCGGGCGGGTGCGTTTGCCGCCGTCCAGCACGCAGTAGCGCATGGCCTGATGCAGTTTTTGCGGCAAAATGTTTGCGTTTGGCAAACGAAGATCCAGTGCGTGTTCGACACGGGCTTGGCAAAAACTGAGGTATTCTTTTAACGCATTACTCATTGGCGAAAGGCTCCAGGGATTGAGTGCCGTTTTTTTCTATCAGGATCTGGACTTTTTGTTCCGCTGCTTGCAAGGCTTGCTGGCAGGTGCGCGTCAGATTGACACCCCGTTCAAATGATTTTAGCGACTCTTCCAGGGAAATATCACCTTGTTCAAGACGGGTGACCAGTTGTTCCAGTTCGGCAAGCGCGTCTTCAAACAGGGTCGCAGATTTTTTTTTCGGCATGTAAGATTATAAAAAGGTGGCTAAATCAAGCTTTCCATTATAGCTGAAATCTTTGTACGGCGTGTGTGGGTAGAATGGTTGTTGATGGCGATGGGATTCGCTGCGCGGCCTGGGTTCCGCTGATTTCTACTGGAATGGACGGATCTTGAATTGGACTGATTTTTGGGCGCGTTGGGATCAGGCCATTGCAAGGCGGCAAATAGGATAAGATAAATCTGGGTGCAGACACGCGGCGCATCGAGCATGGTTCCAGTAAACCCTTCCAAAATAACTGCCGTCATCGACGGTAAAAACGCCAGCGGGACTGACGAGCCTTTTGCCAGCAACACGCATTGGTGTTTAAAGGCGAAAACCAACAAGCAGATAAACAACACTAGGCCCAAGCCTCCTTGTTCTAACCAAACATGGATAAATAGCTGTTTGCTATGCCAGGGTAAATGGTCAAAGTCTATGACCCATAACCAGCTTTGTAATTTATCGGTGAAACCGCCGTTTCTTATCACTTGGTTTTCTGTCGGGCTGTCGATGGTGATTGAGCCGATTTCAACAGCTTGCTTGCTGTCATTATGAATAACTAAAGTGGTCGGCCAGTCCAGCCAAGTGTCTTTTTCGTTATATTTAAAATCCCAGTTATAGGCGTCCCAGGTGTCAATATGGCTGGGTTTGAATCCGTTTGAAATACAACTGGGTTGATAGTGTTCACTGGTTAAGATGTGTTTTTTACAAACGCCTATTGCCAATTTGTCCGCCAATGATTTGAAACGGGCGGTCACGGTCAAATGATAGTTCTGCTCAGGTTCTAAAAAGATTTTCTGGAAAAAGTTAAATTCACCGGCTCCAAGTATCAAATAAGCTTGTCCGTTTTCTTCTGCAATACGAAAACTGGGCAGCGAGCGCGTCAATAAGGTATTTTGATAAAACAAACCGGGTATCGTGCCTACACCTTCGCCGATGACGGCACTGCTAAAACTGTCGGGGGTACGGAAAGAAATCATTTGTAGCCAGTGATGTTCGCGGGTTGAAAGATCACCTGACACTTCAGAAAAACGTTGTTCAAATCGGGTTGAGCTTAAACCAATCGCCAGAAATAAAAATAATCCGATAAACACGGCGGCTATTTGTAGGTTTTTTAACGGGATGGCTTGTTTTTTGGCGATTCTGCCCAGCAAGAAACCTGGGCTTACATGGGAAATGCTTAGCAGCACCGCTAGACGAATGGCATCGGAGTAACTGAAAAAATGCCATTTACTTTCCAATGCCGAGTTGCTTATCCCCACAACAGATAGCGTCAATAAAGCGATTGCAGCAATGCCAAGCCATTGCCATTCCCGGTTGCGTCCAAACAAAAAATAACCGGACAGCAGGGCGGCAAAAAAACTGATTAGGCCAGTCAATAAAGCTTGGTATCCGGCTAACTTAAAACCCAGGAATAAGCCGATAAAACAGAGTGGAAACAGTACAAAAGTGGGCAAAAAAGCATTGTGGGTTGATTTGAAGGAATTGCGTTTACTGACGATTAACACCAATAAGGTGACAAACAGGGATAAGGTGAAACTGGCAATAGTTGTGCGCGTAAAAGTCACGATAACGGCATAAAACCCTAAGCCGGCGGCAAGCGAGATGATGGCGAACTCAACTTGCCGCAATTGGCGGGTCAGCAAATAAACGACCAAGGGTGTCAGCGAAACCAGGTAGCCATCAACGGCTTCGCCGCCAACGTGCATTTCGGTAAACCAGCCGGTGATCCGGTATGTGCTGGAAAAATCCAATAATGCCGATAAAAATTCATAACGGTCATGAAAAGGGGGCAAAGCACTAAGCACATGCCGCTCCCATAGCACCAACAGCCCAAAAATCAGTAAACTGGCGGTAATGCCTGTTGCCAATAAACGTTGGCTAAGCTTGGGATGGACGTAAAGCTCCCGTCGAATAAATGGCCATAAAAGCCAAGCATAAAAAAATCCTTTACCGATACGTAGGCTATTCCAGTTGCTTTGATAAATATCATCAGGCTGTAAGCCGCTTTCCAGCAGCGGCCAGAAGTTTTTTAAAAAACTCGCGGTAAAGGCGATCAATAATAGCCAGTATAAAAGCTGATATGGCGGCGTAGCCTCTTTTTCGGTGTTATCTTTGCGCCAAAACAACACCGCCAAAGTAAGCAGCAGCAGGATGTCGTATTCGTTATAAAGCAGGTTTCCCGTCCATAGGCTTAAATCCAAAATAGGCAATAATGCGGGTATTGCCACTAGCCATAAACGCGGAAAATAAATTGATAATGCCAGATAAAATAGTAAAAAAATGATCGGCAACGGGGAGAAAACATGGGATATTGCGGCAAAGCTAGCGAGCAAAAAAAAGGCAAGGGCAAGGCTGTGGGTATATAAATAGTTGATTAATTGCATAATATCCGTGAATTCAAGTCATAATAACCGAGTGCGTACCGCTTGGGCTGAAGCCAATTTTCTTCGTCGGAAATCGCCTAAGGCCAATGCCGGGTTTTTAGATTTGCTAAGGTGTCACGCTGTCCAGTATATTTTTCTTTCAACCGCGATTTACTAAGCTTATGCCTAATTCTGAGCCGATTAATTTTTCTAAACAGTTGGCGATTTGTTTCTTGCTGTGCTTTTTAACAGCAAGCCCTCTAGCTTTTGGAATTGATTTGCCCGATAAATCAAAAATTTATAGCAATTTACAAAAAATTGAAAGAAAAATAATACGGGTTTTTAACCCTAACCCAGTGCTTGAAGACGAGGCAAGCATACAACAACAGCTTGATAAAGACATTCAACAACAGCTTGATAAAGACATTGCCGTCAACTTTGGGCTTTGGCAGCCGTTGCCGATAACTTATCCTGGCACCGGCAAAGGCATCAAGATTGGCGAAAAAACCTATCCTTCCCTGGCGGTTGCCAGCACCGCCTTGCAAGACCACCAAACCTTGTTGATCGGGGAAGGGGTTTATACCGAGCCTTTAGTCATCAACCGCAACCATGTCCAAATTATCGGTTCAGGCCGTGTGGTTTTTGATGGTGCCAGTGCCGAAGGCAAGGCGGCAATTATCACTAAAGGCAAGCAAATCACCATCAGCAATATCGAATGCAAAAACATCGCCGTTGCCGACCAAAATGGCGCGTGTATCCGTTCCGAAGGCGCGGGGCTTACCGTTGAACATGTTTATTTCCATGATTCAGAGCAAGGTATTTTATCTAGCAACAATCAATCCCTGCGCATTAGTGACAGCCGTTTTGAAAAACTCGGCAAAAATGGTCGGGCGCATGGCATTTATATTGATGGCGGTGAGGTTTTGATTGACCACAGTTGGTTTATTGCCTCGAAATCTGAAGGTCATGAAATCAAGTCCCGTGCCAGTAAGACAGTGATAAAAAACTGTGTCATCGCGTCCTTGTCCGCTGTTGATAGCCGTTTGGTCGATGTGTCCAATGGCGGTGAACTGGTCATTGAAAACTCGGTTTTGGAAAAAGGCCCCCAAAGTGCCAATGCTACGGCGATAGGTTATGGTTTGGAGGGCATAACCCACCAGCAAAATGCCATTATCTTGGAGAAAAACGTGGTCATTTTAGAGCGTGACGGGCATAACGTCTTGTTGGATGCCCGTCCAGAGGGACAAGTACCCGTTAAAATAGTCGGCAATATCATCGTCTCTAAAGACGAACAGGTCATTGATGGTTTGAATTGGTTGTTTTCAAGCAGGCAAGAGGCGCGTATGGGTGAGTACCCCCAATTACCTGTTTTGGAAAACCAGCAAAAACCGCTGAAATAGAAAAGTAAACGCCTAACGTAGGAAGGACGTAGGAATCCAACAGACACAGATTCCTAGCCATTTTCCTACCTAGATCACCCCTTTTTCAATCACCGGCAACACCCAATATTGAATCCCCGCACCGGCAAATTCTTGCTTTAATTGACTCAATAATTTCACCAAGCCCTGGGTATCGACATACATTTGGATACGAACCCTCTTCTGCCGCCCGCTGACTTGTTCCGCCAACGACAAACCTTGGTTCTCGTGATGGTGCGCGTTGACGGGAAAGCTGCTGAAACCATGTTCGGCTTCGAGCATTAACAAGGTGTCAACCACCGCTTCTTCCAGGCTGGGCGATAGGTTAAGGGTGAGCAAATATTCTGTGTGGGTCATACGCTTACCTCATGGTTGCTGGCTGTTTTGTTGACCATAGCCGCCTTATCCTGGCCAAATAATTTGAACAATATCGGCAGTAAGAACAGGGTCAAAAACGTTGAGGAAACCAAACCGCCGATGACGACTATTGCCAACGGACGTTGGATTTCCGAACCGGGACCGGTGGCGAACAGCAAAGGGATCAAGCCAAATGCCGCGATGCTCGCGGTCATCAGCACCGGACGCAAACGCCGTGACGAGCCGATCAGCACGACTTTGGCGATGTCCATGCCCGTCGCCAGTAATTGGTTGAAATAACTGACCATGACCACGCCGTTCAGCACGGCAATCCCCAGCAAAGCGATGAAGCCAACCGAGGCGGGGACGGATAGGTATTCGCCCGATACCCACAAGGCAAACACTCCGCCCACCATCGCCAACGGAATATTCGACAACACCAACGTGGCCTGGCGCACCGAGCCAAATGTCGAAAACAGCAGTAGAAAAATCAGGCCCAGCGACACCGGAACCACCACCGACAAGGTGGCGGCGGCGCGTTGTTGGTTTTCAAACTGACCGCCAAATTCCAGCGTATAGCCTATCGGTAGCGGCACTTTGTCGGCGACGGCTTTGCGGGCTTCATCAACAAAACCCACCAAATCGCGGTCTTGGACATTGCTGCGCACGACGGTAAAACGTTGCCCGTGTTCGCGGCCTATCGCCACCACGCCTTCGACTTTTTTTAATTGCGCGATTTCGGTCACAGGTACATGACCACCGTTTGGCAAGGTGATTTGCAGATTGTCGAAGTTAGCGGTATTGCTGTTGCCGCGCAAAATCAATGGTGTACGTTTGATGCCTTCCTGGACGATGCCCAAATTCAGCCCCTCGATTTGCGCCCGCAACAGGGTTTCTATGCCGTCACTATCCAGTCCCAAACGTCCGGCGGCGGCCTTGTTGATGGTCAATTGCAGAAATTGCATCCCCGCGTTTTGTTTGGCGAACACGTCACTAGAACCTTGGATATGCTTCAACACCTCGGCGATAGCAACCGCTTTTTCATTTAAAACCTGCAAGTCCGGCCCGAACAATTTCACCGCGACATCGCCGCGTGTGCCCGTGAGCATTTCCGAAACGCGCATTTCTATCGGTTGGGTAAAACCGAAAGCGATGCCTGGGGTTTGTTCCATCACTTTGCGGATGTCTTCGATCAGATGGTCTTTGTCGGGCGTATGCCATTGCTCCTTGGGTTTTAACACCAAAAATGTGTCGGTTTCGTTCAGGCCCATCGGATCTAAACCCAGTTCATCAGAGCCTACCCGTGACACTACGGTAGCGATTTCAGGGACGTTTTTGAGCAGGTTTTTTTGCACCTGCCCGTCCAGCATCACCGATTGCGCCAGCGTGATCGATGGCAGTTTCTCCAATTGAACGATAATGTCGCCCTCGTCCATCGTCGGCATGAAGGTGCTGCCGATTTGCATGAATACCACCACCGTCGCCGCCATTAAAACGCCCGCGCCGATAAAAACCTTTTTGCTGTTATCCATGCACCAAACCAAGACGGGTTTATAAATCGCCTGTAAGTTTCTGGGCAACCAGGGTTCTTCATGGGAGACTTCTTTCAACAGGTACGAGGCGATGACCGGAATTACCGTCAATGACAAAATCAACGAGCCGCTTAAGGCGAAAACAATGGTTAAGGCGACGGGGGTGAACAGCTTGCCTTCCAGCCCTTGCAAGGTCAGTAAGGGCAAAAACACGATGATGATGATCAATATGCCCGACGTGACCGAGGCGGCGACTTCGCGGGTGGCGCGGTAGATGACATGCAGGTGCGGCAAGCGTTGCGCGGTTTGGGTATGCGCCAAATGGGTGATCAGGTTTTCGGTCACGACCACGGCGGCATCGACCAACATACCGATAGCAATCGCCAAACCGCCCAAACTCATCAAATTGGCGGACATGCCCATGTAATTCATCAGGATGAACGTGAACAAGGCTGCCAAGGGCAAGGCCAGGGCCACCACAATCGCGGCGCGTAGATTGCCCAAGAAAAGCAGCAGCAAGACCACGACCAGTACAATCGCTTCCAGTAAGGCATGTAATACGGTTTCCACGGCTTTATCGACCAGATTGCCACGGTTGTAAAACACTTTCGCCTCCACGCCTTTGGGGAAGCCCTTGCTGATTTGTGCGAGTTTTTCTTCAATGCCGACAATGGTTTGCCGCGCATTCGCGCCACGCAAACTCAGAACCAGCCCTGTCACGGATTCGCCTTCGCCATTTTTGCTGACCGCGCCGTAACGGGTCAACGCGCCGATTTTTACTTCGGCCACATCGCCAATCCTTACCGCAATGCCGTTTTTGCTGTCCACGACCAAGCCGCGCACATCATCCAGCGTTTTCAAGCGGCCTTCGGCACGGACGATCAAGGCTTCTTCGCCATCGCTTAAACGCCCTGCGCCATCGTTGCGGTTATTGGTTTTTAGGGTTTGGATCAGTTTCTCGGTACTGATGCCCCGCGCCGATAAACGCGTGTTGTCGGGAATCACTTCAAAACTTCTGACCAGTCCGCCTAACGAGTTGACATCCGCCACGCCAGATACGGTACGCAATGCCGGACGGATAACCCAATCCAGCAAGTCGCGGCGTTCCATCAGCGACAAATCGCCGCCTTCGATGCTGAACATGAACATTTCGCCCAGCGGTGTGGTCATCGGCGCAATGCCGCCTTGAATATCGGCGGGCAAGGCCCCCCAAATTCCATTCAAGCGTTCGGCGATTTGCTGGCGCGCCCAGTAAATGTCCGTGCCTTCTTTAAAATCGACGGTAATATCGGTCAGCGCGTATTTGGCTATCGAGCGCAACACAGTTTGGTTGGGGATGCCCAACAACTCCACTTCAATCGGTGCGGTGATCCGCGCTTCGATTTCCTCAGGGGTCATGCCGGGGGCCTTGACGATGATTTTTACTTGGGTCGGCGATACTTCGGGAAACGCATCAATTGGAATCTGGTTAAACGCGTAATAGCCACCACCGCCGAGCATCAGCACTAAAATCAGCATCAGCAGCCGTTGGCTTAAGGCAAAACTGATTAAACTACCCATTATTCGCCACTCCCCAAGCCTAACCAATTGGCTTTAAGGGCGACAGCGCCTTTGACGGCGATGGTTTCGGTGCCGGTGAACTCGCCACTAATTGTGGCTTCTTCCGCTTGTTTACCGATGACGGTAATCGGGATGGCACGGAAGCCTTCCGGGATTTGCACAAACACAAACGCCTTGCCTTCTTGTTGGGCAATCGCCGTGTTGGGTACGGTGAATACCGGACGGTTATGCGGTTGGATAATTTGCGTGTTGATGCGCTGGCCCGGACGGACATCCGCTTGCGCTCCTTTGATAATGGCGCGTACCAAAATAGTTTGGTTTTCAGGATTGACCGATTGCCCTAATAAGGTGATATGGGCAGTAACGGGTATCGCTTGGGCGGCTTTGCGCTGTTCCAATTCTTGCGTCTCGGTGGCGGGTTTTTCCATCAGCACCTTATCGCCAATTTTGATCTGGCCGATGCGCTCTTGCGGGATATTGATCTCCAGCCACAGTTCATCGAAATTGGCGATGCGGTACAGCGGCGTCAGGCTGTCGATGCGTGCGCCGGCGACTATCATCCGTTCCATGACCACCCCGGTGATTGGCGAACGGATGTTCAACAGCCCGGATAAATGGCGGGTTTTTTTAAGCTGTTCAATTTCATTGTTGGTCATGCCGGCTATTTCCAGCAACTGTTTATGCTCGTTGGTTTCCGAAAGCAAGGCGTTGTATTGGCTGTGGGTTTCCTGCCAGCGGCGTTCCGGGATAACGCCTTCATCAAACAGTTTTTTATCGCGCAGGTAAGCAATTTCCCCCAGCATCAATTCACTTGAGGCTTTCAGGTATAGCCGTTGCATGGACAGCAAGTCCGAGCTGTTGACCGTAGCCAGGACCTCGCCTTGCTTGACCTTATCGCCGATTGCGGCATTCAGTTTCATGACCAAACCTGCTTGCGAGGCGCTGACGATATACTCCTGGGTGGGTGGCACGACAATTTTGGCAGGTGCGTATAACACCGGAACCTGGGTCACCGGAGCCAGATTGCCTAAGGTCACGCCCAGATTGTTGCTGTGTTCGGTGGAGATTTTGATGGTGTTGTCTAACGCAAAAGCGGGTAGGGGATAGAATGGCAATACTGCCAACAGTGTGGCTAGGGGCAACCAGCTAGGGTACGCTGTGCGTACCCTTTCATTGTTTACAGTGCCAAGGCGGATATTACCCAAGTTTGACCTATTGGCGAGTGTCTGGTACGCGCAGCGTACCCTACTTAACTTAATCATGGCATAACTCCTACCGCTTGGTTATAAAATGCCTGGTCGCGTTCGAGCATGACCGCGCGTTCTTTGGCGTTCAAAATCGCTTGTTGGGTCCGTGATTGAATTTTTAGCAAGTCAATCAAATCAATTTCACCAACGGAAAAAGCGGTGTTTGACATGGTTAAATGTCGCTCGGCGACTTGCTTGAGTTCATTGGCTATGCCCAATTCCACGCGGTTGACTTCCAGATTGTGCTCGGCCTCATGATGGGCTTGCTCCAGATTGCGGTACAGCAATTCCCGTTCGGCAATCAGGCGGTTCAATTCGACATTGACGGCGGCGATATGCGGCTGGATATGGGCACTGCCGCCAAACGGCACGTTGACACCAATATTGAAGCTCTCAGTTTTATTACTGCGCGGATCATTAGTAAAACTGTCACTATTGACACCGACCACGACATTGCTTTGTCCTGAGCCCGTCAATTTCAGCATGTCCAATTCCGCCTGTTTACGCTCGATCTGGCTGTTGACGGCTTGTAAAGCCGGGTGGTTTTGCTGGATTTCTGTCAATGCCACCAGTTTTTCCTGAAATGCCCCGGGCATTTTGGTCGTTTGGGTCAGGCTGGTATAGCGTTTCCGTGAGTGCATCAACTCGGCTTCCGCCATCGTCAGCACGGCGCGTTTTTGCAACAGCTCGGTTTGTGCCAGCAATTCATCGGCGCGGGGCAAATCACCCAATTCGACACGGCGTTTTATCTTTGCTAATAATTGTTCAAAAATGGCAATTTCCGCTTGCGCTTGTTCGTAACGGATTTTTTGCAGGGACATGTCCCACAACGCGCTTCTGACCAAGCCTGCGATACGCAATTTGGTTGCTACTGTCTGGAATTGGGCACTGGCTTCGGCTTTTGCACCGGTTTCTCGCCCGGCCTCACGTTGCCCAAGGTTCCATAACGGCACTTGTACCGTGGCGTCGATATAATGCAGGGTGCCGCTGGTTGCTTCCTGATAGCGCAAACCCGCTTGCGGCGCACCGGCTATCCAACTTTGGCTGCGCTGGGTAATCGCCGCCGCTTCTTCTTCCAAAGCATCCAGCCAGTGGCTGTCGGGATATTTTTCCAGTGTCAGATCCACCAGTTTGCTCAAGCTCAATTGCCGGTCGACGATAATCTGGTCCTGGTGCGGGATGATGGTGCGTTCTTGCGTGGCGGGCATACCATCCGTCGCTGTACAGACAGAAGCGGCAAAGCTTAGCGGGAATACCAAGCAAACAAACTGGAAATTGACCGGCTTACGCCTGTGTTGCTTTCGGGGAAAATTACAATTCATAAAATGATCTCAATGCGGTGTAAACCGCGTTTTAGCCTAATAAAAAAACGATACGGGTGTGTTATAGCCAAATATTAATTTTCCGATAAGTTCTTGCACGATCTTCCTTCTATAAAATTAAGGCAAGAACTTATCGGAAAATTAATTCCTATTCAATAACAAGCGAAAGCGAACCGTTCGAAAAAACGAAGCAAGGGCTTGTTTGGCAAGCCTTGAGTATTCAGGCAAAAAACGTAGACGAAGGGGGAGCGCGGGGGGCGTGGGCGGTGAGGGTTAGCCGATAGCTAAAAGCGATGTTACGAGACGAAAAACCAACCTGGAATTCGGTAAAAAACGGAATGGCAACCGATAAAAGTGGGGGTAAATGGAAAAAATCACCGGTATCCGGCAACATGTCATGTTGCGCTTGTTTTATGCCGCTATGGACACCCACTATCAGTCCGTCCGAGGGCATATCCATTGCCTGGATGCTGCCGGTGGCTTTGTTAGCTTGCAGGTGATCCCCCACCATACCTAACGCTTCCAGTCCAGGAATATGTAATTTTCCAGCTTTACCCGCCATCGCCGCAAAAACAGGATGTCCTGCGTGTGCATGCACTAAGGGAGAGACAAATTGTAGCAGCACTAGAAAAGTGACTAAGCTGATACGGAGTATTGGGGTCATGTGCGGGTGTTAGCTAAGGGTTACTTATCTGGATAAAGAACATTATATAGCTGGAGCGATATAAATTGATAGCGTTACAGGCCAAAGTTTCTGGGCGAGAGGATACTGCATATCCACAATAGGCAAAGATGAGGAGGCCGTCCGTGAATATATCAAGCATCAGGAAGAACAGGACAGGCGTATTGAGCAGATGAATCTGTTTTAGAACGCCGCCACCCTTTAGGCGGCACACATTTTAACCCGCTTTGAGCGGTTCATATTTTCAAGCCTCCGGCTTTGCCGGAGGTATATGACTGCGCTTGCCTTCAATATCCGCGATTAAAGCGTGTTGATGCCACACATTGTGTTCAATGCTGGTTTTTTAAAAAAGTGTCAAACTGTTTTAAGGTTTTTTTCAGTAAATGGGGGATCAGCAAATTAGGGGGCATTTTCAGCCAGTGTGAACGGATGAACAGCAAAAAGCGTGCTGTGTGGGTCCACGGGCTATTGCAGCTATTATGATAAGGCTGCAAAGCGGGAAGGAACAGTGGGTCGAGGAAGGTAAAACTGAAAACTGTGTTGCCTTGTTTGTTGGCGGTATTGATTATTTCAGGCGGTATCGGTGTGTTGAGGATTTTATGCGTATAACGGAGCGCGTAACACAACGCCATTTGTTGCTTGAGTTCTTCCGCCCGTTGCAGGAGTTTCAGCCAAAAATTTTCTTGATGGGCAAATTCTTTTAGCAGTAGGTCTAGGTCGGATAAATCCCGAAAGCCTTGCTCAAATTCCCCGCCGTGAAACAGATGGGTTGCGCTATGTAACACGCGGTCTTCCGGTGCCAATACCCAGAAATTGGTGCCAGGTTTGTTGACGATGTTTGCCAGCAATTTTTTGGCATCGGGGCTAAATTTGTAGGTTTTCGGTAAAATATTATGATGGACATCAATGGATGTCTGCCTTTGAAGATGGCGCATCGGCGGGATTTCGTGCATCCATTGCCGATAATATTTCTGGTCGTAAGCATCCAAATTGCTGGTCATCCAGCCCGCTTTAATCAGCGCGATTTCAACGTCTGGCAATATGGCTTCAGGGACTAAAATATCCACATCGGAGAATATCCGTCCTTGGGCGGCGATATTTCCGGCGACATAATAGGCAGAGCCCTTTAAAAAAACCAGCGGTATGTCTAGCGGTTTTAATGCGGCTTCAATGCAAGTAATTTCCCATTGCAAAGAACGCTCAAAACGTCTTGCAAAAATAAGGCTGGATTGGATGTGCGCCAAGGCTTTGGCTGGGATTTGTCCCAATAATCCAGCAGCCTCAAAAAAATGGCCGAGACGTGGCAAGACATTGGCTCCCCTCGCTTGCCTGATCAATAAGCTCCATTGCGGCAAATCCAAACTAAGCGCAATTTCCGGGTCAATAAAAACCGCGTTTAACAAAGGGATACTTGATCCGTTCAAACCGCTAGTTCCGTAAATAAGGCGACGGCTTCATCAAGGTCGCTGTAGCTAAAATCGTAGCAATCACTTGCATCGCATAATTGTCCTAAGGCATTAAACCCATCTAAGCCTAATACTGAATAATTGAGACAATTTTCTGCCAATTTGAGCAGTGTTTTTCCTTTTGACAAGGGGATAAGCCCAGTATTTGCCCCCAGCTTGAATTTAGGAAAAATCACTTTGGCGGGTTGGGCAGGAATTGCACTGAAATCGACACTATTGTCAGGCGGACGCATGTGTCCGACGCTGCCTTTTAAGGTGTCATGGACAATAGACCCGATTACCGCGTCGGGGGAGAATTGGCTTATGATGTCAAGTGATTGGTTTTTTAGGCTGATGGGACGGGGTACTGGGTAAATTAAGCCATCAGCGACACATAGCAAGGTCAATTCATCGGATAGCAAGCGCCAGCCACGGCAAACCATAGCGGCACTGAGTGTGCTTTTGCCACTGCCGGGTGCGCCAGGGAAAATAAATGCTTGCTTATTAAGTTCCACGACAGCCGCATGGATAATAAGGAATTGGTTGGAATTGCCGGAAATGCACCAATTAAGGCCCCATTCAAAAAAAGCGGCGGCTTGTGCATACGGCAAAGGTTTAAACGGAATAAATCCATCTAAAGAAAAATTCACTTGAGGGCGAAGATAGCGGCGTATTGATAAGGGCGCCTCGATTGCCACATTAAAATCAATAAAATCTTCTGCATGTAAAGTATCAAAAGCACCGTACAGGCAAATTAAATGTTCGGCAACAGCGGTAATAGGCGAGGATAGTTTTACATTGAACAAGCCTATCTTCAACGCTAGGCCATCACTGTTTAGGGATTCGATTATGGCTTTTTTTGAAAATGTCGATAGCTTCACGACTAATAGTTTTCCATCACTTCAATTAATCCGAGATTTTCATAGTCAAAGATTAGCTTATCCAAGTAGGCTTCTAAGTCAAAATCTACTGGCAATTCAAAGGTGGCTACGCAATGCGCCAATAATTGGGGGCGGGTAAGGCAATGTTCTAAAATGGCTTTATACAAAAAACCACCCATTTCATCAAGTAAATGAGTTTTACCGCTTAATTCATGATAGACAACACATTCATCTGATGCAAAATAGCAACTGATGCCAGCGTTTTTAGGCAAGGCGACGGTATAGTTTTTAAACACGTCAGGCGGGATGAGTTAAAGATTACCGGGAGAAAGTCGAACGCAAAAAATCCGTATCACTTGAGTAACCCGCAGGGCGGCCCGAAGGGTTGTCATATAATTCGATAACTTGTATTGGCTTTAATACATAGCTGTTTGAGGCTTGGGCATTCAAAAAAGCGGCGATATATACGGATTCGCGTGATTCGGTGCTTTGCTCTATGATTTCGCCAAAACTATGGCTGTTTGTGCTTCTTTGAAATACGCTGTTAAAAACCGTGTCTTGATTATAGTCACCAATAGTAGGGAAGTTGGAGATTTTCGAAGAAGAATCGGCAAGAACAAGCGAAGAAGTCTTGGAAGGTGCAAGTGAGGCTGGGCTTATAGGGCCTGACTGGCAATTTGGGGTGATGGGACGGGATAGATTACCAGAGGCGACTTGTGAAGCGCACAAAACAGATTCACCAAAAACGCTCGGACTCGTAAACGTTAAAATTACGGGAGCAACAACACCTGCTTTTTGTAAAAAGCGACGTCTTTTGCTTACATCGACTTTTTCCTTGCATTGATTCTCTAATTTTTGATTATTCATGATAGCTCACCTGGGAAAGTACATATCCTAAAAAACGCTTGTTTACGGGATTAAAAAGGCAGATTGTTCTTTATTGCACTGTACTCTGAGTTATGTCGATATTACTCAATATTCTGCAAAGTATAGCGGTGATGACAGGACTCGTCCACTCATTGTAAGCATTAATCCGATATTCCACTGATATTTTCCTTGCCGTCTTTGCTGCCAGTATGCGGTGTTGAAATTTTTGTTTAGCATCAATAAATGGCTAAAAAAGGCTAACGAATTACGTTGGCGGCGATGTTTCGACGATTATTTTCCTCAGGGTATCTAGGGCTTGTTCAAAGCTAAAAGCATTGATTTGCTGCTTTAATGTATCGACTTTATTGCCCCAAGCGGAACGCAGCAATGGTTCCGGGTCTAGCATTAAAGTTCTGGCTTGCAGGTCACCTTTGTCAAGCAAGTTGAGCAATTGCCCGGCAATATCGTTTAAATTTTGCGTCCTTAGCGGTATGTTGGCTGGGGTTGTTTGGATTGGCAAGGCATTGATGGCTTCGGTAAAGGTTCGCCATTGTTGTTCGAACGCCTCAATGAACGGCATTAGGGCTTCAACACTTTGTTGTTCGCGGATAGCCTGGTTCAGCTCGCCCGACAAGGCATATAACTGGATCAAACCCAATGTCCCTGACGCGCCTTTAAGACTGTGGGCTAAATGTTTGGCCTTCGCCCAATCCCCGGTCGATAGGCAAGTACGCAAGGTTTGCATGTCATGTTGGTGATGTTCGATGAACATGTGCAAAAAGGAAACAAGTTTGCCTACATGATTGCCGGTGGCATTCAATCCGGTGTTTGTGTTGAATCCGGGGATTTCGTATAGAGATTGTTTGAGGGGAGGATGCTCTGATGTTGGGTTTGGCATTACGGTGATTGCTCGTGTTAAGGGCGGATGTGCAGATGGCGGTCATTTTTGCAAGGCGGCAAACAATTTTTCGGGATCGACGGGTTTGGCAATGTGGGCGTTCATGCCGGCATTGAGACAGTCTTGGCGGTTTTCGTCAAAGGCATTTGCCGTCATTGCCAGAATGGGGACTGATTGGTAGCCGGGCAAGGCGCGGATTGCACAGGTCGCTTCCAAGCCATCCATAACCGGCATTTGTATGTCCATCAGTATTAGATCGTATTGGTTTTGTTCGGCTTTAGCCAAGGTTTCCGCGCCATTTTCGGCGAGGTCGGCAGTTCATCTGGATGGGGTGTCATTTTTTGCGTCCTGGTCTTATCCTATTTATTTTTGGCGGTCAGCCGTTATTTCTCAATAATGAGTTGGTCGAGCAATGCCATCCGTTTATGGGCTATGGATGTTTGCTTGCAGCAATCCATAAAAAATCAAGGGTTAGTTAATTCACCATAAACGGCTACAATGATACCCAATCAAAATACAGAACACAGTGAACTAATTCACTATCCGTGATTTTTTTACAAAAATATTTCCGTTACATTTTTTGTTTCATAAATGCTTGCGTTGAACCTGGAATGCTCCGCCCACGTTTTTTGGGCCAGCGCTGATGAAACACTTAACAATTTTATTGAATGGCCTATTATAAAACTAGGGCAAGAACTTAGGGGAAAATTAATACAGGATGGAACAAATAAAATATGCACAAGCTTGAATATAAATTAAAACATGGCAACCCATATCCGCCAGGTTGCAACCCGACGGTGGGTGGGGTTAATTTTTCCATTTTTAGCCGCCACGCAACGGCGGTGGAGTTGTTTCTGTTTGATTCGTCAGATAGCGAACATCCTTTTCAAATCATCCAATTGCGTAAAGAAAAAAACCGCACGTTTTTTTCGTGGCATGTGTTTGTCAAAGATTTGCCTATAGGGACTTGGTATTCCTGGCGGATGGACGGACCTTATGAACCCCGGCAATCCGGCCTGCGGTTTGATAAAGAAAAGAAATTGCTCGATCCCTGGGCGCGGGCGGTCAGCCATAAACGCTGGAATCGGGCCGCCGCTTGTGTGCCTGGTGATAATTGCCAAGTGGCAATGCGGGCTGCGGTGGTTGATCTTGACTATGATTGGGAAGGCGATACATCGCTGCGTATCAGCAGTGAAAAAGCGATAGTTTATGAACTGCATGTCGGCGGTTTTACCCGCCATCCGTCAGCCCACGTCAAATATCCAGGGACTTTTGCGGGTTTGATAGAAAAAATTCCTTATCTTAAGGAATTGGGCATCAGTCATGTCGAACTCTTGCCGGTGATGGCGTTTGATGAGCAGGACGTGCCGCAACACACGGCGGAATTGGGTTTGAAAAATTACTGGGGCTACAGCACCCACAGTTTTTTCAGCCCGCATCCAGGATTTTGTGTGACACCGGAGCAGGCCACGCATATCCATGAATTCCGTGATCTGGTGAAGGCTTTGCATAAGGCAGGGATAGGCGTTATTCTGGATGTGGTGTTCAACCACACTTCCGAAGCGGGCTCGAGTGGGCCGATCATCAATTTTAAAGGCATTTCCGGTGATATGTTTTACCACCTGGATGAATTTGATAAGAGCATTTTTCATGACTATACCGGCTGTGGCAATACCGTCAACGCCAACCATCCCTTAGTGGCAAATTTTATTATCAGTTGCCTGGAATACTGGGTGCGGGAAATGCATGTCGATGGTTTCCGTTTTGATCTTGCCAGTGCCTTGGCGCGTGGGGAACAGGGGGAAGTGCTGCATAATCCGCCAGTATTGTGGGGTATAGAATTATCCGAGCAATTGGCGAAAACCAAATTGATCGCCGAAGCCTGGGATGCCGCCGGTTTGTATCAGGTCGGCAGTTTCCCGGGCTACCGCTGGGGCGAATGGAATGGGCGTTACCGTGATATTGTCCGCCGTTTTATCCGTGGCGATAAAGGGTTGATCCAAGAACTGGCTACGCGGGTTTGTGGCAGTAGTGATTTGTATGAACCGCATGGCCGGTTGCCAATCAGCAGCATCAATTTTGTCACCTGCCACGATGGTTTCACGTTGCATGATTTGCTCAGTTACAACCACAAGCACAATGAAGCTAACGGCGAAAATAGCCAAGATGGCTGTAATAATAACCTTAGCTATAATTGCGGTTTTGAAGGTGAAACCCAGGATCCCGCCATTTTGGCTTTACGTCGAAAACAGGCTAAAAACGCCTTGGCTATTTTATTATTGAGCCAAGGTGTGCCTATGTTGCTGGCCGGTGATGAATTTTTAAACAGTCAACATGGCAATAACAATGGCTACTGCCAGGACAATGAATTGTCTTGGTTGGACTGGAATTTGGCAAAACACAATGCGGATATGGTGAATTTTGTGCAAAACATGATCGCCTTGCGTAAACGTCATCCATCGATCATGCGCCGCCATTTTTTAACCGGCAAACCCAGTGGCGAAAGGCAGTTGCCGGATATTAGCTGGCATTGGTCAAATGCCGACGAAGTGCCTTGTTGGGACGATCCAGGGGCGCGTTTGTTGAGATATACCTTGGTTGGCGTTGATATTCATGAAGCCGATTTACATATCGTCATGAATATGGATCATGAACCCGTGATGATTACGCTGCCTACCATGAAAGGCAGGTATTGGTGTTTGGCGGTAGATACCTCGTTGCCGCCGCCACGCGATATTGTGCATCCAAAAGACCAAAAGCGCGCCCATAAATCCAGTTATCAAGTGGCTGGGCGCAGTGTCGTGGTGTTTGAAAACCACTAGGCCTGACCTGGGTTAATTTTTTCCCGCCGCAACAATTCGGCTTTGCGCCCTATCCCCCAACGGTAGCCAGACAAGCTGCCGTCTTTGCCGACAACCCGATGGCAGGGGATCATCACCGCCAGTTTGTTTGCGGCACACGCGCCAGCCACCGCGCGGACGGCTTTGGGTGAGCCGATATGTCCGGCGAGCTGGCTGTAACTGACTGTTGTCCCTACCGGAATTTCCCGCAGGGCCAGCCATACCCGTTGTTGGAACAGGGTGCCTTGAATATCGAGCGGCAAATCGGATTCTAGATTGGGTTTTTCAATTTTTTCGATCACCTGGGCTAGTGAGTGGACAAGTCCGCTATCTTCCCCATCCCACTGGGCCTGGGGAAATTTATCCAACAAGCCGCAGCTTAAGGTATTGGCATCGTCGCCCATGCCGATAAAACTGATGCCGCGTCCGCTCATGGCGACCAGGACAAAACCTAAAGGGCATTGGCCGATAATAAAACGGATGGCCGGATTAACGGCATTGGCAGGGAAGCTGTCCATAGGGAACAATCGCGCTAAAAAACGGCTTCAACCCGGCACATGCAAAGGTTTTTTCTTAATCGCCAGCGCCGCTTCGTGGAAAGCTTCCGAGCGGGTGGGATGGGCGTGGATGGTTCGGGCAAAATCTTCGCTACTGGCAGAAAATTCCATCGCCAACACCGCTTCGGCGATCAGTTCCGAAGCGTGTGTGCCGATGATATGTACGCCTAATAACATGTCGTTGTCGGCATGGGCGATCAGTTTGACCATGCCTTCGGCCTTGCCGCAAGTATGGGCGCGTGCCGTTGCATTGAACGGGAAAACACCGATTTTGATGGGTTCGCCCATCGCCCGCAATGCTTGCTCGGTTTGGCCGACCCAGGCGATTTCAGGGTCGGTATAGATGACGCTAGGCAAGGTGTCATAGTGGATGCTGGCGTGGCGGCCAGCGATTTGTTCGGCGACAAACACGCCTTCTTCTATACCTTTATGTGCCAGCATCGGGCCTAGCAGGTTCAGGTCGCCAATCGCATAGACACCTGGTAGGTTCGTGCGGCAGTTCTCATCGACATGCACATAGCCGTTTTCATCCAGCAACAAATTGGCTTCCGGTGCAGCGAGGTTCTCGGTGTTCGGTTTGCGGCCGGAGGCGACGATCAACTTATCGACACGCAAATTGTGCAAACCTTCCTGGTCTTGATATTCAACCACCACTTTTTTGCCGGCTTTTTTGGCAGATGTCACCCGTGCGCCCAAACGCAAATCCAAGCCTTGCTGGCTATAAATTCGGTAAGCTTCCCGCGAAATTTGCTGGTCAGGTAGCGATAAAAAGGTTTCTTGCGCTTCCAGCAGGATGGTTTCGCAGCCCAGCCGGCTCCAAATACTGGCGAGTTCCAGGCCGATTACGCCCGCACCGATAATCGCCAGTTTTTTAGGCAGGGTGGTCATATTCAAGGCGGCGAAGGAATCGATGATAGTGTCGTTATCGACTTTGGCGTAAGGTAATTGCGTCGGCGATGAGCCAGTCGCCAGAACGATGTGCTTGGCTTCAACAAAGGACGCTTCCGAACCGTCTACGGGGCTGATGCGTATTTGCCTGGCATTGCTTAATTGGGCGGTGGCATGGATGCTGTCAATCTTGTGATGCTTAAAAAGCTCGGTGATCCTGTGTCCGAGCGCGTCAATCACCTTGTCTTTATGGTCAATCAACGCGGCTATATCAACGCTGATATTTTCGGCATGGATGCCTTGTTTTTTTAAATCATGGTTAAGCGAATGGTACAGCTTTGCTGATTCGAGTAGCGTGATCGACGCAACGCAGCCAGAATTCAGGTGTGCGCCTCCCAAAATACGCTGTCCCTGTTTATTACGCCAGTTATCAATACAAGCGGTTTTCAAACCGAGCTGGGCACAGCGGATGGCACTGGAATAACCCGCAGGGCCAGCACCGACGACAATGACATCATAAATCGGGGATAGTTTTGACATAGGATTAAATATTCAGCAGTAGATGGGCGGGAGCTTCCAGGCATTCTTTGATGGTCACTAAAAATTGTACCGCTTCACGGCCATCGACTAAGCGGTGGTCGTAAGACAAGGCCAGATACATGATCGGGCGGATGACAATCTGGCCGTTTTCAACAACGGCACGTTCTTTAATGGCGTGCATCCCTAAGATCGCGCATTGCGGCGGGTTCAAAATGGGCGTTGACAGCATCGAGCCAAACACGCCGCCGTTGGTGATGGTGAAAGTGCCGCCTTTCAGGTCGTCATAGCTTAAGGTGCCGGCACGGGCTTTTTCGCCATAATCAACGATGCTTTTTTCAATGCCCGCAAAATCCAGTTGGTCGACATCATGCAGGACAGGGACAATCAAGCCGCGCGGTGTGCTGACGGCGATGCCTAGATCATAATAGCCGTGATAGATGATGTCGTTCCCGTCGATGGATGCGTTGATGGCAGGGAATTTTTTCAAGGCTTCGACGGAAGCTTTGACAAAAAATGACATAAAGCCCAGTTTGACTTTATGTTTTTCTTCAAAACGAGTCTTGTATTGGTTACGCAAGTCGATGACATTTTGCATATTGACTTCGTTGAAGGTGGTCAACATTGCTGCATTTTGCTGGGCTTGCAACAAACGCTCGGCGACTTTGGCCCGCAAACGGGTCATCGCGACACGCTGTTCAGGGCGCAGATTGGAGGCGGTGGGCGGCGTGGCCGCCATTTCGGTGTGGGTGGCTGCTGGTGCGCTGGGTGCGACGGCTACGGCAGGGACGGGGGCCGGTGCGGGCGGTGGGCTTACCGCCGCCGGTGTTTGTTTATGCAAATGATCCAGCACATCGGTCTTGGTCAAACGCCCGCTTTTTCCGGTTCCGGTAATTTGGGCAGGATCCAAGGTGTTTTCGCTGATTAACCGCCGTACCGACGGGCTTAACGGAATCGCGCTAGCTTTGGACTCATCGGCAATAGTGGGGGCTGCTTGTTCGGCAACAACTGTCTGGCTGGTGCTGATCCGTGCCAATAACTCGCCGCCAGTGACTATCGCACCATCTTCTTTCAATAATTCGCTGATGACACCCGCTTCAGGGGCGGTGACTTCCAAGACAACCTTATCGGTTTCCAGATCAACCAGATTTTCATTTTTGTTGACGGAATCGCCGACTTTTTTGTGCCAACTGATCAAAGTGGCATCAGCGACGGATTCGGGTAAGTTGGGGACTAGGACTTCAATGCTCATGTTATTTTCCTGAAGGTTTTCCGTAAAGGGCGGTCTGGACGACGGCTTTTTGTTGTTCTATGTGGACGCGAAAATTTCCGACAGCGGGGGATGCCGAGGGTTCACGGCCTGCGTAAGAGACTTTGATGGAGGCGGGTAGATTGTCGATAAAATGGTGGCTGGAATTATACCAAGCCCCCTGGTTTTTAGGTTCTTCCTGGCACCAGACAAATTCCTGCAAATGCGGGTATCGGGCGATTTCGGCCTTGAATGCGTCCAGCGGGAAAGGATAAAGTTGTTCGATACGCGCAATTGCGACATGTTTAAGATCCGTTTCGCGGCGCGTTTCCAGCAAATCGTAATAAACTTTACCCGCACACAAAACTAAACGGGTGATTTTTTTAGGGGCAACAGCTTCCTGCTCGCCAATAATCGGTTGGAATTGCCCCTTGGTCAAATCTTCCAGCGTGGACACTGCCAGTTTATGGCGCAATAGGCTTTTAGGGCTCATGACTATCAATGGCTTGCGATAAGGACGCAACAATTGCCGCCGTAATAAATGGAAAATTTGTGCGGGTGTGGTCGGATAACATACTTGCATATTGTGTTCGGCGCACAGTTGCAGGTAACGTTCCAGCCGCGCCGAGGAATGTTCAGGGCCTTGGCCTTCAAAACCGTGCGGCAACAGCATCACCAGCCCGCATAAACGTCCCCATTTGGTTTCGCCTGAGCTGATGAACTGGTCGACCAGCACTTGCGCGCCGTTGGCAAAGTCACCAAATTGCGCTTCCCAGATGACCAAGGTATTCGGTGTAGTGGTGCTGTAGCCGTATTCAAAACCTAAGACACCGGCTTCGGACAACAGCGAGTCAAAAATTTGTGCACGTCCTTGGTCTTTATCCAAATGCTTGAGCGGCGTATGGGTTTTATAATTTATTTGGTTATGCAGCACGGCATGGCGATGCACAAACGTACCGCGTCCGACATCTTGTCCGATCAAGCGAATATTGTGTTTTTCCATCAATAGCGTCGCATAAGCCATATTTTCGGCAAATCCCCAGTCCAAAGGCATTGCGCCCGCCGCCATTTTGCGGCGGTTCTCCATGACTTTTGCGACGCGCGGGTGCAGTTCAAAACCCGCCGGCAAACGCTGCATCCTATCGTTACAAAAACGTAGCCTATCCAGAGACACCGCCGTCTGGCAGGGCATATCCCATTGTTTATTAAGAAACTGGTTCCATTGTGTTGCGTATGAGTAACTGCTGGTGTCCAATACCGGCCTGGAAACAATTTCACCCGCTTCCAGCAGGTTTTGGTAATTTTGCGCTATCTCCTGGACTTCAACATTGCTGAGTACGCCTTCGCCGATGAGCTTTTCCGCATAAAGCTTGCGGGTGGTTTTGTGTTTGCGGATTTTTTTGTACATCAACGGTTGCGTTGCCGCCGGTTCGTCCGCTTCGTTGTGTCCTAAACGGCGGTAACAAATCAAGTCAATGACGACGTCCTTATTAAAGGACATACGGAAATCGACCGCCAGTTGGGTGACGAACAGCACCGCCTCGGGATCGTCGCCGTTGACATGGAATACCGGGGCCTGGATCATCCGGGCCACATCGGTGCAATAAGGTGTCGAACGGGCGTCTTGCGGGTTGCTGGTGGTAAAACCGATTTGGTTGTTGATGACGATGTGGATAGTACCGCCTGTTGAAAAGGCACGGGTTTGCGACATATTCAAGGTTTCCATGACGATACCTTGGCCCGCAAACGCCGCGTCGCCGTGGATCAGCACCGGAATCACCGTGCCTTGGCCTTCTTTGCCGGCACGGTCTTGGCGGGCTTTCACCGAACCTTCAACAACAGGATTAATGATTTCCAGATGCGAGGGGTTGAAAGCCAAAGCCAGATGCACGGCTCCGCCTGGAGTCTCGATATTGGATGAAAAGCCCATGTGATATTTCACGTCACCGGAACGCATGCCGGGTGTTAAGGTGTAGTTGCCGGCAAATTCTTCAAATAAACTGGCGGGGCTTTTGCCTAGGATATTCACTAGCACATTTAGGCGGCCACGATGCGCCATGCCTATGACGATTTCTTTCACGCCTTTTTCGCCGGAGCGCTGGATCAATTCATCCAGGATCGGAATCAGCGATTCGCCGCCTTCCAGTGAAAACCGTTTCTGGCCGACGAATTTGTTTTGCAAATGGCTTTCTATGCCTTCCGCCGCCGTCAATAATTTTAGCGTCCAGCGTTTTTTTTCGGCATCCAGGATGAGCTGGGATTTGGTGCTTTCCAAACGGTTGATCAACCAGCGTCTGATATGCGTATCGTCTATGTGCATATATTCTGAGCCGATACTGCCACAGTAAATTGCTTTTAAGTTGGCGATAATATCCCGTAGCGGCAGACGATCCACTCCGTATAAAGAACCCGTGTCGAACAAGGTGTCCATATCCGGTTCTGAAAGCCCGTAATAGGATAAGTCCATATCCAATGGGGGTGGTGCTGTTTTGCCTAGCGGATTATTGTTGGCAATCTGATGTCCACGGACGCGGTAATGATTGATGAGCCTGGCGACTGCCGATTGTTTTTTGACACTTTCTTCGGTAAAACCCTGGATTTGTGCCAGTCGATTGGGGGATTTAACCGCCAGTTGGGCGAAACGTTCGACAATGGGGCTGTGCGGTGTTTCAAAATCGGTGTTGCGATGCAGGGTCTTGAAATGCCGTTGCCAACTCGGCTCAATGGAATCAGGATCTTCCAGAAAGCGTTCGTACATATCTTCAATAAAATTGGCATTGCTGCCATACAAAGAAGAGGAATCTTGAAAAAGTTTAAGTAATGTACTCATGAGAGTGAATCCGATATGTTCTGGACGGGTGTTGTTATCACGGTAGAAAAGCTTGCTTGGGGCGTTGGGTGCTGGCGTGGTTAAAATATGGGCTATTTTAACAGGAAAGGCAAGTAATAGCCGAACCGGAGTTTTTTTAGACGGTATTGGAATGGTTTCCAAAGCCTTGCAAGGATGTTTCTAGCCAGTTGGGTAGCGGCGGGGACGTGCAGGGTGTGGCTGCGGATAATCTAGGATTTCAGTTACTTGAAGTGCTATCTGCCGGATTTTAAAAACCCGGCAGATAGCTAAACATCTCAAGATTTTGCTAAAGGTTTTGCTAAAAAACAACTTCCCTTGATGTTTTCCTGGCGGGTGTTGGAAACCTGCCAGATCTAAATTTTGGGAAGTTATCAATAACCAAGCCCTTAATTAATTAACAACCTGGATTTGTCGCCACTGAGCAGTAGAGGTTATACAAAAACAATATGTTACCGCTAGTGAAAGGGCTGGCGCCTTGTTCTTTTGGTAAATCGCTGATGTAGCCCCAACTGGTGACACCGACAACAATATTATGGACAGCCGCTGAACCGAAGTTTGTACCGCTAAGCGATGGTGTCATGCCTAAGTTGACCAACCAAGGGCCGCCGCTGGAACCGCCAGTTTGCAGTGAGCCAATCACGGTGTTGTTGGAAAGGCTGCCATTGACATAACCCAAGGAGTCGGTTCTTTGCATAAAGTTACCGCTATCGATTGCTTGCGGATAACCTAATTGCGAAATTTGCGCGGCGGTCAGGCCGGCAAAAGAAGTATAGCTGTAGCCATTATAGCCAAAACCATACCAGCCAGTTTTATTGCCCGCGTAGTACGCAACACCTCTTCTACTATATTGCGGTGCGAGCCTGATCAACGCAACATCATTTTGGCAAATAACGCCGGATTGGGCGCAAGAATCAGTGCCCTTGATATAAGAAGTCATAACCGTAGCGGATGACCAACCCCAAGTACCGTAAGGAGCTGCTGCGCCGTTCTTAGCAGGCACGAACGTCCAGCCGGTATAAAAGCTGTTGGTACCGAAACCGGCCACACAATGGGCCGCGGTGACCAGTATGCCTGGAGCGATTAACGAGGCGGAACAGACATAAGTGCCACCGTTAATATTGAAATAAAGCTTGCCTGTCGCTCTGTAAGGGTAAAACTTAGAGGTTTGGTTACCAAATACGTTGACTTCTGAGGTAGTGTAGGGATGGTTGAATGAACCAAACTCTTGAGGACTGACTCCTGTTTCATCTTCAATGAAATTGGATACAGGTACCGTTGTTGGTGTTTGTTTGCCATCTCCAGTTCCGCCGGGTACAAATCCAGGGACACCAGGGAATGTAGGTGCTGCATCTGCTGTAGGGGCAACTGGGCCTAGGGTGTTTTTAGGAAGCGGCATTGGGATTGCGTTGGCAAAATCAATGTTTGAGCTTTGAGGGCCTTGGGCAGGAACAGTAATGGTAGTGGCAGCACCGTTTTGTTGGACAACAGGCTCACCCGCTACGGCATCTGTGGCAACCGCAAAACTGATCGCGGTGCATAAGAATCCTGCAACTGGCAACAGGGAAAGTGATTTTAGTTTCATAACATAATTCCTCGCAGTGATTAAATAAGTTTGGTGAGAATGCGGGCCGAAAACCGACATTCATCAACCTGCTTTGAGTGTGGAGAGTGATTTATTCGTGCGGATACATCAATTTCAACCGCAGGTAAACAATAGCACCAAAGCGGCGGATATGCTGTGAAATATTAACATGCAGAAAATGTGAAAAATACCATAAAAACAATTTATGTTGTCTTATTGTATTGAATTTAAAGTTATTTTTTCTGCATCGGGAGCGGATGCTTGTGTAGGCAGGTTAAAAAGAAAAGAAAATATATAGGTAGCTAATGCTAAGAACCATTGCAATCAATTTAATTTTGTTGAGCAAAGAGAGTCCGTGCCAATAAACGGTGAGACCGGTTTTATGGTAAAGATAGAAAGCCAGGAGTTTATTGTGGATGCGTCGATAGACGCCAGGTATCAATAAACACAGCCGATAGATACCGAAACCCAATATGGACATGAGGATGTAGAAAACAATGATCTGGGTGTCATGCAAATCCGTTTCAAAAATCATCTCGATGACGGTGTCAAGCGTAATTTCCACCCATTCAAATAGAATGTCACCGAGTTCATAAAGCCACTCAAATAATAAATGAAACAGCTCGGTCAGCAACTCAAACACCAGATGCGGCAATAAGATGATGATTAGAATACCGATTGCTAATAGCCCCCTGAAAATTTTTTGGTAATTCAGTGAATCCATGGGTCATCCGATAATAAAAAAGCTCTCAATTTGATATACATACGGTTGTGAGTATAAAAGATTTACGATAGCCTGTATATGTCATCGCATCTGCGGTTTTAGCTTTAATCAACCCAAACTCGTGCATTTTTGAACAAGCGCATCCACGCACCGTGCTCTTGCCAGCCGTCAGGATGCCAGGAGTTTTGCAAGGTTCTAAAACAGCGTTCAGGATGTGGCATCATGATGGTGAAACGCCCGTCGCTGTTGGTCAGGCCCGTGATGCCGAACGGCGAGCCGTTGGGATTGGCGGGGAAGGCGGTGGTTTTATTGCCGTAATTGTCGATATATGACAAGGCCACAGCCCCTGCGTCGATTGCTATTTGCGGATCGCCTGTAGCCTTTGAATTAAAAGCAAAAATGGCGCGGCCTTCGCCATGCGCGACAACTACAGGGATGCGTGTGCCGACCATATCCGTGAACAAAATCGACGGTGAAGCTTGCACTTCGACCATCGCCACCCGCGCTTCAAACTGCTCGGAGGTGTTGCGGACGAACCGGGGCCATAACTTCGCCCCTGGGATAATGTCTTGCAAATTCGAGAGCATTTGGCAACCGTTGCACACGCCTAAACCGAAAGTGTCGGTGCGGTTGAAAAACGCGCTGAATTCGTCACGCGCACGGGCATTGAACAGGATGGATTTTGCCCAGCCGCCACCTGCGCCTAACACGTCGCCGTAAGAGAAACCACCGCAAGCCGCCAGGCCGACAAACTCCGCCAAACTGACGCGCCCGTGGATGATGTCGCTCAAATGCACGTCGATGCTGGCGAACCCGGCACGGTCAAACGCCGCCGCCATTTCCACATGCCCGTTCACGCCTTGCTCGCGCAGGATGGCGATTTTCGGGCGGCTGAGGTTTAGGAACGGTGCGCTGATGTCTTCGTTGATAGGAAAACTTAAGGCCGCATGTAAGCCGGGATCGTTGTCATCGGCGATAAGCTGGAATTCCTGCAAGGCACAGTCGGGATTATCGCGCAGGGCTTGCATCCGGTAGCTGGTTTCCGACCACACGGTTTGCAATTCGGCGCGTGTCGCACTGTAAATGACTTTTTCCAAATGATTGATGGTCAATTGCTGTCCGCTGACCACTTCGCCAATTTTAAAGACACAATCAACCAAGCCCGCATCAGTCAAGACTTTCATGACATGGTGGCATTGTTCGGTGCGGACTTGCAGCACCGCACCCAATTCTTCGTTAAACAAAGCGGCTAGCGGATCATCGCCCAACACATCCAAATTCAAAGCCACGCCTTGGCGTCCGGCAAACAGCATTTCCGCTACGGTTGCCAACAAACCGCCGTCGGAGCGGTCATGGTAGGCCTGGATATTGTTGTTTTGGCTTAAAGTTTGGATGGCCTCGAAAAAGCCTTTCAATAAATCGGGGTGGTCAAGATCGGGGCAATCATTGCCCAATTGCCCGTAAACCTGCGCCAACACCGAAGCGCCCAAGCGGTTTTTGCCTGCCCCCAAATCTACCAATAACAAGACGCTGCCGATCAGCGGGCGCAATTGCGGGGTCAGGGTTTTGCTGATGTCCAGCACGGGTGCGAAGGCGGTGATGATCAGCGACACGGGCGAAGTCATGGTTTTCGTGTCCGCCCCGTCTTGCCAGACGGTTTTCATCGACAAGGAATCTTTGCCGACCGGAATCGCAATGCCTAGGGCGGGGCATAAGTCCATGCCGACGGTTTTTACGGTGTCGTACAACGCGGCGTCTTCGCCGGGAAAACCTGCCGCCGCCATCCAGTTGGCGGATAATTTGATGTTGCTGAGCTTATCAATCCGCGCCGCCGCCAAATTGGTCAGAGCTTCACCAATTGCCATCCGGCCTGAGGCGGGCGCGTTGATGACTGCAATCGGTGTGCGTTCGCCCATCGCCATCGCTTCGCCTGTCACGCCATAAAAACCGGAGGCGGTGACGGCGACATCGGCGACGGGGATTTGCCAGGGGCCGACCATTTGGTCACGCGCCACCAAACCCGTCACCGAGCGGTCGCCGATGTGGATCAAAAAGCTTTTGTCGGCCACGGCGGGGAAGGACAAGACCCGTTTCACCGCTTCGGCTAAGTCTATGCCGTTAGTGTCGAAATCAGGCAAAACAGGTTTGACATGTTCGGCATGGCGGTGCATTTTCGGCGGTTTGCCGAATAAGACCGACATCGGAATATCGACGGGCTTGTCGCCCAACATGCTGTCATTTAAGGTTAAATGTTCGTCTTCAGTCGCTTCACCAATAACCGCAAATAAGCAATGCTCACGTTCGCAAAATGCGCTGAATAATTCCAAAGACTCCGGTTTGATGGCGACCACATAGCGTTCTTGGGCTTCATTGCACCAGATTTGCATCGGTGACATGCCCAAATCGGCGTTGTGGACGTTGCGCAATTCAAATCGTCCGCCACGCCCGCAATCGTGGATGATTTCCGGCACGGCGTTGGACAAGCCGCCCGCGCCGATGTCGTGGATGGAAATGATCGGTGTGTTTTCGCCCAAGGCGTTGCAATGGTTGATGACTTCTTGGCAGCGGCGTTCCATTTCGGGGTTTTCGCGTTGCACGGAAGCAAAATCCAAGGCTTCCGAACTGCTGCCGGACGCTTGCGACGAAGCCGCACCACCGCCCAAACCTATCAACATGGCCGGGCCGCCTAGAATAATAATCAAGGAACCCGCCGGAATCGGGTGTTTATCAATCAGCATCGGGCGGATATTGCCCATGCCGCCAGCAATCATGATGGGTTTGTGGTAGCCACGGAATTGCTTGTCAGTATCCGCAAAAGGCTGCTCAAAGCTACGGAAATAACCTGCGATATTAGGCCGTCCGAATTCATTGTTAAACGCAGCACCGCCTAAAGGGCCTTCGATCATAATATCCAAGGCGGAAGCGATGCGTTCGGGTTTGCCGTTGTCGGTTTCCCAAGGCTGGGCAAAACCGGGGATTTTGAGATGCGACACCGAAAATCCGGTCAGACCAGCTTTGGTGGCCGAACCGCGTCCGGTCGCGCCTTCATCGCGGATTTCCCCGCCTGAACCCGTCGCCGCGCCAGGGAATGGCGAAATGGCGGTGGGGTGGTTGTGGGTTTCGACTTTCATCAACAAATGCGCCGCCTCTTCCGTGTAGCGGTACGCGCCAGTGTGCGGGTCGCGCAGGAACACATGGGTGTTTGAGCCTGTGACTACGGCGGCATTGTCGCTGTACGCCGACAAAATGCCTTCGGGAGATTTATCCTTGGTGTTGCGGATCATGCTGAACAAGGTGTGTGTGTGCCCAACGCCATCTATCGTCCAGTCGGCGTTGAAGATTTTGTGGCGGCAATGCTCGGAATTGGCTTGCGCGAACATCATCAGTTCAACGTCGGTAGGGTTGCGCCCCAGATCTTGGAAGCTGACGGTCAAGTAATCAATTTCGTCAGCGGACAAGGCCAGCCCTAAATCCGAGTTGGCCTGTTCCAGCGCGTTGCGGCCTTGTTCGATGACTGCGACAGTTTGTAAGGGTTTGGGCGCGTGGTGACTGAATAAATCTGGTGTGGTGTCACCGTAGATTACGCTTTGGGTCATGCGGTCATGAAGTAAGGCGGCGAGGGTGTCCGGCAATGCGGCGGTGCTGGTGACGGTATATTCAATGCCGCGTTCGATACGATTGACCGCAGACAAACCGCAACGCTGGGCGATTTCCGTGGCTTTGCTTGACCACGGCGATTGTGTGCCGGAACGCGGGATGACCAACAGGTGTTCGCCGTGACAGTCAGCAACGGCGGGTTCCGCACCATAAGCCAGCAAAGAATGCAGGATTGACTGCTCGGCTTCGTTCAAATCGCCATCAACATCGACAAAGTGGACAAAACGGGCGGACAAGTTACCGATAGCGGGTTCCAGGGCTTGCAGTTTTGCCAGCAGTTGTTTGATACGAAAGCCCGACAGGGCAGCGGTTCCAGGGATTTTTAACATACGGTGGGGAAGTTTGGGATTTGGGGGAAGTCGGGTTGATGCTAATGGCGGGCTCGACGCGGCAAATGGGATACAAACTACGTCACTGCGTACATCAGTTATTTAACCACAACCAACTTTCGTGTTTTTTGTGCTTTTCGTGGCTAAAGCTTTTATCACTTGGCAAAATCCGATTTAATCGTATCCTGCAATAAATTCAGCAAACGCGCAGCACTGGCATCGGTGGCAGGTTTTTGTTCTTTATCCAAAACAGTGACATCGGTTTGTTGGCCTTGGTCGGTCAATTTCACGGTAAATTCTTGTTCGTTATTTTGCAAGCCGCTGAAGATGAATAAGGCTTCATGCCAAAGTGATTGATCTTCCAAGGCTTTTTCATCGGGGTCGAAATGTAGCGCGAAAGTTTTTTCAGCCTTGTTGCGGTTCGTCACTTCTATGGATTTGCGGCTTAAGGCTTTGTCTATCGCCCGCCAAGACGTTTCAAACGGTGCCGCCAGGCGCAAAATGTCCACGCCCTCGGCTGATTTTTGCAATGTCACCGGAATGGGTTCGTGCTTGATAGGTGTTGTGTTAGCTTTCGTTTCCGAAGCCGGAGTTTCGGATAGTGCAGGCGAGGCTATCTCAGGTGCTTCGTTAGGCAATACCGTGGCGGGTGCTAACGCTTCGGGTGTTTTTTCAACGGCAGAAGCGGGGATTGCGTTGGTTTCCGGCTTGTTGGCTAGGGCTGGTTCTGTACGGGCGATGGGTTTTAGGTCGCGGCCTTTTGCCAAATCTGCCGGCAACACCAGGGCCGGAATCTCCGTGGTGTATTGGTAATCTTTTTCCTTATCGGGAAACAGGCTTTTGATAGTGCCACAAGCCGTCAACAAATTCAACGCAAGCATACCGGTAATAATCAGTAAAATTTTCGCTTTCATCATCAAATCACTTTGTCATCAAATCGCTTCGGCAAGACGCATCGCAGCACGGACTGCGTCAAAATATTCTTCAGAAAGCCACGTCAACGGCAAGCGTATGCCTTTGCCGATCAGTCCCATTTCGGCGACCGCCCATTTTACCGGGATGGGGTTGGATTGGATAAACAGGTTTTTGTGCAGGGCCATCAATTTCGTGTCAATCGCCAAGGCGGTGCCGGCATCACCGGCGATTGCCGCCATTAACATGTCATGGATTAATTTAGGTGCGACATTGCCAGTCACGGTAATCGAACCATTGCCGCCGAACAGGCAAAACTCGCGGCTGCTGGCGTCGTCACCGCTATAAATGGCAAAGTCCGGCCCGGTCAAATCGCGGATTTTTTGGTAGCGGGATAAATCGCCGGTGGCTTCTTTGACGCCGACAATATTTTTTAGTTGGCCGATACGGCCCACTGTTTCCGGCAACATATCGCAAGCCGTGCGTCCTGGCACATTGTATAAAATTTGCGGGATGTCCACGGCATCGTTAATGGCCTTGTGGTGCAGGTACAAACCTTCTTGGGTCGGTTTGTTGTAATACGGGGTGACGATCAGGCAAGCGTCTGCGCCCGCTTCTTTTGCGCGGCGGGTCAGGTTGATGGCTTCCGCTGTGGAATTGGCCCCCGTGCCTGCGATGATTGGAATCTTGCCGCCAGCATAGTCAACCACGGCCTTGATGACCGCGCAGTGTTCCTGTTCATCCAGCGTCGCGGATTCGCCTGTGGTACCGACGGCGACCAGGGCATCGGTGCCCTGTGCGATATGGAATTGCACCAAAGCCTCAAGCTGTTTGAAGTCCACAGCACCACTGTCGTCCATGGGTGTGACTAATGCGACGATACTACCTTGAATCATGAAATCTCTCGAACAGAATGGATACGGATATAAAGCTTTGCATTATAACAAGCAAACACTTAAAACTCAGCCTGATACGCAATTAATTGGTTTAGACCTGTCAGGTTTCTAAAACCTGACAGGCCGTTACGCCGTAGAATTTAATCCTCCACCCATTGCTGGCGGTAATCCTGATACGTGTAATGCTTGATTTTTTCCAAGCCATTGTCTCCCTGCTTATAAATATCCGGTAAATTGTAACCATTAAAACGGCTGGCTTTGACGAGGCTGTAGGCGCCGATATTTTTAAAAACGATTTTATCGCCCAATTGCAAAGCGTGGTTAAATCGGTATTCGCCAAATAAATCCCCGGCCAGACAAGTTGAACCTGCCAGTATGGCTTTATAACGGCCATTGGCATCTTGACCGACAATTTCGGGTTGGAACTGGTATTCAAACACTTCGGGTTGATGGTTGACCGAGGTGTCGAGTATCGCGATGGTCTTGCCGTCGCTGTCAAACAGGTCAATCACCGTCGCCACCAAGTGTGCCGTGTTTTCCAGCACCGATTTGCCCGGCTCGATATAAACCTCCAAACCAAACGTGTTTTTCAAGGTTTGCACCTGTTCGATAAAAGGCTGTTGATCTTTGATCTGGCAGTACAAATAACCGCCACCTAGGTTCAGCCAGCGCAGTTTGCCTAGTTTATCGCGCAAATACCGCGTCAGTTTTTCCAGCGTTTTTAACAGCGGCGTGTAATCCGTACCGGAAAATTGGGTATGGATGTGCAAACCTTGGATAGGGTCGATGCCGGAAGACTGCCACAAGCGGTCAATATCGACACCGAGTTTTGAATGCGGGCGGCAAGGGTTGTAACGTGCGTCTTCCACGAAAGACAGCTTGGGATTGACGCGCAAGCCCACAGAAGTTTGTGCTGCGATGCCTGAAGCAAAACGTTGGTGCTGTGACAGTGAATTAAAACTGATATGCGTACATAACTCCGCTAATTCCGCCAATTCGTTAGGTCTGATGCCGGGTGTGGTCAAATGCAGGCTGCCCGCCTTTGATAAAACTTCATCAGCGAGTTTGGCTTCGAACAAGGAGCTGACCGAAAAACCATCAATAAAAGGTTTCGCCAACTTCAGTACCTGGGTAAATGGTAAGGATTTGATCGAATACAAAACCTTGCAAGCGCTCTGTTGGCGCAATGCAGCCAGAGATTGTAAGTTGGCGAGGAGCTGGGCTTCATCCAATACAAAAGCGGGTGTCGCAATATCGGACTGGGTGAGGGTGGAAATATCCATCGCCTATCCTGTAAAAAAGTGGATCGTGAAATGTTATTTTAACGGATGTTGGGTTTTAATATGGTTTCGTCATTACTTGATTTTTCAGGTATCCATAAACCAAGATGCTAGGCGTTATTTCTAATGCTTGTTACCCTGATTCATGACAAAATACGCGCCATTTTACCCTCCCACTTGAGACGTTATGAGAATTGCCATTTTATCGCGTAACCCTAAACTGTATTCAACGACTCGATTGGTTGAAGCTGCCGAAGCACGCGGACATCAGGTCAGGGTGTTGGACGTTTTGCGTTGTTATATGAATATCACCTCGCACAACCCCTCCATCCATTATCGGGGCGAAGACTTGACCGACTTTGATGCCGTCATACCTCGGATCGGCGCGTCGGTCACTTTTTACGGTACGGCGGTGTTGCGGCAATTTGAAATGATGAATGTCATGCCCTTGAACGAATCGGTCGCCATTTCCCGCTCCCGCGACAAACTGCGCTCCACCCAACTGCTCGCCAGAAAAGGCATAGGCTTGCCTGTCACCGGTTTTGCCAACAATCCTGATGATATTGCTGATTTGATAGACCAGGTGGGCGGTGCGCCGCTGGTCATCAAATTGCTCGAAGGCACCCAAGGCATAGGGGTGGTGCTGGCGGAAACCCATAACGCCGCAGAAAGCGTGATCCAGGCGTTTATGGGTTTGAAAGCCAATATCATGGTGCAGGAATTTATCAAAGAGGCGGGCGGCAGTGACTTGCGCTGTTTTGTGGTGGGTGACAAAGTGGTCGCCGCGATGAAACGCCAAGGTGCCGAAGGCGAATTCCGCTCCAATTTGCACCGTGGTGGTTCCGCTTCACTGGTGCGCCTAACCCCCGAAGAACGCTCCACTGCGATACGCGCCGCCAGAATTATGGGCTTGAATGTCTGTGGCGTCGATATGCTGCGCTCAAACCACGGCCCCGTCATCATGGAAGTCAATTCTTCACCCGGTCTTAAAGGCATAGAAGCCGCCAGTGAAAAAGACATCGCCGACTTGATCATCCAGTTTATCGAAAAACGCTTTGAATCGTTGGAAACACCCAAAGATAAATCCCCCAAAGCCAGGGCCAGGACTCGTGGCAAGGGATAGATTGGCTTCAATAATGCATTATTAACGCATTAGGTTTTCTGGAATCATCATGAATTCAAACCCTCATCTATGGCATAAGCGTGTAGATACTTATGATTGATGGGGGCGGCCTGCACATAATCGTATTCTGCCAGAAAGTCCGCATAGAATTCCGTATAAACCTAAGATAGGTTACGAAAGCGTGTAGATACTTATGATTGATGGGGGCGGCCTGCACATAATCGTATTCTGCCAGAAAGTCCGCATAGAATTCCGTATAAACCTAAGATAGGTTACGAATGTTGTTTAAAGTCCGCTGATGAAGTGTCAATTTTGTTTACACACTGGTGGTGGGCTTTAAATACATGATGTAAAAAAATCTCTAATAACAATAAGTTGTTTTTTTGGCATGTAGTTTGCTTATTTTATTTGGGATAATTCCTTTCCATAATAAAACGTCTATTTCTTAAAATGAGGATAAAAAAATGAACAAATTTAAAACATTATCAAGCGGCCTTTTGTTAGCCGCCGTCCTGGGCTTAAGCAATCAGGCCCAGGCGTTAGTTATTGATACTTTTGACACAACGCCAATGTCTGTGTCGGGTACCGTCCCTGCAACAAGTGGACAGACAATTGCCCCTGAAGCCATCCAAGGTTATCGTCAGCTTGATATTGTCAGCACTAACGGCAATGTCGTTATTAATACAAATACAACGCCAACTTTTGGCGCTCTGTCAGTCAGTAATGCCGCTGATGTGATTTCACAAACTTCCGTGCTGTGGAATGGTAACAACACTGGTTTGTTTGGCGGTGTAGATTTAACTGACGGTGGTGCATCTACAGCTTTGTTGTTGGCGATTACTTCGATTGACCAAGGTAATGTGACAATTACTTTTAAGGTAAGAGAAAAAACTAGTGCGGGTGGCGAGACAGCAACTCTGGCATTAACTGGCTTGGGCGTAGGTACACAAAGCTTTTTGTTCTCTTCATTTGCTAACTTCGCAGCTGTTGATTTTACTCAAGTGAATAAAATCGAGATGATTATTGACGCCGGTAGTGCATCTGATTTGACATTGGATATGGTTGAAACCAATCAAGATATCAACTTGCCAGAGCCTTCCAGTTTAGTGCTGATGGGTCTTGGTTTGGCTGGTTTGTCTTTTTTGCGTAAAAGAAAAGCGGCTTAATTGATTTTCCGGTTTCACTTGCTGTAACAAAAAGCCGCTCACTGAGCGGCTTTTTTGTTTTCAAGATTTCGTATAGTTCCCACGTTCTGGCGTATTCTCTGAGGCATAAATGGGAATGCGTAGGCTGGGATGACGTAAGGAATCCCAGCATTTTGTGTCCTCATTGCCGGGATTACGCTATCGCTTCATCATAGCCTACAAACTATTCGCTGCATTAGGTTGGCGACTTGCCTCAATAAAAAAGCCGCTTTATAAAAGCGGCTTTTTTGTTTTGATGATTTTCGTGCACTGGTTACTTGCCCATTAAATGTTGTCAACGAATCTGACAGTTATTTGATAAGAAAAAAGGCGTACAAAAGGATCTTGTACGCCTAATGTCAAGCGGGCAGGATGTTGCTTATGGCAACAATTGGATACGGTCTAAAGCACCAGGGGATACCGGGCCGGTCTGTGCTTTGAAGTAAGCTTCCAAGGCATCAATGTCTTGTGCGCCACCTAATGGGTTGGTGCCTTTGACAAGGGCGAAGAATTTATCGCCGCCTGTGGCTAGGAAGTTGTTCACGGTCACACGGTAGCTGGCTGTTGGATCAACAACCACGCCGTTAAGCGTGATGCTGGCAGGGTCGATTTTATCGCAAGCCGGGCCGGTACCGCTCCATGAGTAGTTAAAGCCTGCAGATGTTGACAGTATGCGGTTGAAGGTTTGGCCATTTGGACAGCCGACAAATTGTTGTTCCAATACTTCTTCAATTTGTGTGCCAGTCAAGGTCATGGTGACTAAGCTGTTACCGAAAGGTTGCACGGTAAATGCTTCGCTGTAAGTCACGTTGCCGTCACCTTCGCCAGCAGGGCTGGAGGCAAAAGTCATATCGGCGCGGATACCACCTGGATTCATGAAGGCGATTTTTGCCGCGCCTAATTTGGCGGGCGCAGTTGCCAGCAGTTGTGAATCGGCAATGACATCGCCCATGGTTGATTCACCGGCAGGATTTGCGGTTTTTGACAAAGTTTCGGTAATGCTACCTATTACGCGGTTAGCAATCGGTGTCACCAGGGTTTTGTAGTTATCGACAATTTGTTTAATGCCGGCATCAGGGGTGATAGTTGCGTTGTTTCTGTCCACGGCAACGTTGGTGGCAGTGACGTTTGCGACTTTACCTGTGACTGCGCTCAGGGTCATGTCCACTTCGGTCAAGACGCGGCTTTGGCTATTGGCACTGGTCACCGGGATCAAGTGGGTGCCATTTTGCGTGGCGATCATGCAGTTGTAAGCTTGGTGGGTGTGGCCGGAAATGACCAGGTTGACGCGGTCAGAAAGGCCGTTGACAATTTTTTTGATGGACGAACCGTCAAGGTTGCCGTCGCAAGAATTGATCGTGGCAACCGATTGTGAAACAGGGATTGTGCCTCCTTGATGGATCAGGACCACAATCGCTTTGACGCCTTGGGCATGTAATTGGGGGACCAGCCTGTTGATGATGCGTACTTCGTCTTTAAAGCTCAAGCCCGCTACGCCGCTAGGGGTCACGATGGTAGGGGTTTCTTTTAAAGTCAAACCGATGAAGCCAACTTTAACGCCTTCATATTGTTTGATGGTATAAGCTGGGAATAAGGTTGTGCCTGATTTTCTATCGATTACGTTCGCCGCTAAAAACTGGAATTTCGCCCCTTCAAAAGGTACGGGTGTGCCAACCGCCGCACCTTGGCAACTATTGACATCGCTTGGATGGCAGCCGCCGTTTTGCATACGCAACAGTTCATTTTTGCCTTCGTCGAACTCATGGTTGCCGACCGCATTAATTTCTAGGCCGGCGCGGTTCATTGTTTCGATAGTGCCTTCATCGTGGAACAAGGCGGAAATTAAAGGGGTCGCACCGATAAGGTCGCCAGCAGAGACGATGGTTGTATTAGGGTTTTTGCTTTTAATGTCGGCAAAATAACCGGCTAACCAGTCGATACCGCCAACGGGTACGGTGGCAGTGGCATCTGTTGGTAAGTTGCGGAACAAGCCTGGGGATTCTAATTGGCCATGGAAGTCGTTGATCGCGACGATTTTGACATTAACGGTTTTAGCCGCAATAGCCGCACCTGAGAATGCAAAAGATAAGGCAACGGCAAGGGAAATTTTTTTTAACTGCATAGTGTGACCTTCTAGTGTAAGTTAAACAAATGATCGGTGGCAGCCAAACCAACAAAGTGCCATGTTTCTGCCGCCAATGTATCCGCTGCAAGTCTGTGCAGATTGCTAGCGAATCTTCTCAGGATAATCTTGTTGTGTGAAATTACTGTGAAATTGTTCACTTTATAAACTATAGCTAAATGAAGTTTGTCATAGCTCATTGCTTTGTTTTAAGTAAGCACTGGATATTTTCTGGAAACCCTAACTTCGGTTTTTGTTTTGCCGGCCATTTTCACCGCACACTCTGGTGTGAATCAGTTATAATCCGTCAATTTTGGGTAAAGCAGTCAATCACGGCATGTCAGAAAATCTTTCAGAACTTAAACGGCGTCGCACCTTCGCGATTATTTCCCACCCTGACGCGGGCAAAACCACGATTACTGAAAAACTGTTGTTGTTTGGTGGCGCGATTCAGTTGGCAGGTTCGGTAAAGGGGCGCAAAGCGGCACGCCATGCCACGTCGGATTGGATGGAAATGGAAAAGGAGCGAGGCATTTCCGTGACCACATCGGTCATGCAGTTTGAACATAAAGATGCCATCATCAATTTGCTCGACACGCCGGGCCACGAGGATTTTTCCGAAGATACTTACCGGACTTTGACTGCCGTGGATTCCGCGTTGATGGTCATCGACGTGGCGAAAGGCGTTGAAGAACGCACCATCAATTTGATGGAAGTCTGCCGTCTACGTACCACGCCGATTTTAACTTTCATCAACAAGCTCGACCGTGAAGGCCGCGAACCGATAGAATTGCTGGACGAAGTCGAAAATGTCCTGAAAATCCAATGTGCACCGATCACCTGGCCTATCGGCATGGGCAAACGCTTCAAAGGTGTTTATCATTTATATAAGGATGAAATCCATCTGTTCAGTGCCCAGCATGGCGGCAAAATTGCCGAAGCGGAAGTCATTAAAGGCCTGCATAACCCTAAATTGGACGAATTGCTAGACGATCAGGCCGCAGAATTGCGTGACGAAATTAATTTGGTCAAAGGCGCGAGCCATGAGTTTGATTTGGATGCGTATTTGTCTGGAAAACTGAGTCCGGTGTTTTTCGGCTCGGCGATCAACAATTTCGGGATACTGGAATTGCTCGATGCGTTTGCCGAATATGCGCCGTCACCGAGGCCGCGTGAAGCCGAGCAACGCACAGTGCTGCCGGAAGAGGACAAATTCACGGGCTTCGTGTTTAAAGTCCAGGCCAATATGGATCCGGCACACCGTGACCGCATCGCGTTTTTGCGCGTTTGTTCCGGCAAATTCGACAAGGGTATGAAAATCCACCATGTCCGTTTGGGTAAAGCGGTGCAGGTTTCCAACGCGCTGACTTTCCAGGCCGATTCGCGCAAGGCGGTGGAAGAGGCGTATCCCGGCGATATTATTGGCCTGCATAACCACGGCACTATCCAAGTTGGTGATACTTTTACCCAAGGCGAAACCTTAAAATATGGCGGCATTCCGTATTTCGCGCCGGAACTGTTCCGCCGTGTCGTGCTCAAAGACCCGTTGCGTGCCAAAGCCCTGCAAAAAGGCCTGGTGCAATTGACTGAAGAAGGGGCGACGCAGTTGTTCCGGCCTTTGAAAAATAACGACTTGATTTTGGGTGCAGTGGGCGTGTTGCAGTTTGATGTCACCGCGTTCCGTTTGAAAGCGGAGTACAATGTTGAATGCGTGTACGATGCCATCCCCATTTCGACGGTGCGTTGGGTCAGTTCGGACAAACCCGCCAAATTGGAAGAGTTCAAGAAAAAAGTCTTTGAAAACCTTGCCGAAGATGGCGGTGGCTACTTGGTGTATGTGGCGAACAGCCGCGTCAATTTGCAACTGACCGAAGAACGTTGGCCGGATATTAAGTTTAGTGCGACCCGGGAGTTGTAAATCGCCTGTATACTCTACATGGTCAAGTTTTCGTTTTTTATTGGGAGTAGCGCGGGCATCCCGCCCCGCCAGTTGCGGTCAAGATGACCGCGCTCCAAAAACCGAAAACTTGACCGATTGAAGTCTATTCCGCATTCCCTAAGCAAAAAACCTTACGGAACGGATTGAAAACCTGTTTTGGTCAATTTCAAGGCTGTCAAATTTTGTGACAGCCTTGAAAAATGCGAAAATGCCCAGATAAAGGCATCGTGTAAAAATTAGAACCTAAACAATCACGTCAGCTATCACTAAGTTTTCTAAATCCACCCCCATACCCATGTCTGAACAAAACAACGATGCACAAACCGCTTTAAGCCAATTAAAAGAATTTATTAACCGGCAAGTGATCGGTCAAGACGTGCTGGTTGAGCGGATGTTGATCGGTCTGCTGGCGGACGGGCATATTCTTGTCGAAGGTGCACCTGGCCTTGCCAAAACCCGTGCGATCAATGTCCTCAGCAAAGGCATACAAGGTGATTTTCATCGTGTGCAATTCACACCTGACTTATTGCCCGCCGATTTGACCGGCACCGAAATTTACCGCCCCCAGCTCGGCACGTTTGAATTCCAAAAAGGCCCGCTGTTCCATAACCTGATTCTTGCCGATGAAATTAACCGCGCACCGGCCAAGGTTCAAGCGGCCTTGCTGGAAGCGATGGCGGAGCGGCAAATTACCGTGGGGCAGGCGACTTATCCTTTGCCCGGCCTGTTCATGGTGATGGCGACTCAAAACCCCATTGAGCAAGAAGGCACTTATCCGTTGCCGGAAGCGCAACTCGACCGTTTTTTGCTGCATATTAAGGTTGATTATCCCAGTGCCGAACATGAAAAAACCATCTTGCATTTGGTCAGGGCCGAAGCGCGGCAAGCCACCGTATCAATGACGAAACCGTTCCAGCCCATCAGCCAGGCCACTTTGTTTGAAGCCAGGAATGCCGTGCTGGACATCCACATGGCGGAGAGTTTGGAGGCGTATTTATTGCAAATTATCCTGGCTACGCGTAAGCCAAAAGCGTATGGCGATGATTTGGCGGGTTGGTTGCAATACGGTGCCAGCCCGCGTGCCAGTATCGCGTTGGATCGTTGTGCACGGGCCAAAGCATGGTTGTCGGAACGCGATTTTGTCGCCCCCGAAGACATCCAGGAAATGGCTTTTGATGTGTTGCGCCATCGTCTGATCTTGTCTTATGAAGCGGAAGCCGAAGGTATAACGACCGACTATTTCATCAAAGAACTGATTGCCAGAATCGCAGTGCCTTGATGTTGTCCAGAAAAGTTCCTGTAAGCCCTGATTCCAGGGTCTCTGTTTCCTTAGCCAACCTGATTGACCTGGCGAGCTATGCGGTGCGTATCAAACTGCATAATCCGCAGTTCCGGGCACGGCAAAGCGGCGGTTATGTATCGCGTTTCAAGGGGCGCGGCATGGAGTTCGAAGAAGCCCGGATTTATCAGGCGGGTGATGATATTCGCAGTATCGACTGGCGGGTGACGGCGCGGACGGGTACGGCGCATACCAAAATTTTTCGTGAAGAGCGCGAAAGGCCCGTGTTCATTTCCGTTGACAACCGTGTCGCGATGCACTTTGCCACCCGAGGCGTTTTCAAATCAGTGTTGGCGGCTAAGCTTGCGGGTTTGCTGGCTTGGACGGCACAGGGCCAAGGCGACCGTATCGGCGGACAATTATTTTCCGAGCAATTTTGCCGCGAGTTAAAACCGCAAAACGGCAGGCAAGCCGTGTTGCGGTTTTTGGATTTATTGGTTAAAGGTGAGGGTGGGCAAAAGGATGGCAACGCCAGTGCGCAAAGCTTTTCCTTGGAACATGTCTTGGCCAGGCTGGCTCATCACACCCGTCCCGGCAGTTTGGTGTATGTCATCAGCGATTTTCGCGGCATCAACGCGCAAGCCGAAATCCATCTCGCAAAACTGGCCGAGCATTGTGACGTGGTGCTGGTTTTTGTTTATGACGCCCTGGAAAAGCATTTGCCCGCGCATAAAGGCCGTTACCGGTTTATCGATCAAGACCGCGAAGTCATCATTGATAGTGCCGACGGGCCGCGTTTGCTTGCCTATCATCAACATTTTGCAGGCCGACAACAACGCCTGGAGCAACTGGCAAAGAAACGGGGATTGGTGTTGATACAATCCAGCACGACGGAAGATCCCCTGCAATGCTTAAGATGAAAAAAGCTTTCCAACAAAACGAATCATGCAGACTACGCAATTAGACCTTAGGGGCATCCATGTACCTGAAACCATAAGCTGGTGGCCGCCCGCTCCGGGCTGGTGGTTGCTGGGTGTGGGCATTTTGGCTTTGATCGTCTTTTTGTACTGGATTTATCAAGGTTTGACCCGCAAAACGGCGGTGAAAACGGCGAAAACCCTGTTGGTGGCTATTAAAAACAACCGTGAGTTGGATAACAAGCAGAAATTGGGTGAGCTTTCCATGTTGTTGCGGCGGGTTTCGATAAGTATTTCACCGCGTAGCGACGTGGCAAGCCTGACTGGGAGCGCGTGGCTTTGTTTTCTGGATGGCCCGCTGAAAGCTTCGCCATTCAGCAAGGGTATTGGTGTCCATCTTGCCGACGCGCCGTATCGGCAACAAATGCCATTGTCGGACGCTGAAATCACGCAACTCATCAAGCTCTGCGAAGACTGGCTTAAGCACTGTACCCAACCCGTCCGAAGCCAGCCAACTAAACTAAAAAAACCGTCATGATTCATTTGGAATGGCCTTGGTTACTGGCGGCTTTGCCATTGCCTTTAGCAGTGCGTTGGTTGTTGCCAGCGCATCAGGCGGTTAAGCAGGCGGCGTTAAGAGTGCCTTTTTTGGATGATTTTGCGGGTGCTGAAACGGTGCTGGTTTCCCAACAAAAATATTCCTTATGGCTGGCTATCGCCGCTTGGTGTTTGTTGGTTTTCGCTTGCACCCGCCCCCAGTGGCTGGGTGAGCCGATAGAGCAGGCGGTCAGTGGACGGGATTTGATGTTGGCGGTGGATTTATCTGGCAGTATGGAAGCGAAGGATTTTTTTCTGAACAAGGAACCCGTGGATAGGTTGACCGCCGCCAAATTTGTTGCCGGAGATTTTATCAACCGCCGTGTTGGTGACCGTATTGGTTTGATTTTATTCGGCAGCCAGGCGTATTTGCAAACACCGCTGACCTTTGACCGGAAAACCGTGATGACTTTGTTGGACGAGTCCGTACTGGGCTTGGCGGGCGACAATACCGCCATTGGCGATGCGATAGGCTTGGCGGTCAAACGTTTGGGGAAACAGCCGGAAAACAGCCGGGTATTGATTTTGATGACCGATGGCGCGAACACCGCAGGTGAGGTGTCGCCATTAAAAGCCGCAGAATTGGCCAAGTCGAAAAATTTGAAGATTTACACCATTGGTATCGGTGCCGATGAAATGATCGTGCGCAGTTTTTTTGGCAACCGCAAGGTCAACCCTTCGGTGGATTTGGATGAGGACACCTTGGTCAAAATCGCCGAAAGTACCGGTGGAAAATATTTTCGCGCCCGCAATGCCGAGGAATTGAACAATATCTATCTATTGTTGGATAAGCTGGAACCCGTTGAAAAAGAAAAACAATACTATCGTCCACGCAGTGAGCTGTTTTATTGGCCCTTGTCGCTTGCGTTGATGCTGGCGGCTTGCCTGTGTGCGCTGCGGGTGAGGCTGTGATGGTTTGGGACGGTTTGCATTTTATTCGGCCCTATATGCTGTTGGCGTTGTTGCCGGCGGTGGTGTTGGTGGTGTTGCTGTGGCGTAGCAAGTTAAGCCAGGCACTATGGACAACGGTCTGTGATGAGGCTTTATTGCCGTATTTATTGCAGGAAAAACCGGTCAATGCGGGACGGGGATTGTTAATTACTGGCGCGGTGGCCGCTTTTTTGGCAATCATCACCTTAGCAGGCCCCACTTGGCAACGTCTGCCCGCGCCTGCGTTCAGAAATGCTTCAGCACTGGTCATTGCCTTGGATTTGTCCCGTTCTATGGATGCGGAGGACATCAAGCCCAGTCGCTTGATCCGCGCCCGTTACAAAATTGCCGATTTATTAAAGCAGCGCAAGGACGGGCAGACGGCGTTGCTGGTCTATTCAGGAGCCGCATTCACGGTGACGCCGTTGACGGATGACAGCCAAACTATCGATAGCCAATTGTCGGCACTGACTACCGGCATGATGCCTAGCCCTGGTAGCAATGCCGTAGAAGCCATCAACAAAGCCGTGGCTTTATTTAAACAGGCGGGTTTGCAAAAAGGCCAAATTGTGTTGGTCACCGATGGTGTTGATCTGGAAACAAGCTTGCCTGCGGTTATGGCCTTGGATGGCTATCAACTATCAATTTTGGGGGTCGGCACACCTGATGGCGCCCCTATTCCCGCTGACGGTGGTTTTGTAAAAGATGCCCAAGGGACGATTATCATCCCAAAATTAAATATTGATGATCTGAACCAATTGGCCCAAGCCGGGGGGGGTGTTTATCAAACCATCACGGTGGACGATGCCGATATTCAAACCTTGTTGGCAAGGTTTAATTTGGCATTGCAACAAAATGATGATGCCAAGAGCCATGTCATGTTGGAATTATGGGATGATAAGGGGCCTTGGGTATTACTGTTGGTTTTGCCGTTAGCAGCGTTGATTTTTAGAAAAGGCGTGTTGTTGTTTGCATTTTGTCTGTTAATACCGTTTCCTGAAAACAGTTACGCTTTGGGTTGGCAGGATTTATGGCAAACGCCAGACCAACAGGCGCAAAAAAAGTATCAGCAACGAAATTTTTCCGAAGCCGCTGGACAATTTAATGATCCGCAATGGAAAGCGGCGGCACATTATCAGGCGGGTGAATACGATAAAGCGTTACAGGCTTACCAGTCCTCTCCCCAGAAAGAAAATAGCGATTATTTTTATAATCAGGGCAATGCCTTGGCGAGGACTGGTGGGTTAGAACAAGCCCTCAAAGCTTATGACCAAGCTTTGGCGATTAAACCGGATGATGCCGATACGCTTTACAACAAGGAAATGGTTGCCAAGGAACTGGCAAAACAGCAACAAGACAAGAAGAACCAAGCGCAACAACATGACAAACAATCGTCTGATGATAAATCGGATAACGGGCAGGACAAGCAAGACCCGCAGGATAAGCAAAATCAGCAAAATCAGCAAAATGGCGACGACAACGGGCAAAAACCACAGGCAAAACCTGAACGGCCCGATTCAGAATCATCGGCCCAGCCACAGCAGGGCGCCCGGCAATCCACTGAAAAACCAGACAGCAATAAAGAGCGGCAAAAATCTGCAAATGAAACCGCTACAGAAGCTGGACAAAAGCAAGTGCCAGAACAACGTCCTCAAGCTCAGGAGCAGCCAGCACTTAGTGTAGAATCTGCCGAGCAACAGCAAGCCAATGAACAATGGTTGAAAAGGATTCCCGATGATCCTGCCGGTTTATTAAAGCGTAAATTTAAATATCAATACAACCAGCGCGGCCAACAAGCCGATGAAAAAGAGGCGGGTTGGTAAGCAGGGGAGACTGTGAAAGTATTCAAAAATTTCCCGAATACCATATTGTAACGCATTGATTTTTATGAGTCAGCGGAGTAAAAAAACATGTTTTTTTACTCCAAAACCGAATACTTTCACAGTCTCAAGAGACAATTCCAATGGTTGCAGGCGTTTTAATGTGGGTTGATGATATTCACCCATAGTTTTGGGATGTGTTGCATACCGGGATGTGGATGTCCCGCAGATTACAAGAACCGCATTTAAGGTAATAATACCTGAAGAAATGTGAATTACTGCCATGTGCCAGGATTTTTTATGAGTGACAATAATAAGAGCGCCTTAATGTTATTCCAAGCGGTTTTGGGTATTCTGGCATGGGCGGCTATTGGTGTGGAGGCGGATTCAAAATTGCCGGATACACTGGCAAGGATCAAACCTGGCATCGTCGCCGTGGGTACATATTTGCCTAAACGCAGCCCTCGAGCCAATTTTTTAGGGACAGGGTTTGTCGTGGGGCAGGGTAATTTGGTTGTCACCAATGCACATGTCGTACCCGAATCATTGGATACTGAACATTTGGAGCGCATCGCCATTTTTTTTCGTCAGGGCAATGAGGAAAAAATGCAGATGGCCAGCGAAGTTGCCCTGGACAAAGACCATGATCTGGCGGTGTTAAAAATAACCGATCCGTTGCCGGCCCTTAAGCTAGGCGATGCCGCTTTGGTCAAGGAAGGGCAAGTCTACGCCTTTACAGGGTATCCGATAGGTATGGTGTTGGGCTTGTATCCGGTCACCCATAGGGGCATGGTTTCAGCAATCAGCCCTAATGTGATCCCAACGATCAAATCAGGGCAAATCAATCCTAAGTTGCTCAGGCGTTTGGAGGCCCCGTATAACATCTTTCAATTGGATGCGACCGCCTATCCGGGCAATAGTGGCAGCCCGCTTTATGATGTGGATAGCGGTGCCGTTGTCGGCGTGATTGACAAGGTTTTTGTCCAGGAAAGCAAAGAAAACGTGTTATCGAACCCAAGCGGGATTGCCTATGCAATCCCTGTTAATTATGTGCTCGGTTTGCTCAAAGACAACAATCTCCATTGAGTTTTAACCCGGGTAATTTTTTGTAGATAAAGAGAAATCTGTGATCCGTATCTTTCGACATTATATTTCAAGGGCTTATTTGTCACTCTTGCTCATTGAATTTGTTGCTTTTTTTAGTGCCATGTATTTAGGGAACACGGCCCCTTTTTTGACGGCATCATCTTGGTATAGCCACGAACAGATTATCCTCTCCAGTTTTGTTTTTGCCATCGTGCTGACCTTGTCCTGTGCGGCAATGGGTTTATACCGCCGAAGTTTAAGTTTGCAGGATTATAATCTTCTCGCACGTACCTCTGTCAGTTTTGCTATTGCCCTGATTATATTGATCGCCATTTATTATTTCATCCCGGAATTTTTGATTGGACGGAGCGTGTTGGTGGCTGCTATCTTTTTCGCTCTTGTCAGCATCGTTATCACTAGGGATTTGTTTTATAAATTTGTTAACCTGGAAACGTTTAAAAACCGTGTATTGGTGATTGGTAGTGGCAGTAAAGCCAGTAAATTGAGTGAAATCAACAATTCTTTTATACACAAAGGCTTTCAGGTTGTTGGGTTTATTGGTTTTTCCGGTGAGCAAGCAACGGTTGACCAGCAAGAGACTATTAATTACGACAATGAAAACATTCGGGCTATTGCGGAAGAGCTAAAAGTTGATGAGTTGGTGGTTGCACTTGATGACAACCGCCGGTTTATGCCCTTAAAAAGTTTGTTGGATTGCAAAATGTCCGGTTTTAAAGTGACCGATATGGTCAGTTTTTATGAGCGTGAACAGGGAATTATTTCTTTAGAGCACACCTATCCAGGATGGCTGATTTTTTGCGATGGTTTTGCCCAAGGTGGTTTGCGGGTTTGGGAAAAACGTTTGTTTGATTTACTGGCCTCAGGATTATTGTTGATTGTTACTTGGCCTGTCATGTTGATAACTGTTTTGGCTATCTATATTGAAAGCAGAGGCCACGGGCCGATTTTTTATCGCCAAATCCGTGTCGGGGAAGAAGGCAAGAATTTCGAAGTATTGAAATTTAGAAGCATGAGGTGTGATGCCGAAAAAAATGGTGTGCAGTGGGCGCAAACCCAAGATGACCGCGTAACCGACGTGGGGGCCATCATCAGAAAATACCGCATTGATGAATTGCCGCAAATATTCAATGTATTTAACGGGCAGATGAGTTTTGTCGGCCCGCGTCCGGAAAGGCCTGAATTTGTCAGCGGCTTTGAGGAAAGGATACCTTATTATCGTGAAAGGCATCGTGTAAAACCTGGCATTACTGGCTGGGCCCAGTTATGTTACCCTTACGGTGCCAGTGAAGATGATACCGTCCAGAAACTTCAGTACGACTTATACTATGTCAAAAATTACAGCCTATTCCTGGATATTTCCATTATGTTCAACACCGTTGAAGTGGTATTGTGGGGCAAAGGCGCACGCTAGCAACGCCTTGCATTTACCGAATGGCTGGACGCGGTCATTAGCCGGTTTACTATTGGTTTTAGTCATTTCGCTGGTGGTTTTTTTTGACACATGGGCTTCAATTATTGATATTTGGTTACGCTCCAAGACGTATACGCATGGTTTCGTTATTGCCCCTATCAGCCTGTGGTTAATTTGGTCACGAAGGCATTATTATCTTCATTTATTGCCGGCGGTATCCTACCTCGCCCTTGCTGGCGTTGTTGCCAGCGGTTTTGCCTGGTTGACCGGTGATTTAATCCATGTCGTTTTTATTAAGCAACTGGCTGCTGTTGGTATGCTGGTGAGTGGTTTTTGGGCGGTGTTGGGCAACTCGGTGGCTTCCAGCATGTCATTTCCGTTGCTTTTCCTATTTTTTATGGTACCTATGGGCGAGGAGCTTATTCCTCCACTAATAGAATTCACCACCTCGTTCACCGTTAAGTTTTTAAGGCTAACCGGCATAAGCGTTTATCGTGAAGGTAATTTCTTTACTTTGACAACCGGCAGTTGGTCGGTCGTTGAAGCTTGTAGCGGCATCAGCTATCTGATCGCATCGGTTACCCTAGGGTTCGTTTTCGCTTATTTGAATTACGCTTATTATTGGAAACGGGCCTTATTCATGTTGCTGAGCGGCATTGTCCCAATTATTGCCAATGGCTTTCGGGCTTATATTATTGTTATGATTGGCCATCTTAGCGATATGAAATTGGCTGTGGGTGTGGACCATTTGATTTACGGCGGGGTTTTTTTTGGTTTGGTCATGTTGCTATTGTTTTATTTAGGTTCTTTTTGGCGCGACCCTCCTTTTATACCTATCTCGATTGTGGCTGTAAAAACCGCTAAAACAAACACCTATCAAATACTGCCGACAATAGCAATGGTCACCATTCTGTTTGGAATTTGGCCGGTTTTGTCATCATGGTTAATAAACAAACAAGCGTTTAATGGCTTGCCCGCCTATGTGGTAAAACCGGAGTTAAACGGTTGGCATCCTGTTGAAAATCCACAATGGATATGGACGCCCCAATTTGACAGAGCAGTTGATCACAATATCCGTTTTTATAGCAATGGCACTTATACAGTGGGTTTATACCAGGCCAGCTTCGGCAAAGAAGAGCAGGGGGCTGAATTGGTCAATTCCGAGAATAGGTTAATTAGGCCGGATGATTTTAATCGTTTACGCACTATAAATATCGCCCCCACTAAACAGCCTACTGAAAATGATCGGAATTTAGCGGTTAATTCGACACTGATAAAAGGGGCGGCAGAAACTATTTCAGTATTGGACTGGTATCAATTGGGTGCTCAAATAACGGGCAATCCTTTTTGGGCGAAAGGGCGGCAGTTAATTAAACGTTTGACAGGCGATACCTCCCCTGAATTAAAAGTCGTGTTGTGGATGCGTTCACCCGAAAGGGATCATGAATTGGCGGTGCGGATTTTAAAAAATTTTCTGAAAGATTGGGCAAGACAAAATAATTTATCATTAGGTTCGTAATATCTGCCCGTAACCTTCTACAATATCCAAGCAAATACCTAACTGCGGCTGAATTTCCATCATTATTCATTGTTTCATCAGTGCTTGCATAGAACAGTAATGCCTAGATCAGGCTTTTTTGGCAAGCACTGATGGAAAAATTAATAGCGGGTTAGCACCTAGACGACGCGCTGAGCGCCTACAAAGACAGCATCAAGAAATGAAACTAAAGCACAAGCCCGGCCTGCTGGGGCCGATCAAGAAACGCCCGGTGATGGCGACGGCCCTGCTGGGCATGTCCCTGT
>NZ_JAQTZU010000020.1 GCF_028687615.1 Methylovulum sp.
CCAAGCCTACCGATTGATTGGGTCGAATGCCCGTACTTCAAGGCGTACGGTCATCGCAATATTTTATTGACAAATCTATTATCATTCCGATTGCAGGACTACCGCAAATTTAACGCAAAAAAATACCCCGGCAAGCCGAGGTATTTTTAACATCCGATAAACGACTAAGCTTATGCTTCGTTGTTTACTGCGAATGGGTGTTTTGCTTCTTTTTTAGCAGCTACAACTTCAGCAGCCGTTGGTGAACCGTCTACAGCACGTTTCAGGGCTTCTTTAGTTGCCGCATAGTTGAAAGATTCAATTTTAGCGTCGTCTTCAGCCAACCAGTGAATGAATACACCGACAGAGATGAACAGGTCATCCGCTTCATCAGCCGGGATAGTACCGTCTTCTACACAATCAGCAACCGCCATAGCAACTGCGCGTTGTGCCGGGCCAAACATTTGTACGGCTTGTTTAGAACCTTTGATGGTTACTTTGTTGAACAAAATAGTTGCTGGTTTAACCATCAGGTTAGGAGCAACAACTGCCAACAAAGTTGAAAAACCGTCTTTGTTGTTGGTCAACGCAGTTGCGAAAGCAGTTTCAGCGGCTGAACCTCTTGGTCCAACGATCAAATCAATGTGGGCGATTTCGTTGCCGTCGCCAACTAAAGATTCACCGACGCACATTTTAGTAATTTTTGCCATTTTTATTTTTCCCCTGTGAAGAAAAAGGTTGAAAGGTTTAAGCTAATAGTGGCACAGTTTGTTTTTAATACTGTCCGTACCGGATTATTTGTTTTTGAAAACAAATTCTTGATGGATAGAGTTCAAATCAACTCTTCCTGTAAAAGTACCGCCAGCAACGTCGCTACGGTCATGTCTGCTGTGGTGCCTGGATTTATTCGTTTGGCTTTTAGCTCTTGATCCACCTGATATAGCAACGGCAAGATTTGTTCAGGATTCCGGCTTGCCAGTTCACGACCCAACTTGGCCATCGTTTGCATTATCATGTCAGAATGTTGACCACCATATTTCCTTTCGATATGGCTATCAGGAAACCGGCTTAACAAGGCCATGTAGACCCCTACTGCTGACCAACTTTTGCTTTTCCATATATTCATAGCATTATAGTAGGATAAGATGGCGAAATCAAAAATATCTTCATAATCTGTAAGGTATTGAAGGGCAATACGGTCTTTGTCACTCGCCAGTCCCATCGCGGTTTTTAAGCTTACTGTCGCAGCGGCATGCACATCTTGTGCTTGCGCTTCGCCCAATCCCCCCGGAGCCGCCAAGGCAATTGCCCGGAACACCCAATCAGCATCGGCTATGGTCGTGGTATTTAATATTTCCCTTAAAGAGCCGCGTAAACCAAGGCCGTTTGTGTCAAGGGCGGCTTGTAGCAAAGGCGCGGCCAACAGGACAATACCTAAGTTGGTGTTGCAAGCGACTGCTTCCCGTGTAGCTTTGACGGCGTAATAAATTTTCTCGCCTACACTGTATTCAGGATTACACAATGGTGCGGCACTGACTTCGGCACTGATGCGGAAGTCAGCGACGGTCATATCATGACCATCGGCGTAAACACTGACGTTGCCAGGCTTGAAGGCTTGCAATTCAAGCTCGCAAGCTTCTTTATAAAGTTCTGCCAAACGGGTTGGGGATAGAGCCATTGTCAATTATTTCAGCGTTGTTGGATAGGGACTTTTCGTCAACTGCATTGTTTATGAATCTGGGTTTATGAATCCGGCGATTAATCAAATCATCGACGAGCAATCCGGCGATATTGACTTCACAGACACTTTGCAGCCCTTTCCAAGCAGGGATGCTATTGACTTCAATGACAGTGTACCGCCCTGCCCTGTCTTCAATAATATCGACACCCGCATAATCCATATTCAAGGCGGCGGCGGATTTGACCGCCAAATCAGCCAGCCCGGTATTTAATGTGATAGGTTCACAACTCGCGCCACGCGCGACATTGTTCAGCCAGAATTTGCCGCGCCGCTGCATGGCGGCGACCGCAAGACCATTGATGACAAAAACTCGGTGGTCAGAAAATCCTTCCCCCGCACAGTCGACAAAACGCTGTAAATAATACACACCGCGGCTGCTAGTCAGCCAGATTAAATCGGTCATTTTTTCAACGCGGCGTATGCCTTCGCCCTGGGAACCGAACAGCGGTTTGCTGATGAGAAAATGTCCATTTTTTAACTCTTGTCCGGCAATCGCCAATGCTTCTTCCCGATTACGTAGCACCCAAGTCAACGGGGTCGGCAACCCGGCATTGTGCAGCAAAAAACTGGTCATGCCTTTATCAACACTGCGCTCTATTGCCTGTCCGTCATTGTAGACAGGAATGCCCAATATTTTTAAGGCATGCAGTATATCCAGATATAACACCACTTCTTCCAAGGAACCACCTGGAACGCCGCGTACAAAAACAGCATCAGGCAAAGATTCTTCAAAACCAGGAATCAGTAACGGCAGGCTACCGGCGGCAATCCGCAAACGGCATTCGGTCAAGGACGCATAAGTGCTTGCGTAACCATAGCCAGCAAAAGCCAGTTGCAATTGTTTGCCATGCCAGCCTGGATCATCGGTAAAAATAGCTATTTTGCCCACGGGAATTTTATAGTCGGGAGCGATGGACAAGGCAAAGTGCCTTAAAACATGCAGGGAAAAGAGTGGATATGGCGATGGGGAATGTAGGGGTGGTGCGTAACTGGACACAATCATCCAGCTACGCATCCAATCCAATTACTTCTTAGCTTTATTACGTTCGTTGACTTCTTTGATGACTTCTTCAGAAACGTTTTTCGGACAAGGCATATAGTGCGAGAACTCCATGGAGAACTGACCACGGCCTGAAGTCATAGTACGCAAATCACCGATGTAACCAAACATTTCGCTCAATGGCACATCCGATTTGATGCGCACACCTGTGATGCCAGGATCTTGTGATTTGATCATGCCACGGCGGCGGTTAAGGTCGCCGATGACGTCACCGACATGGGATTCGGGTGTGAAGGTGTCCACTTTCATGATGGGTTCAATCAATTGCGGGCCGGCTTTAGGGATAGATTGACGGAAAGCGGCTTTCGCGGCGATTTCAAACGCAATGGACGACGAGTCAACCGCGTGGAAGCCACCGTCAGTCAGGATAACCTTGAAGTCCAAACAAGGGAAGCCTGCCAATACGCCTTTGTCCAACATGCTTTTAAAGCCTTTTTCCACGGCAGGCCAGTATTCCCTAGGCACGTTACCGCCAGTGACCGCTGATTCAAACACAAAACCGGTGCCTGGCTCACCTGGCTCGATCTTATAGTTGATTTTCGCGTATTGGCCTGAACCGCCCGATTGTTTCTTATGGGTATATTCGTCCTCAACCGGTTTGGTGATGGTTTCGCGGTACGCCACTTGCGGTTTACCAACGATAACATCGACACCGTGGGTACGTTTTAAGATGTCAACCTTAATGTCCAAATGTAGCTCGCCCATGCCTTTCAGGATGGTTTCGCCGCTATCCTCGTCGGTTTCAACGTGGAATGAAGGGTCTTCCTGGATCATCTTACCCAGCGCGATACCCATTTTTTCAGAAGCCGCCTTATCTTTAGGTGAGATGGCCAAAGAAATAACGGGATCAGGGAACACCATAGGCTCCAGCGTGGCAGGATATTTCGGGTCACATAAAGTATGTCCGGTTTGAATGTTCTTCATACCTAAAACAGCAACAATATCACCCGCTTGTGCAGATTCAAGCTCATTACGCGCATCGGCGTGCATTTCGACGATACGGCCTATACGCTCGGTTTTGCCGGTGAAGGTGTTCAGGACAGAAGTGCCTTTTTCCAATTTACCGCAGTAAATACGCAAGAAAGTCAAGGCACCAAAACGGTCATCCATGATTTTGAACGCCAGGGCACGTAATGGCTTGTCAGCATCAACAATCGCATATTCGCCAGTCGGGTTGCCTTCCAGATCCACTTCAGGCTGAGGTTTGACTTCAGTCGGGCAAGGCAGGTAATCGACCACACCGTCAAGCACCAACTGCACCCCTTTGTTTTTGAACGAAGAACCACAGAAAGTCGGGAAGAAATCCATGTTTATCGTGCCTTTACGCAAGCAACGTTTAAGCGTTTCAATATCAGGCTCTTCTCCATCGAGATATTTTTCCATAACATCGTCGAACTGATCGGAAACTGAATCGATCAATTTTTCGCGCCATATTTCGACATCTTTAACCATATCAGCAGGCACATCTTGTATGGTGTAGTTCATTGGGTCACCTGAGTTATCCCACACCCAAGCCTGGCGGGTCAACAAATCCACCACACCGACAAAGTCATCTTCACGGCCAATAGGCAAAGTCATGACTACTGGTTTTGCACCTAACACTTCCTCAACTTGTTTGACTACACGGTAAAAATCGGCCCCGATACGGTCAAGTTTATTGACGTAGATAACCCGTGCGACTTTAGAGTCGTTGGCATAACGCCAGTTGGTTTCTGATTGTGGCTCCACACCGCCGGAACCGCAGAATACACCAATACCGCCGTCCAACACTTTCAATGAACGGTACACTTCGATAGTGAAGTCAACGTGGCCTGGGGTGTCGATGATGTTGAAACGGTGGTCTTTCCAAAAACAAGTGGTTGCCGCTGACTGGATAGTGATGCCGCGTTCACGTTCTTGATCCATAAAATCGGTGGTGGTCGCACCGTCATGTACCTCACCGATTTTATGGATTTTACCGGTGAGTTTTAAAATCCGCTCTGTGGTGGTGGTTTTACCGGCATCGACGTGCGCAAAAATACCGATATTTCTGTAATGGGATAGTTCTGTCATGTATTTACTCTAGGGTTGGGCAATAAAAAACTTTTGGGTGACCACTCATGAACCTTAAACTCAAGAGGGCTCGGTTCGGACTGGGGCATTGGACTACCTTTGCTTCTCACCCGTCCAGCTTCGAAAGCCCCCTATTCTAACCTAAAAACTTAGCAAAAATATAGGAAACCATGGAATAGAAAGTATAAAGCCACTCGAACAGGGATATTTTGAAACGCAAGGGCCGCAATTAGCGGATAAAACAGTCTATATTGCCCGTAAACTTATACACAAAACCTGTGGATAAGTTTGTGGATAGCGTGTCGGCTTTTAGGGTTAATTACGGTTTTTATTAAAGTTTTGTTAAATTGTACAAATATAGACCATTCATATAATTATCTTATTTATCAAATAATTAGATTTTATAACCGATTATCATACAGTTACCTGAACAGTAAATCCAAGTCGTTGATTCTTTCTGTGGGCAACTGTTATTGAATCAAAACCAATTTCGTTGATGAAGCCTAACGCTATTTAGTATTTTTAATTTTTTCTATTCCGCAAACACAATCAAGAATATTTTGCCGGACTGTATTTTAAATCTATACACCTTAAAAAAGTTATACACAAAATCTGTGGATAGCTTGTCGTTACAAATGTTTAGCTACGGATTTTATTGGTGTTTTGTTAGATTGTACAAATCCACGTCAATAATAAATACAATTAAAAACAGTTAGTTATATTTTATAACTATATTTCATGTAGTTAAAATCAGGGCAATCTAAGTGCTTGATTGATTCTGTGGGCAACTGTTATGGAATCAAAACAAATCAGCCCCAAAAAGGTTTTTTATTTGTAAGTTTGCGCTATTTTTGCGCCGCGTTAAAAACGGCTTTGTCCAGTCATTATTTAAAATAGGTTACTTTTTAACTTATACACAAAACCTGTGGATAACTCTGTGGATTGATTGTTTTATTTACAGCTTAATTGCGGTTTTTGTTACAGTTTTGTTAGATTGTACAAATATAAACCAATATAATTGTTTATATTTTTCATTCACTTATAATTTTTCTAATGAGTCAATAGCTTATCTGAATAATAAACTTAAGTGCTTGATTCTTACTGTGGGCAAGTTTAAAAACTCGAAAACATCTTCTATTCAAAATAGCAATATTTTTGTGCTTCAAATCACAAAAAATAGCAAATACTATGTGTTCAGCAACAAATAGGTTGGTATCTAAACTATCCGATGCCTCTATCCTTCCGCCGCCGGCCAAACAAGCTTACCCAAATCTACAGAACGTTACTTCCCCCGATTTCAAACCCGCTCATCCCAGGCTTTATCCAAACGTTTTGCTGAAATTGGATAAGGTGTTTTCAGATGCTGGGCGAACAGCGACACGCGGAACTCTTCCAGCATCCAACGAAAAACCTCCTGCTCAGGCAGGATTTGGATTTTGGCGGCCTTTTTTTCCACGTCTTTCCAATAGCGCAAAACATAGCGGTTCAGCTCTTGGTTTTTCTGGGCATTATTGTCCAGCTTATCCAAGCGGTAGCTGATTGCCTTTAAATAACGCGGAAACGCTTTGAGCTGTTCATAAGGCGTGTTGCGCAAGAAACCGGCATAAACCAATACCGCCAATTGCGCGTTAATGTCTTGCGCCAGTGGATCACTCGCGTTCAGGCGTTGCAATTGGTTTTTGATAGCTGAATAAGCGTTCATGACCTCTAAGGCCAAGCGTCCGGCTTCGTTGGCGACACTCAGCAAACTCGCTTTGTTTTGCTTCAAACTGTCTTCAAACGCGGCTTGGGTGCGGATCGTGCGCCCGTCGATAAAAACATGGTGCAAAATCAATTGCAGCATATCCTCTTTATAAGACGCAGTGGCGGGTAGTTTGAGAATCGGATGTGGGGGCAAACGCTGGTAAGCCAGCTCGGCAGCGGCGGCTTGCAGATTGTTTTTGGTCAAATAGGTGCAGTCTTTGCGTAAAGACAGTTGGAATAAACGCAATAGACCTGCCTGATGTTCGGCATCGGCTTTGGCCCCCGTATCGAAAATCTTCACGCCCACGGCATCGCCTTCATCGACTATCGCCGGAAAACCGACAAAATTTTGGCCTTGCTGGATGGCGGCACGGGTTCCCGACCCGTCGCCGCACTTCCACCCTCCCTGGCGGTCGAACGCATAGGTATCCGGCAAATCATCAAACGCCCATTGGATGCAGCCCGTGTAACTCAACTCATCGGCGGCGATTTGGTCGAAACTTTGCACGGCTTGGCTGGCATGTTTTTGTTGTAATTTTTTTAAATCCCGCCCGTAATCCAGCAATTTGCCGTTTTCGTCGATGACGCGGAAATTCATTTTCAAATGCTCGGTCAGGCCGTCCAGCACCCACGCATTCAACGGAATCGCTTCGCCCGTCAATTTGCGCAAGCGGTTGCCTAGCCATTCTTGCAACGTGCCTTTAAAATCCGGCTCGATTTCCAAACAACGTTTGACCGTTTCCGGCACAGGCACAAAATGCTTGCGGATGTTTTTGGGCAAACCCTTAATCAGCGCGACGCATTTTTCTTCCAGCATCCCCGGCACTAGCCAATCAAACGGCACGGGCGACAATTGGTTAAGCTGATGCACCGGAATCACCGCCGTCACACCATCCTCATCATGACCTGGTTCAAAACGGTATTGCAGGGCGATGCTGAGATTGCCGATTTTCTTGTGGTCAGGATAATCCCATTCGTTGACGTAACCGTCTTTTTCACGCGTCAAATCTTCCTTGGTCAAGAACAAAAATTTCGGGTTCGTTTTTTCAACCGTCTTGCGCCATTGGTCCAGCGTGATGCCGTTGACGACTTCAGCGGGCAGTTTTTGGTCATAAAACGAATACAGCCACAATTCATCTTCGACCAAATCCACGCGCCGCCCTTTGTGCTGGATCATGCCGACTTCTTCCAAGAGCTTTTGGTTAGCGACATAAAACGGCGCGTTGCTGTGGTATTCGTGGCTGACCAAGGCCGATTGGATGAACAGCATACGCGCTGATTTGGCATCGACGCGCTCGTAAGGAATTTTCCGTCCCGCTTGCAAGGTCAGACCGTAAAGCATGGTGCGTTCGTAAACCGCCGAGCGTCCAGCTTTTTTCTCCCAATGCGGGTCGTAATGCGTGTGCTTGACCAAATGCCCCGCACAGGCTTCTATCCATTCCGGCTCGATACGCGCCACGTTACGGGCGTAGACTTTGCTGGTCTCCACCTGTTCCGCCGCCATAATCCATTTGGGCTTGACTTTGTGCAATCCAGAACCTGGGAAAATGAAAAACTTCAGGCCACGTGCGCCGAGATATTCGTGGGTTTCGTGGCGGAAACCAATGTTGGATAGCAGACCCGTTAATAAGGCGCGGTGGATGTTTTCGTAGCGGTATTCGAAAATCCCCCCCGCCCCCTCGGCAAATGCTCCCGGCTTTGCTCTACCTCCTGCATCCATGCAGTCGCCTTTTTCAAAGGGAGGAGTTTTGTCTTTACCTTTATTAGTTGCAGAATGTTCAGCTTCCCCACCCTTTGAAAAAGGGGGGCTGGGGGGGATTTTTTGAACGGTTGAGATTTCATTCAACTTCATATTCAAATCGCCCTTCACCACCTGCAAAATCTGCGCGTGAATATCAAACCATTCGCGCATCCTTAAATACGACAAGAAATTATCCGAGCAATATTTCCGTAATTTGCTGTTGGAAAGATGCTTTTTCTGTTCTTCGTAAGTGTTCCACAAATTGAGCAGCGTCAAAAAATCCGATTCAGGATGACGGAACGCCGCATGTTTGGCTTCGGCCTGGCCCATTTTTTCGGCAGGTTTATCGCGCGGGTCTTGCACGCTCAAAGCCGCGACGATAATCGCCACTTCGTGCAAACAACCTTCCTCATGCGCGGCGACCAACATCCTCGCCAGTTTCGGGTCGGTCGGGAATTTTGCTAACTGCTTGCCCGTTTCGGTCAATTGCCCCGCTTTATCGAGCGCATTGACCTCGTGCAGCATGGTTTTGCCGTCGCGGATCATCTTGTCATCGGGCGGTTCGATGAAAGGGAAATCTTCAATATCGCCCAATTTCAAGGCCAACATTTGCAAAATGACCGCCGACAAATTCGTCCGCAAAATTTCCGGTTCGGTAAATTCCGGCCTAGCTTCGTAGTCTTGCCTTGAATACAAACGGATACATATCCCTTCCGCGACCCGTCCGCAACGTCCGGCGCGTTGGTTCGCGCTGGATTGCGAGATGCGCTCTATCGGCAGGCGTTGGATTTTGCTTTTGGGGCTGTAACGGCTGATGCGGGCGTGGCCCGTGTCGATTACGCCACGAATGCCGGGTACGGTGAGCGAGGTTTCGGCGACGTTGGTGGCCAAGACGATGCGGAGTTTGCCACCCTTAGGATTGAACACGCGCTCTTGTTCGCTGACGCTGAGCTTTGAATACAGCGGCAAAATGTCGTACTCGGTGGGATGATGTTTTTTTAACGAATCAGTGGTTTCGCGGATTTCCCGCTCGCCGCTTAAAAAAATCAGAATATCGCCGCGCAAATCGCGGCTCAGTTCATCCACAGCATCGAGAATCGCATTTTGGAGGTCATCCGTCGTTTCGTCATTGGCAGCTTCTTCATCGTCATCCTTGGGTTCAATCGGGCGATAACGGACATCCACCGGATACGTCCGCCCCGATACTTCAATTATCGGCGCACCGCCAAAATGTTCGGAAAAACGTTGGGTGTCGATGGTCGCCGAGGTGATGATAAGTTTCAGATCAGGCCGTTTCGGCAACAGCCATTTCATATAGCCAAGCAGAAAATCAATGTTCAGGCTGCGTTCGTGCGCCTCGTCAATGATGATGGTGTCGTATTGGTTCAGGTACGGGTCGTTTTGCGATTCCGCCAATAAAATCCCGTCGGTCATCAGTTTAACCAGCGATTCGGCATGGGTTTTGTCGTTAAAACGAATTTTATAACCCACCGATTTGCCGATAGTCTCGCCCAATTCCTCGGCAATGCGATCCGCCACCGTCCGCGCCGCAATCCGGCGCGGTTGGGTATGCCCGATAAAACCCGCCGCACCGCGTCCAATCGACAGACAAATTTTCGGCAACTGCGTGGTCTTCCCTGAACCCGTTTCGCCGCACATCACCACCACTTGATGGTTTTTAATCAGCTCGGCAATTTCATCTTTTTTGCCCGTAACCGGCAAATCAGGGAAGTTCAGCGGCGGGATGCTGGCTAGGCGTTTGTTCCTGAACGCCACGGATTTGTCGATACGGCCGGCAAGATTCGCCAACGCACTATCAACAGGCTTGCCTTTCTTGGCATCCTGACGCAAACGGTCTAACTGCCGTTTCAGCGCGTGGCGGTCTTGGTTCAGGCAAAGGGGTAATTGGCGGGTGAGTTGTTGGAACAGTTCGGTAGTGGACATTAAGTAATGAATAGAAATGACTAAGCTTGGACAATTTTCGGAAACTAACGGCCTTAAACCATTAAGTTTAGGTTCACAGAATTGTTAAGCGGGTACTGGAGGCAATAAACTGACATACGGATAATTTCGGATTTTTCCGTCTAACGTCATAAGCTGGCAACCATAAATACGGGTAGTTGCCACATTTAATTGATCGTCGGGATCGGTGAAATGGTTGTGGCAACTGAGTGGCATCTATAACGATTTCGGGAGTTAAGTTGAGCAATTGGATATTGAGATAAGCAAGAGCTTGCCCGAACCATTCATTTACAGGGCAAGGCAGGGATAAGCGTTGGTATTCGACCAGTTTTGCTATCTCCCAACACGAAATGATGCTGACACCCAAAGCGGTATTTTCATGATTTTCTAAATATTGGGCATATTCAGGCTTTAAACGCTCATCACCATGCACCCACCATAGCCAAATGTGCGTATCCAGCACAATCATTTCAATACATCCCAATCTGTCAACGCCACAGGTTCAAAAGGCTCTTGATAATCAATTTTTGTGTTCCGCAAAGGATATTTAGTTTCTGGCAGTGTTTGTTGTTGCTCTTGGGACAAGCCTAATCGGAATTTATGAATCAAATTATAAAGCTCAGCGAGCTTATCAGCAGGGATATGGTTAATTTCATTGAAAATTTGTTCTTGTAATAACATTTTCTGCACATTTTTAGAAATTTATACCGCATCTAAATCCAGTAATAGGGTTTTTCCTTATTGGTATTCGCGTCTAAGTATCAGATTTCGAGTTATACACCGTTATCAAACACCGGCCTTGTCGTTTACTGATATACATGGCCTTATCCGCGTTGTTCAATAACACTTCAATGGTGTCGCCATGTTCAGGAAAACTGGCTATACCAATGCTTGCGCTGAGTTTAATGTATTTAGATTGATGGCGGATTTGTGTGTTATTGAACTCGTCAACAATTCGTTGGGCCACATCAATTGCTTCATTCTGGTCACAATCCGTCAGGAATACTGCGAATTCATCACCACCATAGCGGGCGGGAATATCACCATCCCTCAGCACCGAGACTAGACACTGGGCAATATTGGTCAATAATAAATTACCCGCTTCATGACCATAATCGTCATTAGTCTGTTTTAAATTATCAGCATCTATCATCAGCACCGATACTTTCCGATTGTGGCGTCTAGCCTGGTTAAGCAATTTTTTTGCAACGGAATTAAATGTCCTATAGTTAAATAATTTGGTTAACTCGTCTATTTCGGATTCGGATTTAAGGATATTAAAACCGCTTTGAATATCAGAAGTCAGCATGGTTGAGATATAGCCAACCAAAAGCATCGGAAAAAATAGCATCAACACATCGCTACTGCCAGCCATGGAAAATAAAACTTCAATATTATTTTGATAAAAATTATTTTCTAAATACACAAAAATAGAAAAAATCAGGCCAACTTGCAATAAGGTGACTAATTTACCTAACGTGATGGCACTGGCAAGCACTGGCAATAAGTAAAGGTTGAACAATGGGCTTTGCAGTTTTCCTGTGTACCATATCACCCAACTGATAAAAACAATCATCACCCAACTTTGGAAAGCAATTTTCCATTGTTTTGCTTCTTTAAAAAAATCCCAATATTGAAAAGCGGCGACACCTAACGCATAAATACAAGCAGCCAGTACAACCAGATTTTTTTCGGCATTTTCTACTTTTCCGACAACTAAATAAAATAATATCAAAACTAATAGAAGCCATTCGATTTCACCTAAAGTCCGCCTAAAACTATTGATGATTAGAGGTTCAGTATTTAGTTTGTAATAATTGTTTTTTTTCATTTCGAAGTCAGTCGCCTCAATGATTTGCTTGCAATCCAGTATAGCGGCTTTACACCTTTATCGGAACAGCTTAGCCTCTTGAAAAACGGCAAAAAAATGAATAAATCATGGGTTGTTTGTGCAAGACATTTATTAGATTGGAAATTATCAATAGTTTTCGAACGGTTTTTCGCTTTTAAAACCTTAAATGCGGGCGATGATTACTGCCTTGTACAACATATTTACCGACTCTTTACGCCTATCAAAGCCTATCATCCGCGTATATACTCAAACTATATACCTTAAACAAACGTCAGAAAAACAGGGTCAGGCATATCATTCCTATCGAAAACCATTGTTACCACCTTAAGCCTGAACTACACTTTAACTGTTTAACCGTGGGAACTGTCAATGTATTCCACCAACGTCAACAACCTAAAGAGCAATTCCTAAAAGACCCTTTGGTAAAAACAAAATGGGTGATACTTCATAGTTATCGTAATTGCTGAAGCTGGGCACTTGACCATCAGACTCAAACAAATCTGCCATCCCATTTCTACGGCTGTGATTGCCGAATTACACACTTCTCACCGGAGCCAATAAGTGAACTTAACCAACTGGACTATCCAGCAATCTGCACAAACCTACGCCATTGATTTATGGGGTGACAGTTACTTCTCGATCAATGAAAACGGGCATGTCTGCGTCAAACCCAGTGCCGATAAAGCCATCGCCCTGGATTTGTACGAAATTGCCCAATCTCTGAACGACAAACAATTGTCCTTGCCCGTGCTGGTGCGTTTCACCGACATCCTGAAAGACCGCGTCACCCGTTTGGACAATGCCTTCAAAAATGCCTGTGCCAAGTTGGAATACACGGGCAAGTACACGCCTGTCTACCCTATCAAAGTCAACCAGCAACGGCAAGTGGTCGAAGGCATACTGGCGGCGGACAATATCGGTTTGGAAGCGGGCAGCAAGCCGGAATTGCTGGCGATCATGGCCTTGTCGCACCAAGGCGTGGTGGTCTGCAACGGCTACAAAGACCGCGCCTATATCCGCCTCGCGCTGATTGGCCTGAAAATGGGCTTGAACCTGCATCTGGTGATAGAAAAACCGCTGGAATTGGAGCTGATTATCGAAGAAGCGGCCAAGCTGGACGTGCAGCCCGTGTTGGGTGTGCGTGTACGATTGTCCAGCATCAGCGCGGGCAAATGGCAAAACAGCGGCGGCGAAAAATCCAAATTCGGCCTTCATGCCTACGAAGTGTTGCAATTGATCGACCGCCTTAAAAAAGCCAATTTGCTAGCTTGCCTAAAGTTGATGCACTTCCACATGGGTTCGCAAATCGCCAACATCCACGACATCAAAATCGCCCTGAAAGAAGCCGGACAATTTTATGTCGAATTGCACCGCCTAGGCGCGGCGATAAAAATTGTCGATGCGGGTGGTGGTTTGGGCGTGGACTACGATGGCAGCCGTTCGCGCAGAGAATCGTCGATCAACTACAGCCTGGACGAATACGCGCACAATATCGTCCGCAGCTTCGCCGACATTTGCGCCGAAAAGCAAGTGCCGCAACCGGACATCATCACCGAATCAGGCCGCGCCCTGACCGCGCACCACGCCGTACTGATCACCAACGTCACCGACATTGAATCGGTGTACAGTAACGATAAAGCCGCGCTGGACGTAACGGACAACCGCAACCTGGTCGAAGCCTACCACGACGCCTATTTCCAATTGTCCGAAGCCCGCGCCAAATTCGCCCGCGACAAACTCAGTATCAATCGCTTGGCGGAAGCCGAAAACGACTACGCGATTTTCTGCCAACAACTGCAAAATTCGCTAAACCCGAACAACCAGAACGAAGCGGAGATTTTGCAGGAACTCAACGAAAAGCTCGCCGACAAGATTTTCTGTAATTTTTCCTTGTTCCAGTCCCTGCCGGACATCTGGGGTATAGACCAAATCTTCCCCATCATGCCCATCCATCGTTTAGACGAACAACCCACCCGCCGCGCCGTCATCCAAGACTTGACCTGCGATTCCGACGGACGTATCGACCAATACATCGACGGGCAAAACCTAGAAAAAACCCTGCCAGTGCATAACATCAACAGTGAAGAGCCGTATCTGATTGGTTTTTTCATGGTCGGCGCCTACCAGGAAATCTTGGGCGATATGCACAACCTGTTCGGCGACACCCATTCCATCAACATCAAACTCGACGACAACGGCTACCATTTCTACGACCTGCAAGAAGGCGAAGACGTGTCGGAATTGCTGGATTATGTCCATATCAGCAGCGAAGAACTCAAAGCCGCGTTTAGGGAGAAATTGGCGAACAGTGATTTGAGCGACGGGCAACGCCAAGAGTATGAACAGGAGTTGGTGGCGGGGTTGAATGCTTATACTTATTTGGAGAAATAGTATTTTGTGCTTACTCTGGTTCCCAAGCTCCAACTTGGTAACCCAAGTCAGAAGCTCTAGCTTTGAGAATGGCAGGAAGCTAGGGCTTCCCAGCCCGCATTCCCAAGCCACAGCTTGGGAATGCGCGGGATGCTGATTTTTATTGGGCAGCTAGGGCTTTTCACTTCCGTCGCAGGTTTGAGCCGAAGGGAGAGGTCATTTATGCAGGTAATACCGGTCTTAAACTCGTTGATGCCCACCTCAACGGCGGATCGGTTCCAACCCAACACATCTTCGGCGGCACGGTGCTTTCCGTCCAGCAAGGACAAGGTGGCATCGCCCATTGCACAGCGCCTGCCAGGGATCAAGCCAACCAAGCGCGAAACCAAAGCCACCACTTCCTTAGAAATTCCGTTTCGTTCAAGAGTTGACGTTTTCATCTGTGGGACTCAATTATTACACTTAGTCATCATTGTACGCGGTATGTTGGTTATTGCTGCTTCCCTTATGGCAATACTGAAAGTTTTTAAAGATACCCAAAAAGCCAAACAGCCACTTGTGTGATATAAAGATTAACTAGAAGGCTGGCTTCTGGTATATTCATTATCAGCGGAATGAGATTACAAGAGCGGATATGGCTCTGTTTTAAATAGAATAATAAGAAATTTACTAAAGGAGAGATGTCGTTATGACAGAAATATTATTTATCCTAACTACTATTTTTGTTGCGTATGTGATTTACAGCATTGTCAATGAGCAGAAAGCATCAATCAGTTCCATCCGGTCGGGGCCTTCCGTACCAATGGTTACTGAAGAAGCGAAGCTTGATGTCGTTATGGAGAAAGAGGCGGTGCCAGTTGTTGGTAAAGTAACGGTCAATGCGCCTTCAGCGACCACCAAACCGGTGGCAATACCCAAAGGTAGTGTCCGTGACCCTAAAACCGGAGAAGTGGTGGCGGTCGCCAATAATTACCGCTTTACCAAACGCTGGATAAAAGAAGCTTTGGTTACTGAGGGCTTGCTGGATAAAGTTTATAAGAACAATGAGTTGGATACTACGGCTGAAACGGTCATCAAAACGGCATTAACGGCGTTTGCGGCGATGGACAAATACCGCACCTAATTGTCTAGATTAAGTTTCTTCAGACGGTAACGGAAGGAGCGGAAAGATAAGCCCAGTTGTTTGGCGGCAGCGGTCTTGTTCCATTTGTTGTCTTCCAACGCGGCAGATATGGCTTTTCTTTCAATATCCTCCAGATAGTCTTCCAAAGATCCCTGTGCCGGATCATAATCTGCCTGAGTTGTCGTTTGTGGGCTGCTAACCGGCAGATTTAGGTCATCAACTTCAATATTTTTACCATTGTATAAAGCCAGCGACCGTTCCAGGATATTCTCCAACTCACGCACATTGCCGGGAAAATGGTACTGTTGTAAAGCCTCTTGTGCGCTGGGCGATAATCCTGGGCTATTATCGCCCGTCAATCTTGCCAAAATATGCCCGGTGAGCAAAGGAATGTCATCAATGCGGTCACGCAAGGGTGGGATGCAAAGGTCAATAACATTAATCCGATAATACAAATCCTGGCGAAAGCTGCCTTCTTGGACCATATTGGCAAGATTGCGGTGCGTGGCGCTTAACAGCCGGATATCGACCGGAATTTCCTGATGCTCGCCAACCGGGCGGATTTTTTTCTCTTGGATGGCGCGTAATAACTTCACCTGTAGTGAAAGTGGCAAGTCAGCCACTTCATCAAGAAATAAAGTGCCGCCTTCAGCCGCTTGGAACAAACCTTTCTTATCGCTGATTGCCCCGGTAAAACTGCCTTTTTTATGCCCGAAAAATTCGCTTTCTATCAATTCATGCGGAATCGCCCCGCAGTTTATCGCAATAAAGGGCTGGTCACCGCGTGAGCTTTGCTGATGGATCAAGCGGGCAACCAGTTCTTTGCCGGAACCTGATTCCCCGCTGATATAAACTGGAGCTTGGCTACGTGCCAGCTTAGTGATTTTCGTGCGTATCTCGCGCATGACAACTGATTCACCCAGCAACGAGTGGCGCATTTGCTGGTTTTTTTCAGTATGGGTATCGGACAGTTTCAACGCGCTTTTGATTAACTGCCTGAGCACCGCCAAATCCACCGGTTTGGAAACAAAATCAAACGCGCCTTTTTTCATCGCTAAAATCGCCGTGTCCATACAGCCATGTGCAGTAATGACGGCAACCGGCATGGGGGCCTGCATGGCTTGGATTTGGTCGATTAATTCCAGGCCGTTACCGTCAGGCAGGCGCATGTCCGTCAGACAAATATCAAAAACATGGTTTTGTAGTAGCGTGTTGGCCTGCCCAAGCGTGTAGGCGCAATGGGTTTCGATTCCCATCCTACTCAGCGTGATTTCTAGTAATTCCAGAATATCAGGTTCGTCGTCAACGATTAATGCCAATGGTTTATTCATATTTCAATCAGATTTTTTTCAGCGTTCAGCATACAGAGCCGGAAGCACCCTCGGTTATTGTCAGCTAAATAATAACTTAATTTAGCCTGATTGAGTTCAGCCAGTTCTTTGGAAATGTACAAACCCAAACCCGTGCCATTCGGTGACGTGGTAAAAAAAGGTTCAAAAAGGTTTTTAAGATGTTGATGGCTAATGCCGGTACCATTGTCTATCACTTCAATATAGGGCAGTTCCTGAAAAATAAATGATTGGACAAGGATGTGGCCTAATTCCGGTTTTCCGTATTTCAACGCATTTTCGCACAGATTATTTAAAATTTGCCTTAAATGGTTAGGATCAATAAACGCATACAGCGGTGTCTGGTTATGGACGAGTTCGAATGAATGGGCATAGTGTTGATGATGCGACAAAAAACTTTTCAAGTAATTATCGAGCCATGATGTGAGTTCTAGCCGCTTTCTCTTGGAATCGTGGCGTTTCGAAACCCGCAAAATGTCTTCAATAATGACATTAATGCGGTTAGATTGAGTTTGAATGATATTGGTCAAGCGACGGTCACCGGGGGGCATATCGACAGATTCCGCCAGTAATTGCCCGGCGTGGCTGACGGCCGCTAGCGGATTACGTATTTCGTGGGCGATACTGGCGGTTAGCCGTCCTAAAGAGGCCAATTTACCTTGTTGGACACGCTGGTTATAGAGAGCTATGTCTTCAAGGATAATCATGTAAAAATTGTCATAATGAGTGGACAACAACATGAAACGGAACCTGATTTCCGATTGGTTGGTAATCGGTAGGGAGACAGTATCGGCTTCTGGTTCGTTTAGCCAAGTCGAAAATGCCCGTGATAATTGTGGGGAAACATCGCTCAGATGGTTGGGGGATTTGTCCAGATTGGCCAATCTTAACGTGGCTTCATTCACCATTAGGACGCTTTGTTCCTGGTCGATAATAATGATGCCGGATTGCAGGTTCTGGATGATGTATTGGTTGAGGTATTCGAGATTGACAATCGTTTTTTGCTGTTGATCAGCCAATTGCATGCTGTCTTCACTATGTTTGGCGAGCACATAAGATAATAAGGCAATGGTAAAATAAGCCGCGCCCAGCATCCCAGTGTAAGTATAAGAGCTTGGATCGAAACCATGCAGTTGATCCGTAAAAATCCGTTCGGCCAGTATGGACAGGCTCGCTATCGCGGCAAACAACACCGAACAAACACCGCCGATCAGTAACCCGCCAGAAGCAATGGATACTGTGATTAGAATGCCGAGGCCGCATTTAATGCCGCCACATGCGTGCATTAGCAAAGTGAGCAGAATAATATCAGTAAAAATAAGCAATTGCGCTTGCACCGTATAGGGTGTTAATCGCCAGAATACGCAGACCACCGAAATGATGGTCAGCAACCAATAACTTTGGCTGCTGTATATGTACAATTCGTTGTAATAACCGCTTAGCAGGGACGAATCAATCCGCTGATAAATCAAGAGAATAAATAGCGTTGCAAGAACAAGGCGATAAATCAAAAAAACTTTTAACAGCGTCCAGGCTTGCTGTGCAGGAATACTATAAGCTTTGGAAAAAGGGCAGGGATAAAGCCTATCGGGAGAATTTTTAGTCATTTATTTATTAACAATAGCGTTTTATGGAGACTTGGCTAGAATATCGAGGCCATTGCCAGATACAAAAGCAACGGTAGCAACCGAAGCCTATCAAATTTATAAACATTCTAACTAAATAACGCAAATGAAGCCGCAATCATTTTTTAACCACCCCGTCAGGAGTAAATAATGAATATCCATGAATATCAAGCCAAACAGTTGTTCCAGCAATACCGCATTCCTGTTCCTGAAGGTAAACAAGCGGTAACGCCGGAACAAGCTGTAGAAATTGCCAAGGGATTGGGTGGCGATGGCTGGGTGGTAAAAGCGCAAGTCCATGCGGGTGGAAGAGGTAAAGTCGGCGGCGTAAAACTGGCGAAAACAGCGGCTGAAATCGACGAATTTAGCCGCGATTTGCTTGGCAAACGTCTGGTGACCATCCAAACCGACGCAACCGGTTTGCCGGTCAATTCCTTGTTGATAGAAAATATTTATCCGATCCAACGCGAAATGTATTTAAGCCTGTTGCTGGACCGTGCCAGCGAACGCTTGATCTTTATCGCCTCAGCCGCCGGCGGTATGGACATAGAAACCGTTGCCCATGAAACGCCTGAGAAGATTATTTCCGTGCAAGTCCATCCAGCCGCCGGACTGCAAGGCTACCAATGCCGCAAAGTGGCGTATGCGCTGGGCTTGCAAGGCCCGCAACACAAGGCGATAACGGCCATCATGCAAGGCATGTATGATTTGTTTTTAGCCAAAGACGCCAGCCAGATTGAAATCAACCCGCTGATAGAAACCGACAGCGGCGATTTGTTGGCTTTAGACGCTAAAATCAACTTCGATGACAACGCTATCGCCATCCATCCCGATATTCTGGCGATGAAAGATGCCAGCCAGGAGGATGACAAAGAAAACGAAGCGCAACAATTTGGCTTGAACTATATCACCCTGGATGGCAACATCGGCTGTATGGTCAATGGTGCGGGCTTGGCGATGGCGACGATGGATTTGGTCAAACTCAAAGGCGGCTTGCCCGCCAATTTCCTGGATGTCGGCGGCGGCACCAATGTCGAAAAAGTCTGCGAAGCCTTCAAATTGATTTTGTCGGACGGCAACGTCAAAGCCGTGTTGGTAAACATCTTTGGCGGCATCGTCAAATGTGACGTGATTGCCCAAGGCATTTTGGAAGCCATTAAACAAATTCATGTCGCCGTTCCCGTCGTTGTCCGCCTGGAAGGTACAAACGTCGAACAAGGCCGTGAATTATTGAGCAACACCGGCTTGAATATTTATCCGGCGGATGATTTGGCGCACGCGGCGGAACAAGTCGTCGCTTTGGCGGAGGCAGTGGCATGAGCATATTGATCAACAAGGACACCAAAGTGATTTGCCAAGGTTTCACAGGCAAACAAGGCACCTTCCATTCTGAACAAGCTTTGGATTACGGTACGCAACTGGTCGGCGGCATAACCCCCGAACGCGGCGGCGAAACCCATTTAGGTTTGCCCGTGTTCAACACCGTCCAAGCTGCCGTTGACAGCACCGGCGCAACCGCCAGCGTCATCTATGTGCCACCGTTTTATGCCGCCGATGCGATATTGGAAGCGGTCGATGCGGGTATCCAGCTCATCGTCTGCATCACCGAAGGCATCCCCATCTTGCAAATGCTGCGCGTCAAAGCGGCAATGGCGGGCACCGGTGCGTTGCTGATCGGTCCTAATTGCCCTGGCATCATCACTCCCGGCGAATGCAAAATCGGCATTATGCCCGCGAAAATCCACAAACCCGGCTCTATCGGCATTGTCTCGCGCTCCGGCACCTTGACTTACGAGTCCGTCCATCAAACCACCGCCCAAGGCTTAGGCCAAAGCACCTGCGTCGGTATTGGCGGCGATCCTGTGCATGGCATGAACTTCGTCGATGTCCTCAGCCGTTTCCAGGAAGATGAACAAACCCAAGGCATCGTCATGGTCGGCGAAATTGGCGGCGGCGAAGAAGAAGATGCCGCCGATTACATTAAAGCCCATGTCACCAAACCCGTCGTGGCGTATATCGCCGGACAAACCGCACCGGCAGGTAAACGCATGGGTCATGCGGGGGCGATAGTCACCGGCGGCAAAGGCACGGCGGCGGGCAAAATTGCCGCGTTGAAAGCGGCGGGGATTGAAGTGGTGAGTTCGCCTACTGAAATTGGCGTGGCTATGAAGGCGTGTTTTTGATTAACTTAAACTCCCCCCGGCAAAGCTTGGTGCTGGAGAGCTGAACCTATCAAAGCATCTAATCTAGGGTGAATTTGGTAGTATTTTGAGACTATTTTACTTGTAAGGGTTTCAAATAAAAAAAGGGCGGTGAAAACCGCCCTTTTTTGTTTGCCAAGGTCAAGCTTATTTCTTTTTCTCAGTCGCCGGTTTAGCCGCTTCTGGTTTCTTTTCTTCCGCTACCGGGGCTTTTTCTTCTGTCACTTCTTCAACATCGACTTCTTTAGCGACGGTTTTGCCATCTTTGTCTTTGATTTCTTCTTCAATGACCACTTCTTCGGTCACGGGTTTTGGCGCTTCGGCAGGTTTGGCGGCTTCGTCTTTCACTGGCATCAAGATTTCGACTTTTGCTGTTTTACGCAGGTTTTCCAACATGTCTTGGACTTTTTTGCGTTGCAGGAACGGCATCAATTGTTCTTTTACCGCTTCCAATGGAGGTGGTGTTTGGGCGCGGGAGTCTTCACGCAAAATCACATGCCAACCGAATTGGGTCTGTACAGGCGTTTTAGTGTATTTGCCTTTTTCCAATGCAATGACGGCTTTTGAGAAAGGTTCAACCATTTGATTGGCAACAAACCAGCCTAGATCGCCGCCGTTTTGCGCTTCTTTGCCATCCAGCGAATTTTTGTTTGCCAATTTGGCGAAGTCCGCGCCTTTATCGAGTTCAGCAATCAATTTCTTTGCTTCGGCTTCGGTTTTTACCAGGATGTGACGGGCTTTATATTCGGTGTTATTGTTGCCGCCAACTTTGCTGTCGTATTCGGCTTTGATTTCCGCATCGGTGACCGGATTGGCTTTCATGAAGTTTTGCACTTCGGCTTGGGTCAGGATAGCTTTTTTGGCTTCGTCAAGACGTTCCACCACTTCAGGTGATTTATCCAGTTGTTTTTGGAGTGCGTCCTGAACCAGTAATTCGCGTTGGATCAGCTCTTCAAGCAATTTTTCTTTAGGGATGGCTTGGCCTTGTGAGCGTTCGGCAATTTCTTTTTCCATGTTGTCGAAAGTTGTTTTGGCGATGTATTTGCCGTTCACAACGGCGATGGCATCGGCTTTGTTGACAACGGGTGCAGGAGCGCTGCCGTTATCACCGGCTTTCTGGTCACAAGCGGTTACGAGAAGTGCGGTGCCGACAACAAGTAAGGGGATGAAGTTTTTTTTCATTGCTAATTTCCTTTAGTTTTGTTCAGAGGGTGAGAGGGCATTAATGCCTAAGGCATGAATTTGTTGTTTCATCAGATCACCGAGGGCCTTATAGACCAATTGATGACGCTGTACCAAAGATTTACCTTCGAAAGCATCGGCAACAATAGTGACGTGGTAGTGGCCGCCGCCGCTTCTGGCTCCGGCATGACCGGCGTGGGCGGCACTGTTGTCGAGGATTTCTAGGAGTTCAGGGTGGAAGGTTTCGGTTAATGCGGTTTTGATTAATTCAGTGCTCATTGGGGAAATATTTTTTTAAAGGGTTTAACGGTGACTTTGGCGTAAACGCCCGCCTCAAGGTAAGGATCGGTATCAGCCCAGTTTTGTGCGGCTGGTAAATTGTCGAATTCGGCGATGACCAGGCTGCCGGTAAAACCCGCTTCGCCTGGGTTGTCACTGTCCACCGCCGGATGGGGCCCTGCCAACAGCAATCGTCCGGCATCTTGCAAGGCTTGTAAACGCGCTAGATGGGCAGGCCTTGCTGATAGGCGTTTCTCCAGGCTGTCCGCGACATCTTCGCTGATGATGGCGTATATCACATTATTCCTCGGCGTCGGGGACGTATTTGTACAAATAAACCATTTGTAACGCGATAAACAACACCATTAGCCCAGGTACGCCAAAGGTTTTAAAAGTGACCCATTCATCGGTGCTGAAATTGAACATGACGTAAAGGTTGATAAAACCCACGCTGGTGAAGAACCCCCCCCACAGCATGTTCAAGCGTTTCCATATTGGTTTTGGCAACGTTATGCTTGCAGACATCATGCGTTCCACAAAAGTTTTCTCGCCAAAAAATTGGCTGCCAAAAAAAGCTACGCCGAACAGCCATTCTATAATGGATAATTTCCATTTGATAAATTGTTCGTCTTGGAGATACAGGGTCGCACCCCCCATGACCACGACCAAACCTAAGGTGATCCATTGCATGGATGCGACTTTGCGGTAACGCAGCCAAGAATAGCTGACCTGGACAATGGTCGCAACCATCATGACCCCTGTGGCGACATAAATGTCATAGGTCTTGTAAGCAATAAAAAACAGGATAATGGGGAAAAACTCTAAGAGTTGTTTCATAGCGGTGGTAAGCGGTATCGGATAGGGTTTTAGGCGGCAAACTGTCCTGGCGGCAGTTTAAAAATTTCGCCATTGTAGAAGTTTTGCCGATGAATGTACATGTTTGCATGATGGTTTCTGCTAGAATAGGCGACATTTTGGGAGCTTAGCGATGACAGACAATATCCACACAGAATTGGAAGCGGCGGCATTTAGACGCTTGCTCAAGCACTTGCAGCAACATACCGAAGTGCAAAATATAGACCTAATGATACTGGCGGATTTTTGCCGCAATTGTTTGGCGAAGTGGTATGCAGAAGCGGCGGTGGAGCGGGGTGTTGCTGTGGATTACGAACAAGCCAGGGAAATTGTTTATGGCATGGCTTATAAAGACTGGAAAGGACAATTCCAAACCGATGCAACACTTGAGCAATTGGCTGCTTATCATCACAAACAGGAGGCCAAATGACGTATAACTCACCATATGACGCCATGTTTTCCGGTCTGATCGGGCAAGATTACGGGATGTTGAAGCGGCTTGCGCCAATGACCGTGGCAATGAGCCACTTGGTTGGCGTGGCCGTGGGCCAATATCCAGATCCCCTATCAGGCTCCTTGAAGGTAGTCGAATTGGGCGGCGGTACCGGCATCACCACTTTGTCGTTATTGATGGCAAAACCTGCAATCGAGATTTTAAGCGTTGACAACGAACCGGTCATGCAGGATCAAGCCAAGCAAAACTTGCAAGAATGGCAAACACAAGGCAAATTGGCTTTTTGCACCGATGACGCATTAAGCGCATTAACTAAGCTCGCCGATGGGAGCGTCGATGTCGTGGCGTCGGCTTACACGCTGCACAATTTTACCAATGACTATCGCCAGCAAGTCATCACGGAAATTTTCCGTGTGCTAAAACCGGCAGGCCAGTTTGTCAATGGCGACCGTTATGCTTTGGATGACATCGACCAACACACGCGCACCACCCAGGCAGAAGTCAGTCGTTATTTCCAGATTTTGATCGAAGCCGACAAACTGGCCTTGCTCGAACACTGGATAGTGCATTTGTTCAGTGATGAATCAGCAAACCACATCATGCGCGAAACGCAGTCCCTGCAACAATTGGCGGCTGCCGGCTTTATTGATATTCACTTGAGCAAGCGAAATGAAGTCAACGCGCTGGTGGTTGCCAATAAACCTTATTAATCATTTAAGCAATTGAATAAAAGCAATTACCGGCATCTAGCCCTGTGTTGACAAGCGTTTGATGAGCTGATATTTTCGCCCTTTGGCACTCCCGCTACAAGAGTGCTGATTCTGTTATTTGTCGAGGTCGGTGTGGGCAAGCATACGCAACTATTAAACGAACGGTCACTACAATTATTGAAAACCTTGGTTGAGCGTTACATCAGTGATGGCCAACCCGTAGGCTCCAGGGTTTTATCGAAAGATTCCGACTTAAACTTAAGCCCTGCAACTATCCGTAACGTCATGGCGGATTTGGAAGACTTGGGCCTTGTGCATTCTCCACATACCTCGGCAGGCCGTGTGCCAACCGTCAGCGGTTATCGGCTGTTTGTCGATAACCTGTTGACGGTCAAGCCCTTAAATACCCAGGAATTGAGCCATCTTGAAGGATCCCTGTCAGCCCAGCACGATACCGGCCACATGATAGGTATTGCCTCGCGCTTGCTGGCGGATTTAACCCAAATGGCGGGTGTGGTGACCGTGCCGCGTCGTGAAATTGTCTGCTTCCGTCATATCGAATTCCTGCCCTTGTCGCATAACCGTGTATTGGTAATTTTTGTCACCAATGAGCAGGAAGTGCACAACAAGATCATCCATACCGCCAAGCTGTTCAGTCCGGCCGAATTGCAACAGGCCGCAAATTATATCAACTCCATTTACACTGGACGTAGCCTCAATGCCGTGCGCGAAGCCGTCATCAAGGATTGGCAAGATGATCGGGAGCGCGTCAACCAGGGGATGCTGGATGCGGTTACTATGGCGCAACAGGCATTCAACCAGGACGATTTAAAAGACGATTATGTGCTGGTCGGCGAAACCAATTTGATGGGCTTTTCGGAACTGGCGGATCGTGACCGCTTGAAATCCTTATTCGATGCGTTTTATCAAAAACAAGGCGTGATTGATTTACTGGACCAGTGCATGAAGGCTGATGGCGTGCAAATTTTTATCGGCGAAGAATCGGGTTACCAGGCCTTCGACCATTGTAGCCTGGTGACATCTTCCTATTCAGTCAGTGATGAAGTGGTGGGTGTGCTCGGCGTGATCGGCCCGACCCGCATGGCTTATGAAAAAATCATCCCTTACGTTGACATCACCGCAAAATTATTAGGTGCGGCCTTGAATCCGAAAGCGACACCCCCATTGTAGGCATAGTTATTTACAGATCCCCGCCGTTGCCATGATTCGGCGTGTTTTTAAGATTAGGTTAGAAATAACTTCATAGAACGGGGCGTAGGATGTGCCGACGGCAGGAGGCGCATCGTTTGCTTGAGGCGGAGCGATGAGCTTTGTACCTCAGAACGTGTTTTAAAAGCTGCTACGCGGTTCGATTGCGGCGTTGCGCGGTGCTCAAAATCCTCATGTACTCCAGTACACTCCGGTTTTTCCGCTCCGTGCGCCTTGCGCTCGAACCGCTCGCGACGCTTTTAAAACACGTTCTCAAGTATCTACACCGAACCCGTGAAGTAATCACAAGGCCAAATCACTGGCGGAATCAGCCCGATATTCGCTTGACATAATCCCCACATATCCCAAAGGTAGAAATAATGAGTAATGAGCAAGAAAAACCGGAATCACCAGTGGATGCTGACGTAGAAACTGGGGCGCAAACCGGGCAGGAAACGGTTATCGACCAGGACACAACTGAAACGGTTGCCGATACCGAAATTGGCGAACACGAATACACCATAGACGAATTAAAAAAAGAGCTGGCAGAAGCCAAACAAAAAGCCCATGAAAATTGGGACAAAGCCGTGCGCACCCAGGCGGAAATGGAAAACCTCAAGCGCCGTACCCAAAAAGATTTGGAAGACGCGCATAAATTCGCGCTGACAGGCTTCGCCAAAGAATTGTTGCCTGTGTTGGATAGCCTGGAATTGGGTTTGCAAGCGGCGACTGGCGATAATGACGAAGTGAAAAAATTCCGTGAAGGCAGCGAGTTGACCATCAAACAATTTGAGGCGGCTTTTGCAAGATTTAACGTCGTGACTATCAACCCCGTTGGCGAGCCGTTCAACGCCGAACACCACCAAGCGATGGTCATGCAAGCCGTGGAAGGCGCAGTGCCCAACACCGTTGTGACCGTGTTCCAAAAAGGTTATTTACTCAATGGACGCTTGCTCCGTCCGGCAATGGTTGTCGTTGCCAAAGCAGCAGATTGACCGCAGGCTTGAAATTAACAAAAACAGCCTCATATCGCCCATAACAACAAACATTTACATTCAAGTCTGGAGAAAAATTCAATGGCTAAAATTATTGGTATAGATTTAGGGACCACCAATTCCTGCGTAGCGGTACTGGAAAACGGTGTTGCTAAAGTGATCGAAAACAGCGAAGGTGCACGCACCACGCCGTCCATCATCGCGTTCAGCAGCGATGACGAAGTGTTGGTCGGCCAATCGGCAAAACGCCAAGCCGTCACCAACCCTAAAAACACCTTGTTCGCGATCAAACGCTTGATAGGCCGCCGTTTTAAAGATGATGTCGTGCAAAAAGACATCAAAATGGTGCCTTACAACATCGTTGAAGCCGAAAATGGCGACGCGTGGGTAGAAGTCCACGGCAAAAAAATGGCGGCACCTGAAATTTCCGCCCGCGTGTTGATGAAAATGAAAAAAGATGCCGAAGCGTATCTGGGTGAAACCGTCACTGAAGCGGTCATCACCGTCCCTGCTTATTTCAACGATTCACAACGCCAAGCGACTAAAGACGCCGGACGTATCGCGGGTCTTGACGTAAAACGTATCATCAACGAACCCACCGCGGCGGCATTGGCGTTCGGTATGGACAAACCCAAAGGCGACACCAAAATTGCCGTGTACGACTTAGGCGGTGGCACGTTTGATATTTCCATCATCGAAATCGCTGAAATTGACGGCGAGCACCAGTTTGAAGTCTTGGCGACCAACGGCGACACCTTCCTGGGTGGTGAAGATTTTGACTCACGCGTCATCGAATATCTGGCGGAAGAGTTCAAAAAAGACACAGGCGTGGATGTCCACAACGACCCGTTGGCATTGCAACGTTTGAAAGAAGCGGCGGAAAAAGCCAAAATCGAATTGTCATCCAGCCAACAAACGGATGTGAATTTGCCGTACATCACCGCCGATGCGACTGGCCCGAAACATTTGAACGTCAAACTGACCCGCGCCAAATTGGAATCATTGGTTGAAGAATTGATCAACCGCACCAAAGGCCCTTGTGAAATGGCCCTGAAAGATGCGGGTTTGTCGGCTAAAGAAATCAACGACGTGATCTTGGTCGGCGGCCAGACCCGTATGCCGAAAGTCCAGGAAATGGTCAGGACTATTTTTGGTCAAGAACCGCGCAAAGACGTCAATCCAGACGAAGCCGTGGCTTTGGGCGCGGCAATCCAGGCGGGCGTTTTGGGCGGCGAAGTCAAGGACGTGTTGTTGTTGGACGTTATCCCATTGTCGCTAGGTATCGAAACCCTGGGCGGTGTCATGACCAAGCTGATCGAGAAAAACACGACTATTCCGACCAATGCGTCACAAGTGTTCTCGACTGCTGATGACAATCAAACGGCGGTGACGGTGCATGTGTTGCAAGGCGAGCGCGAAAAAGCGGCGGCCAACAAATCTTTGGGACGTTTTGATTTGTCGGACATCCCCCCTGCGCCACGCGGCATACCGCAGGTTGAAGTGTCGTTTGACATTGATGCCAACGGTATACTGAACGTGTCGGCAAAAGACAAGGCGACCGGCAAAAAACAGTCCATCGTCATTAAAGCGTCCAGCGGTTTGTCCGATGACGAAGTTGAACGCATGATCAGAGATGCCGAAGCCCATGCCGACGAAGACCGTAAATTGCACGAATTGGTGCAAGCGCGTAACCACGCCGACGCCATGATCCATGCGACCGAAAAATCGCTGAAAGAACTGGGCGACCAAGTCAACAGCCAAGAAAAAACCGACATTGAACATGCGGTGGAAGCGTTAAAAGCCGCTCTGAAAGGTGACGACAAAGACGACATCGAAGCCAAAACCAACACCTTGACCGAAATTTCCGGCAAATTAGCGGAACGTGTCTATGCCCAAAAAGGCGCGGCGGAAGGTGGCGAAGCCCATGCCGGCGGTTCAGCCCATGCGGCGGATGATGGCGTGGTTGATGCCGAGTTTGAAGAAGTCAACGACAATAAGAAATAAGGTGTTGGGTTGATGCCAAAACATCAACCCAATCTTTAAAATAACTAAGCTGGAATACCCGCAGGGCATAGCGCAGAGTGGGTTTTTCCGGCTTTTTTGTGTTTGGGTGGTGAGCAGGGAACACAAATTTTGTTATCGTTCCCACGCTCCAGCGCCACTGCCCACAGTTAAGGGTTTATATTTGTGTTCAATAAGATAGAACGCTGGTTCCCAAGCTCCAGCTTGGGAACCAGCGTCAACGCTCCAGCGCCACTGCCCACAGTTAAGAAAAAACCATTTAAAAACAATGTTTTTTCTGTCGTTTATGGAAGCTCAACAACGCCCTCGCCGAAGGGTTTTTCCGTGGCGGATGGCGGTGGCTCCGCTCCAGGCAGGTTGATGAGGAATAAGGACGCTTACAGCTTATCGAATCAAATCGGCAAGGCCGCAAACGCATCCCAATCATCCACTGCCGCCGCCGTGCGGCGTATCAACTCCAGATTGCTTTCCGTAGCCATCATATCGCCGACCGCCAAGGTCACCACCATCGCTTCAAAGGCATACACTAGATGCGCCCGATAACGTTCCGTAAGCTGTGGGCCATCCATTCCGGTGACGCCATAGCTTGCCAATTGCGCGACATACCGTTCCAACAGCGTTGTTTCGTGTAATCGCCGTTGCTCAGGTGTCAATGCCGTTGCTAAAAAATACGCGACATCACTGGCCCCTTCACCTAACCGCACCAATTGCCAATCCAGAAAACCCGCGTGATTGTGCTGCCAAAATAAATTGCCCGGATGGCAATCATGATGCACCAAGGTTTGCGGTCTAGCCGATAAAAACCGCATGGCACGGCGACGATTTTTGGCATAGTGCAAGCCCCGTTTGTGCAAATTTTTCGGAACCCAGGCCCCCGCACGGCGTAGGCCTTGTTTCATCAACGGCACAGCCAACACGGCACCCAAATGGTCTTCCACTTGCCGCACCCGGCCTGCCAACCAGCGATAATGGGCAGTGCTTTCATTTTGCCAGAAACGGGCATGAAAACGCGCCAATCCGTCAATCACTAACGCGGCTTGCCCAATAGTCAAGCTATCGTGCGCCTTTCCCGGTAACGCACCGTTTTCCTCCAGATCGGCAAGCACCAAGATGCCCCCTACCCCCCAGCGGCTCTGTGCCGCCAGACAGACGGGCAAGGCAATTGGTACGGATTTGGCTAGTTCCTGATAAAAACGGATTTCAGTCGCCAACAACTGTGGCAACGCGGTAATAAACCACGCCCGCCAAGCCAAGGACGGCAATTTGACAAACCAGCGGCGTGGCAGGGCACTAAAGCCTTTATAGTCTATCGCCAAGCGTATCCGCGTTGTCGTGCCAACATCAACCGAAACGACCTCGACCTTCGTCACCACCGTATTAGCGTCGTGTTGGTTTACAATGCCTTGGGCCCAAACAAGCGTCAACTCGCTAGGTTGGCTAACCATAATATTTTGCGACATGTTTTTAGATTAATCGTTGGAAATTTTGATAATGGAATGCCAGTTACCGTATTCCCAAATTATGAGATTAGCTGTATTGATATTTTACCGGCTTTAAGAAACAGGATGGTTAAACCGATGATATTGAATTGGAACAGAAGTCTGATGGAGGCAAAAAAGCTTGTAATGGCTACTAAAAAAATAGGGGCGGAATAACCGCCCCTATTTTTTAAAAAACCAAGACTTATTTACTTGGCTGCGCTGGCTTTGATATGTCCAACCGCTTCCTCTGCCGATTTAGTGGCGGGTTCAACTTGCTCCAAACTACCTTGGTCAATGGCATTTTGCAATGATTTGGCTGCTTCGTTCAAATGGTTTTTTGGCGCCCCTTTGGCAACCAAGGAACCCGCCAGTGTATGTTCCAGAGCCAATTTCGCATGCTCAACCAAAACAGGGGCGTGGCCCGCTTTACCATGCTCCACCGCTGCTTGGGCATGCTCCAAAGCTTCGGCGGAATGTTCTTTGGCAATAACGGCAGTACTTAAAATAAGAAGTAAACCTGCACAAATGGATGCTATTTTTTTCATTATTCTTTCCTCATTAATTTAAATTGTCGATACGACTAATTATTGTGGGTAATGGTTGAGCTAAAACTGATCCAACGATACCTTACCTCTTTTTGTAGGCTAGATTCCGGTAGCTTGTACGCAATTGCCGCTTAAACGCCAACAGTTAGATCACACCACTTACCGTATTGTCTTGCTTGCCGATGCCGCTATTGCGACCCGACACCCTGTATTCTAATAGCAAATTATTTATTTTCAATATACTTTTGCCACCCAGTTTTTATGCTAACCATATTGTTTTACAACCCATCTTTTAATGCACAAAAACACAGTAATTAGCCGCTTTATATGCCTAAATCCCACACACACCACTCGAACAAACCCATAAACCAGCAGCCTTCATAGTTATTCCCCTGCGCCGATTCTGTGATTGCAGAAAAACCGCCACATGTCTGCGGACATAAAAAAAGGCGGATTGACCGCCCTTTTTTCTTTTTCTTCGTCAAATCAAATTGATTAGGTCGATGGCTGGCCTTCCACAATCACTTTCAGTTTTTGACCAGGACGCAGGCCTTTGCCCAAAACATCGGCATTGGATTTACGCAAGTCATTGACAGTGACGTTAAATTTTTTGGCTATTTGGGTCAAAGAATCGCCATTGCCCACTTTGTAATGCACCAAACGGATGGGCGACACTGAGGCAATTTGTTGATGCGATGATTTTATGACTAATTTACGACCAGGAAGCAGTGCCGTTTTTAAGGTGATTTTGTTCCAATCGGCAATGTCTTTCGGTGTCACGGCAAAACGTTGGGAAATATTCCAAAAAGTATCGCCTTTTTTCACGGCATAAGTTTGTTGGTTTGACGTTTGGATTTTTGCAGCCTTGGCGACCAAAATATGGTTATCAGCTTTGTTGTCAGCTTTGTTGTCAAATTTTGACGGAATTTGCAAGGTCATGCCTGACATGACTGTATTGCCGGACAAATGGTTGGCCTGACGCAAGGTCGCTATCGTCGTGTGGTTGCGGTTAGCAATAATCGACAGGGTTTCACCTCGCTTAACTTTATAGCGTCCAGAAATTGCAGTAGTCAGGATTTCCTCATGCCTGACTTCCTTGATTTCAGGTTTTTTGCTTGCCGTTACCATCCGGTGGTCATCAAGCTTAGGTTTTTCTGCGGTTTTGTTTCTGGCAAGCGTTGTTTCTTGGTAAGCCTGATTGAAATTGACCCGTTCGTTAAAAGGAAGCTGGGCAAGATTTCTTTTGAAAGAGTTTGCTTGCCCAACAGGGACCAGCAAACGGTGGGGGCCTTGTGGGGCGGTACATGAACGGTTGAAGCCAGGGTTGAGCTTCAAAAACTGATCGTATGGAGTATTCGCCAATTGCGCGGCTTTGTGTAAATCCAGCGGGGCTTTTATATCGACGACTTCAAAATAGGGTTTGTTGGGGATGTATTGCAAATCAATATTGTATTGCTCGGCATTGGCGAATATTTTCGCAATCGCCAGCAAACGCGGGACATAATCCATCGTTTCTTGAGGCAGATCCAGTGACCAATAATCGGTCGGCAAATCCCGCTCTTCATTTTTCTCCACCGACCTTCTAACACGGTTCTTGCCGCAATTATAGGAAGCCAGGGCTTTTAACCAATCGCCATCAAAAAGTTCGCTGAGTTCTTTGAGATAAGTTGTCGCCGCTTGGGTGGACGCATAAACGTCACGGCGACCGTCATACCAAGCATTTTGTTGCAAACCGTATTCTTCACCGGTTGACGGGATGAATTGCCACAAGCCCGACGCATCGGCGTCAGAATAAGCATTGACCACAAAAGCGCTTTCCACGACAGGCAATAGTGCCAATTCACCTGGAATATTTTTGGCTTCAATTTCATCCAAAATGTGGTGCAGATAAGGTTCAGCACGCTCCTGAATAATGGCTAGGGATGCTGGATGCTGCAAGTACCAATCGACCGCACGATCAACCCGATAGTTGTCAATTTCAGGTAAGGAATACAAAGACAGTAAGCGGTCCCACACCGTCTCATGTTCGGTGGAAGCACTATTCAATCTATGTTTGTTGAATTTAAGGCGGGAACTCGCTGGGGGATATCGTCCTGAAAAACCCTCTAGACCATCAGATCCGGATTGTCCAGGTAATTGATCACTTACGCTAAGCGGAGTTTTGGGGGTTTCCGAGCAACCTGCTGCAATTAAAGACAGCAAAATCAAAAGGAAATTGACTGGTCTTTTAAAATTAACATGCATCATCTTAAATCCTAAGAGTGTAGTTTAATTATATAAGGTATATAGTATAACGTGTTTTTCTTGAAAATAATCAAAGTTATATTACATTGGCTTGGAGGGAACGTTAATAATCAAGCCTTATTCGATTAGGTAACGATTGACTAAACATGCCAAGCCGCTTTTCCAGTCGCCGTAAACCTAGCGAAAAAATAAAAATAACCACGCTAAAACATCAATATATCTGGCCTTGCCCTAAAATGGGACGGGTCTTAATCCTCAAGCACGACAATGAAACGTAATTTTTTATTTTCCTGGTATCAAACACCTAGAGGCAAATTGCTAAAAGAGCTGGAAGCGGAGTATCTGCAACGCGCCATCACGGTTAGCTGCCAACAAACGATTTTACAAATTGGTGGCTTGGGCTGGGAAAATGACTTTATTGATTGTACCTTATACAAATTTTATACCATACTCGATGCTAAAAATTTGGGTTGGAACCAAGCCCGGAAAATCCAGGCCAAGGCGTACCGTTTACCGCTAAAAAGCGAATCTGTCGATATGATCATTGTCCCGCATTTATTGGAATTCGACACCTCCCGCTTCCAGACCATGCGCGAAATAGAACGTGTCTTAAAACCGGAAGGCATTGTTTTAATTATGAACTTTAACCCGTGGAGTATTTGGGTCAGGTATCATTTTTTGTGGGAAATCAAAATGGCAGATTCTTTGCGCGGTCATTTTCTCAGCCATTCCAGGGTTATGGATTGGTTAAAATTGTTAAATTTTGAAGTATCGGTGTCCACCGCCTTCTATCTGGATGAAATCAAATCCAGACATGGCAAAGCCATACGCACCAGAGGCTCGTTCACGTCAACCTCCTATGCAATCAAAGCCATAAAACGCCGCTATAACCTGATCCCCCTCACGCCGATAACAGAAGAACTCCCCCTGATTAACGCAACCTCGCTAGCCTCCTCTACACATCTATACGACGGTGCAAAACCCCCTGGGCATAATTAACCTGTTTAAGTGTTTGAATACCGGCTTAATTAAGCCCGTTCCTTGGGTTTATCAACCGACATCGCCAGCTACGAAATCCCCGCCAATCCTCTGCGTAACCCGACGATAATATTCCGCCAACCGGACAATACCCTTTATAATGCCAGCACTCTTTTGGACTATTGGGGTAAACACCCAGGCTATGACTCATTTTACTAACACGCTTTCGGCGCGGCTGGACGGGCTGCTGGCAAACGGAACGGAAAACCTGCTTCGCGGCGGGCTAAAAGGCATCGAAAAAGAAAGCCTGCGCATTTCCCGCGATGGAATTATCGCCCACACGCCACATCCTTACGCCCTAGGTTCGGCCCTGACCCACCCGCATATCACCACGGATTATTCCGAGGCTTTGATTGAACTGATTACGCCGCCATTTACCGACATCCAGGACACGTTGGATTATTTGCAGCGCGTCCACCAGTTTGTCTACGCCCATTTGGAGCAGGAACTTTTGCTGGGCGCCAGCATGCCTTGCGGTATCAGCGGTGATGAAAGCATCCCCATTGCCGAATACGGCTCATCCAATGTCGGGCGCATGAAACATATTTACCGCCACGGTTTGTGGCATCGTTATGGGCGCACAATGCAGGCGATTGCCGGCATCCATTTCAATTATTCCGTCCCGGAAGCCTTATGGCCTGTGTTGCACAGCCAAGAAAACAGCCCGTTAAGCCTGGCAGATTTTATCGCCGCGTCTTATTTCGGACTGATCCGCAATTTCCAGCGCGTAGGCTGGTTGATTTTGTACCTGTTCGGTGCCTCGCCGGCAATTTGCAAAAGCTTTTTCAAAAGCCGTCCTGATTTGATGGCACAATTTGAACAGTTCGACGGGCACACGCTGTACCATCCGTATGCCACCTCGTTACGCATGAGCGATATTGGTTACAAAAGCCTAAACCAAGCGAACCTGGACATCGATTACAATTCCCTAGCCGGTTATGTCGAGAGCTTAAGCCAAGCAATCAACACGCCTTACCCTGAATATGAAAAAATCGGCACGGTGGTGGATGGCGAATACCGCCAATTAAACACGCATATCCTGCAAATTGAAAACGAGTTTTACAGCACAATACGACCGAAACAAATTGCGCAATCTTGCGAAAAACCGACCGTGGCTTTAAAACGCCGTGGCGTGCGTTATGTGGAAATGCGCTCCCTGGATTTGGACGTATTCCACCCGCTGGGCATAGAAACTGACACGGCCTATTTTATCGAAACCTTGTTACTGACGTGTTTGTTGACTGACAGCCCGTTGATGGGCGGACATGACCACCGGATAAACAACAGCAACCAACTGGCAGTCGCCCATGCAGGCCGCAAACCGGGGTTGGAATTGGCACGCAATGGCGGCACTATCCTTTTGCAAGACTGGGCACATGAAATCCTTGCCGCGATGCAGCCTGTCTGTTCCGTATTGGATGCGGACAATCCACACCAACCTTACACAACGGCACTGAAAACCCAACAAGCCAAGGCCGACAATCCCGACCTGACCGCCTCGGCACGATTGCTGGCGGTTATGCGCGAACGCCCGCAGCCCTTCGCCAGTTTCGCTATTGGACAATCCGTCGAACACGCAAATTATTTTAATGACCAGACGCTGGACGACAAGACGGCCCAAACCTTTGTCGATATGGCGGTTCAATCCCACGCCAGACAACAGTTCATCGAAAGCCAACCCCAACTGCCTTTCGCTGAATTCCTGCACCGTTACTTTACCCAAACCTGTACTGAACCATCATGAACGCCGCCGACATTGACGAATTAAAAAGCCAATTACAGCAAAAAAGCCCGCGTATTATCCTGAAACAAGCCCTGTCCTTGTTCGACAACATCGCCATTTCCTTTAGCGGAGCCGAAGATGTGGTGCTGATTGACATGGCTTTGCACATCCGCAAAGACATTTCTGTATTTTGTCTGGACACCGGACGCCTGCACCCTGAAACTTACCGTTTCTTGGAAAAAGTACGCAAGCATTACCAAATCGACATTGACATCCTCAGTCCCAACCGCGATGTGCTGGACGAATTTGTCAAACGCAAAGGCTTGTTCAGTTTTTATGAAGACGGCCATCATGAATGTTGCGCCATCCGCAAAGTCGAGCCGCTGTCACGCAAACTGGCAAGTTTGGATGCGTGGATCACCGGACAGCGCAAAGACCAAAGCGCGGACACCCGCCAGCACATCCCCGAATGCGAGCTGGACGGCACGTTTTCTAGCGAAGGCCATCCCCTGGTAAAATTCAATCCCCTGCTGAATTGGAATTCCGCGCAGGTGTGGGACTATATCGAAGCCTACCAGGTGCCATTTAATGAATTGCACGAAAAAGGTTTTGTCAGCATAGGCTGCGAACCCTGCACCAAAACCGTGTTGCCGAACCAGCATGAACGCGCCGGACGCTGGTGGTGGGAAGCGGAAACCAAGAAGGAATGCGGTTTACATGCGGGGAATTTACGGGCGGGTTAATGATGAGTTGCCGGAAGTTATGTAGCACACTTTAACTAAACCCATTGAATGCGTTAAAGCCATCCTACAACTGCTTCAGACACGCGATGGCAAGGAAATAGATACCTCTCTGCCTTCGCGTCTTTTATCTAACCCCCGATCAAAAACCGTAAAATAAACGGCATGTTTTTATAAGCCTGTTTGACACGGGCCAAACCGTAGCCTGTGGCTATCATGACGGCGATAACCACCAAGTAAGTCAGGCTAAAAGACCACAAGGGCTGGTTATTCAAGGCAGGGATCGGTTTAAGCACAGCCACCAAAATGATCTGGTGGAAAATGTACATAAACAAACTGGCGTGGCCTAGGTTTAGGAAAAGGCCATAAACTGGCAGGTGGCGCGTTTTTTCAACGGCATAAAAACCCAGCAGGATCAAACCGCAAGCCGTCAGGAAATAGCCCATGCTAGGCGGGTAAAAAAGTTCAGAATAGCCGTCGCGGATGACCAGATGCGGTTGTTGCCAACACCAGATAGCAATGCCAGCCGCTGCCAACACCAAACCGCTGGACAACAAAGATTGGGCGGCAAGCGAATAACCCTTGACATAACGGGTACCTAAGATACTGCCAATGATGGCAAAACTCAGCCAAGGCAGCAGCGGAAACCAGCCATCCAGCAACAGCCGTTGCAAGGTACTGGCAGACCCTAGCAATTGCAAATATTCCTGTATATTCAGTTGGTTTAATTCAAAACTGATTAGCTCTTCCCGATAAGCAAACAGCCTTTGCAACAAGGGCGTGACCAACACGAATAAAGACGCAATAACCAGCCGGACCGTTATGCTGCAATAGCACGCCAACACATAAATCATGGGGATTGCCAGCCCGGTCAGGTACAACACGTCATAACCCAGCAAAGGCCAAGTTTGCCAGACCGTTAAATCCAACAAGCAAGCAAAGCCGATGATCAACAAGCCACGTTTTAGATAATGCGTAAACCCACCATGCCGGGCTTGGGTGATGACGACCATCATCCCCGCCAACAGGATAAACAACGGTGCGGCAAAAGTACCGTAAAGCCGGAAGGCGAAAACTTTGTCCTCTGCTTGCAGCAATGAGGAACTCAGATTGGCGGCAACCATCGTGAAAATGGCAATGCCGCGTAAAATGTCTATGGTGGTGTTGCGGGAGGATAAAAGCTTCGTCATAAGCTGTTGTTTTGTGAAAAATAAAATAAGAAAAACTGGCATCTTTTCATAGTTCCCACGCTCCGGCGCGGGAATTCATCCCCTAACGCTCCGGCGTTGCGAAATGGCAAAACGCGATGCTGGAAGCGTCACGAACTGCGTTCCCACGCCGGAGCATCACTGCCATTAAGTTAAGATATAAATTTTAATAATCAAGATATTAGAATTGTGTAGGTTGGGTTAGCGATAGCGTAACCCAACATTTACCGTTCCGATGTTGTCGGGTTACGCTATCGCTAACCCGACCTACGGAAGAATATTTCGCAAAAGACAATACACAACTAATTGATTATTAACATACATTCATTAACTTAATGGCAATGACGCCGGAGCGTGGGAACGATGGTATAAAAAAAATATAAAACCGTTGCAGTACAACGTATCCGCCGGTTTAAAGGCTTTTTTATTGGCTAAAAATACACAAGGATTTCGGCTATGACCACACACGCAAACCATCCGCCCCAACACCCCAACCGCCAAACCTTTTATGTCGCCCTCGCCCTGGTTTTAGGCATCGCACTAGGTGACGTGCTGAACTTGACACTAGGCGGGACGGGGCCGCATGATCCGTTGCTGGCCCAAATCGTCGCCGTGCTCAATATGTTGACGGACGTGTTCCTGCGCTTGGTCAAAATGATCATCGCGCCGCTGGTGTTCGCCACGCTGGTGGTGGGCATGGCGAAAATGGGCGACATCCACACCGTCGGGCGCATCGGCCTTAAAGCCATGCTGTGGTTTTTTTCAGCCTCCCTCGCCAGCCTGCTCTTGGGCATGTTGCTGGTGAATGTCTTCGAACCGGGCGGCTCCCTGCATATCCCCTTGCCGCCTGCCGATGCGGTGAGCGGCTTGCCGAATGTCAAACCGACGCTCAGCAATTTTATCGCCCATATCTTCCCGAAAAGCATCTTCGAAGCGATGTCCGCCAACGAAATTTTGCAAATCGTCGTGTTCTCGATGTTCTTCGGCATCGCCTGCGCATCCTTGGGCGAACTGGCGCATCCTTTCGTCAAATTGCTGGATTCGCTGGCGCACATCATGCTCAAAGTCACCAGCTACGTCATGCACTACGCGCCCGTGGCGGTGTTTTCGGCAATGGCCTCGGTGATCGCCCAACAAGGGATAGGCGTGTTGCTGTCTTACGGCAAATTTATTGGCGAGTTCTATTTTGGCCTGTTGTTGCTGTGCAGCTTGCTGGGCGGCTTCGCTTGCCTGTTCCTAGGGCGGCGGATGCTGTCGCTGATCCGCCATATCCGCGAACCCATGCTCTTGGCTTTCGGCACCGCCAGCAGCGAAAGCGCGTATCCTAAATTATTGCAACAACTGGAGCGTTTCGGTTGTGATGAAAAAGTCTGCGGGCTGGTGTTGCCGCTAGGTTATTCGTTTAATTTAGACGGCAGCATGATGTACATGACCTTCGCCGTGCTGTTCATCGCCCAAGCTTACGGCATCGACATGCCGCTGGCGGACCAATTGCTGATGCTCTTGGTGCTGCTGTTCACCAGCAAAGGCGTGGCGGGTGTGCCCAGGGCCTCGTTGATCGTCATCTCGGCAACCTTGTCGATGTTCAAAATCCCCGAAGCCGGTTTGCTGTTGTTGCTAGGCATAGACCAAGTGCTGGACATGGGCCGTAGCGCGACCAATGTGTATGGCAATAGCATCGCTTCGGCCTTGGTTAGCCGTTGGGAGAAAGCGTTGAGGTAACATCAGGCTACGCGGGTTGTTTGGGGCGGTTTTCCTAACTCGGCCAATATTATTTTGACGGGTATTGCGTAGGCCGGAAACACCCGTTCGGGCGATAGCGAGAACGGGTGTTTCCGGCAAACACCTAATCGGCACTCGTTTATAAATATTGGGCAAAAAGCCCCACCCACAAACTACTGAAATAACACCGCCAAGCTAATCAACGCCGCACCAATGATCATCGCCCACAGGGTACTGCGTTGGTGGCTGTCGATTTGCTCGCGCAATAAGGCCAGTTCACGTTGTTGGGCTTCGGCTTGGTGTTGGGCATGGGCGGCGTTGTCCAGGGCTTTGTAGACCAGGGAAGGAATTTCGGGGAATTGCTGGGCAAATTCGGGAAATTGTTTTAACAATTGGGTGATTTTGGCTTTAGGGCCCATGCGCTCATGAAACCAGCTTTCCAAGAACGGTTTTGCGGTTTGCCATAAATCCAGATCGGGATACAGTTGACGTCCCAAACCTTCGATGTTGAGCAAGGTTTTTTGCAGCAAGACCAATTGCGGTTGCACACGCATGTCAAAACGGCGGGCGGTTTGGAACAGGCGCAGCAGCAATTGCCCGAAGGAAATGTCTTTTAACGGTTTTTCAAAAATCGGCTCGCAAACGCTACGGATTGCCGATTCGAATTCTTCGATGCGTGTGCCGCGCGGCACCCAGCCGGATTCGACGTGCATTTCCGCCACTTTGCGGTAATCGCGGTTGAAAAAGGCAAGAAAGTTTTCCGCCAGATAATGTTGGTCGGACAAGGACAAAGACCCGACGATGCCAAAGTCGATGGCGATGTATTTGGCGGGCAATTCGACGAAGATATTGCCAGGGTGCATGTCGGCGTGGAAGAAATTGTCGCGGAACACTTGCGTAAAAAAGATTTCCACACCGCGTTCGGCGAGCAATTTAAAATCAGCCCCCCCTGCCCGCATTTGTTCGATGTCGCCGACCGGGATGCCATAAATCCTTTCCATGACCATGACTTTTTGGCGGGTGAACTCCCAGTGTATTTCGGGGATGTAGATGATCGCGGATTTTTCAAAATTGCGGCGGATTTTGGCGGCGTTGGCGGCTTCGCGCACCAAGTCCAATTCATCCAGCGTGGTTTTTTCAAATTCGGCGACGACTTCCATAGGCCGTAACCGCCGCGCATCGGGCGAGAATTTTTCGGCGATACGCGCCAGTTCGTAAATCAGGCCCATGTCGGAATGGATGCGCTCTTCAATGTCGGGGCGCAGGACTTTAACGACCACTTGTTGCCCGGTATGCAACACCGCGCCGTGTACTTGCGCGACGGAAGCGGAAGCCATCGGCTCCGGGTCAAATTCGGCAAACGCCTCGTTAATCGACATGCCCAGCTCTTTTTCGATGATGGCGAGGGCAATGTCACTGCCGAATGGTGGCACACGGTCTTGCAATTTGACCAGTTCGTCGGCAATGTCATCCGGCAGCAAATCTTTGCGCGTCGATAAGGCTTGCCCGAATTTGACATAAATCGGCCCCAAGTCTTCCAAAGCCTGGCGGATTCTGACCCCACGGGAAACCGTCTTGCCCGACTGTCGGCTCACCCAATAATACGGTGAAAAGATTGCCAAAAAACGGATGGGGCGGAAGTAAGGCGTTTTTAAGACAATTTCATCAAGGCCGTGCATCATCAAGACCCAATTGATATGGACCAGGCGCATTAGTATTTTTGGGCGGATCACTGCGTTACCTTTGGTGGCGTTTTGAACCAGCTAGCGGGGCCGCTGGTGTGTTTATTGTTTTTATAGTCCACGAAAGACACGAAAGTCACGAAAAATTGCATATTTTGGTTGGGGCGAGGCATCCTGTGTCCGCTTTGCTGTCAGAATGACCACATTCCCAGCAGCAACCTCCACTTTCGTGCTTTTCGTGTCTTTCACTTCGTGCTCTTTGGGTCGTGGACAATATTTTTATTTTAGCTGATTTTCCAAGCGTTCCACGCGGCTTTGTAAACGGTCAAAATCCAGCCGTAAATCGTCGATATACTGGTAGAAAATATCCGCTTCCGGCACGGCGGGCAGGTCGCGGGTTTCTTCTTGCAGGAATTCGGCGGTGTTGAGGCGGAAAGTTTCCAGCGTTTCTTTGCTCCAGTCCTGCCCTGCGCGAAACCACTGACTGAGATTATGGGCGAAGCGTTCCCCTGTATAACGCGCCAGCTTGTTTTCCAGATTGATGTCCAGTTTGGCGAACAATTCCTGAAACCGTCGTCCGGTGTGCATATCGCCGTCGATTTTCACTTCACCTGAAAAAATTGACCGCATCGGTTTGTCGCTGATACCCATCAAACCGAATGCCAGCAACGAACCAGTCAAGTGCGTGTCGGGTTCATCAGGATATTGGTCTATGAGTTGAATCGTATCCGTAGCCGGACACAAATACAAAGTTTCACCAAACGGCGTGATGGTGACAGCGATGACTTTGCCAACCATCGGCGCGAGCAAGACAGGGCTGTTGACGTCCAAAGCCAGATATTCACGGAAGGCGGTTTCCAACACGCCCAATAACAGCGGTTTAACCAGCATATTAAATTTTATAACCGCGATGCACGGCGACTATGCCTTGCGTCATATTGAAATATTCGCAGCGTTCTAGCCCCGCGTTTTCCATCATCATTTTTAGCTCTTCCTGCTTAGGGTGCATACGGATAGATTCTGCCAGATAGCGGTAGCTCTCTTCATCTTTAGCCACAAAGCGGCCTATTTTCGGCAGTATATTAAACGAGTAAAAATCGTAGACTTTTTCGGTGACTTTATCGGTGGGATGCGAAAATTCCAAGACGATGACGCGACCGCCAGGTTTCAAGACGCGGTGCATGGAACGTAAAGCCGCGTCTTTATCGGTGACGTTACGCAGGCCAAAGGCGATGCACACGCAATCAAAGGTATTGTCTGCAAACGGCAGGCACTCGGCGTTGACCTGGGCATAGCGGATGTTCGCCAAACCACGGTCTATCATGCGGTCACGCCCGGTACGGAGCATTTGCGCGTTGATGTCCGCCAGCACGACTTGGCCTTCCGGGCCGACGCGCTCATTGAATAAAGCGGTCAAATCGCCTGTGCCACCTGCCAAATCCAGCACATGCTCGCCTTTGCGGACATTGCTGAGTTGTACGGCGATGCGTTTCCAAATACGGTGTATGCCTAACGACATCAGGTCATTCATGACATCGTATTGTTCGGCGACGGAATCAAATACCCCGCGCACCAGTTTCACTTTTTCATCGACAGCGACTTGCTTGAAGCCAAAATGGGTGGTGTTGTCGGTAGTCATGGTCATTCCCCTTTCATTAATGCGAGTTTGGTCGTGTGGTTTTGCGCTGGATTCCTGCCAGTTCCAGTTGTTCCAAGTAAGCGGCCCACAAAGTTTGATAGTCGGCGCCAAGCTGGTACAACAAATCCCAAGTGTAAATACCCGTGTCATGCCCATCGCTAAACACCAGCAAAATGCCGTAATTGCCGATGGGGCGGATTTCTTTAATGCTCACGTCTTCTTTGCCGTATTGCAAAGTTTCCTGACCTGGCCCATGCCCGACCGCTTCCGCCGATTGGGTGTAGACGCGCAGGTATTCGGTAGGCAGGACGAACACGCTACCATCGTCGTAGCTGATTTCCAGACGGTTGGACAATTGGTGATGTTTGATTTCAACCGGTTGGCTGTTGCAGGGTTTGATGTTTAGGCGCATAGGAACTAGAAAGATAAGGAAGGTAATGGATAAACACATTCTTGTGTTCTGGGTTCGCTTCGCGGTCTATGGCCTTGGCGCCCGCTAGGACACGAGGTGAATCCCTGCCGGAATGGCGGCTTACTGACGGGCTTGGCTGTTTAAGAGCCATTCAAAAGCTCCTTAACATTTGTGCTGGAGTCCAAAACATGTTTTGGACTCCAATCGTCTAAACACCACAACAACCGTCATTGTTAAAAAAATTTGAACGATTACTTACAACACGCCTTCTTCCAGTAAATCCAAATACATAAATTCGGGAGCTTTCACTCCGGCTTGTTTGCGGATTTCCACCAATTCGGGCGATTCAAAAAACGCCTTGGCATTGGCGATGCTTGACCATTGGGAAAAATGCACGATGTGGTTGGCATCGTCGGCAAATTTTAAAACTTGGTAGTTCTGCTCGCCCGCATTTTTTCTGATGGTTGTAGCGTTATCGAATATTTTTTTCCATGCGGTGTAGTCTTCGACTTCATGGATGATGAGTACGCGGGGCATTGTTGTCCTTTGTAGGATAGGCAAATAGCTTTATTTAAGTCGGGTACGTGGTTAGTAAAGCCACCTACTAAATACCTAGGAATGTAACTTTCCCACCAACAATAATTTTGGAACGACATGAGCTTTTATAAAAAATTGTAACTACCTACCCCCACCATGCCAATTTTCTGTTTATTAAAAACAGTCAGTTACTTTTTGAGCCGCTATGTGAATTTGGCAAAAAACAACGATTTTGTCTCAAAATTGCTCATTTTTTGACCATTTTCCTTACGCTTGAATTTTTAACTACCTGTTTCTAAAGTATTTAAGTTGGCATGGTAGGGGTAGGTAGTTACAAAAAATTAACCCTAGGCGCAATACCTTGCTGAATTGCTTTTTTACAAAAACGCTCATCAAAAGTATAAAAAGGTAGTGATTTTGTGTGGGCTAAATGGATGGCATCGGCAAAATCAGCTCCTAGGCGATACCAACAAATAGCGTTAATTAATTCTTCTTCATTTTCACAAAGTATTTTCGTTTTTTGTAATAACAGGCTAAAGAAATTGGCAATTTCTTCAACGGATTGTTTATAACGTGAACGTAATACCCATTCCATTTCCAATTGTACAGTCCGGCTAATAAAAAATTGGTGTCCTGTTAATAAGGCGAGGGCTTTTTGATAATGTGCCTCATCATCGCGCATGGCAAGACGGATCATGATGCTGGTATCAACCGCAATCAGCACGGCTTATGCCTCGGTTAAATTAACAGGTTCACACAGCGATTCGGTATTCAGTTTTATGGGGTTGTTTTTAAAAAATCCGCCCAAATCACTAATGTCATCGGTTTTTTGATAGTGGGCGGGGCGCAAAATAACCGTATCCCCTAAGCAAATTAAGGTCAACTCTTTGTTATTTTGCCATGCGTCTATTTTTAGCACTTCATTGGGCAATGTGATTTGCCCTTGGGGTGATATAGAAACGGTGGTCATTTTATTTTCTCCGTTTGGGGAAATTTTTTGGATAGGCAATACCCATGCCGTACTTTTACAAAATATACCGGCTCAAATCCTCATCTTCAACAAATTCGCTCAGATGCTTATCGACATAATCGCCATCAATAACGATAGTTTTTTCCTGCAAATCCGGCGCATCAAACGAAATTTCTTCCAACAAACGCTCCAAAATCGTATGCAAACGCCGTGCCCCGATATTTTCAGTTTTCTCATTCACTTGCCAACCTAATTCGGCGATGCGCTGGATACCGTCAGGGGTAAACGACAGCGATACGCCTTCGGTTGCCAGCAACGCGGTATATTGTTCGGTCAATGAGGCATTGGGTTCAGTCAGGATACGGACAAAATCCTCGGCTGACAACGGATTTAATTCCACACGGATCGGAAAACGGCCTTGCAATTCCGGGATCAAATCCGAAGGTTTGGCGACATGGAATGCGCCGGAAGCGATAAATAAAATATGGTCGGTCTTAATCATGCCGTATTTAGTGCTGACGGTGCTGCCTTCGACGATAGGCAACAAATCACGTTGCACACCTTCGCGTGACACTTCACCGCTACCGCCGCCATGTTCACCACGTTTGCAGATTTTGTCGATTTCATCCAGAAACACAATGCCATGTTGCTCTACGGCGTCAAGGGCATGTAATTTGATGTCATCGTCATTCAGTAATTTGGCGGCTTCTTCTTCCTGCAAGACCTTTAAGGCTTTGCTGACTTTCATCTTGCGTGGTTTGGTGCGTTCTGAATTGATGTTCTGAAACATGCCTTGCAGTTGGCTGGTCATTTCTTCCATGCCTGGCGGCGCCATAATCTCCACGCCCATCGGGGCGACATGGACGTCAATTTCAATTTCGCGGTTGTCCAAATCCCCGGCGCGTAATTTGTTACGCATTTTCATGCGCGTGTTTTCTTCGGACAGGGACAAACTGCCTGTTGGTGACAAAGGCAATGGCAATAATATATCCAGCAAACGCTCTTCGGCGGTTTCGACGGCTTGGCCCTGCATTTTTTCCATTTCGTCCAGGCGCGTCATTTTTATCGCCGACTCAACCAGGTCGCGGATAATCGACTCGACATCACGGCCGACATAACCGACTTCGGTAAATTTGGTGGCTTCAATCTTGATGAACGGGGCATTCGCCAAACGCGCCAGACGACGGGCGATTTCAGTTTTGCCGACACCCGTGGGCCCAATCATCAAGATATTTTTCGGCGTAATCTCGTCACGCAAGGCCGGATCAACATTTTGCCGCCGCCAGCGGTTACGCAATGCAATAGCCACCGAACGTTTGGCACTGGTCTGGCCAATAATGTGTTTGTCCAATTCTCGGACAATTTCTTTAGGGGTCATTTGGGTCATGGTTTTGCTCGTTTTATTCGTTAGGTTCTGCGTCGAGTTCTTCAATACGAAGATTGTGGTTGGTATAAATGCAAATATCAGCGGCGATATTTAAAGACCGCTCAACAATATCCCGCGCACTCAAATCGGTATTTTCCAACAAGGCACGCGCCGCCGCTTGGGCAAACGCGCCACCTGAACCTATCGCCATCAAATCATGCTCCGGCTCAATCACATCGCCGGTCCCTGAAATAATCAACGAGGTTTTGGCATCGGCGATCACCAACAAGGCTTCCAATTTGCGTAATGCCCGGTCGGTGCGCCAATCTTTAGCCATTTCGACAGCGGCGCGGGTCAGATTGCCGCGATGCTTTTCCAGCTTGCCCTCGAAATGCTCAAATAAGGTAAACGCATCCGCCGTCGCCCCCGCAAATCCGGCAATCACCTTGTCATGATATAAACGGCGCACTTTCCGGGCATTGCCCTTCATGACCGTATTGCCCAAAGTTACCTGCCCGTCGCCGCCGATGACCACTTTGCCGCCACGACGCACAGAAAGTATGGTTGTTCCTCTAAACACGATTTTTATATCCTAAAAGTGACAAAACTTAAAAACCATCAAAATAACTTTGCGATTTTACATGGTCTCACCAATAAAGTGCGAATAAATGTCAACCAAACCTGCTGGATATTGATTTTCCCATTCAATTAATAACACCGGCAATTGGCAAAAATACGGGCAAACTAACGCTAATCCAAGCTACGCGTAGCATTTACATTTTCTCTTGCCATTAATCTCTGCTAACATCAGAAAAGTTCGGTTTTCCCCTTTCCCTTTAATCGAACGACGGGTTAAACAGACTGCCTCACTGGATAATCCGGCTACAATAATTCACTGAGGCCACTATTGGAGATACATTAATGAACAAACTAACCGCACTTTCTGTAAGTATCGGCGTCCTTGCCGGCCTTGCAACATTTTTGGCAGTTGGCCCCTTAAGCGGCGTCTTTTTTATCTGGGCGGCAACCATCGCCTGGGCGGCTTACTTCCTTTTGGGCGGCACTAAAGAAGCGTTGGTCAACACCATCGTCTGCGGCATCTTCGGCGTGTTCATGGCGTGGATTACCGCGTTGCTGTTGACTGAAATTGCCCCTGACACCATGCTCGGCTTCCCGTTCATGGCGGCGATTACCGTTGCCATTGCCGTCATCGTCCTATGCCTTGCCGCAAGCTGCCCAATGCTTGCCGCGATTCCTGCCAGCGTCTTGGGTTATTCTTCGACTTTCGCCTACCTGCTACAAACGCCTGACAAATTGACCCAAGACGTGTTGTTGAACATTTCCCTCAACAACCCACTGCTGGTCATCTCAATTTCCATAGTTGTCGGTACTTATTTTGGTCAGCTTTCAGGCCAATTGGCTGCTAAATGGACTAAAGAATAAGCGTTGAAAAATTGAAACTCTGAAAGCACCAAGTGGTTAGCAAAGCGTAAAATTAAAAAAAGCTGACCACTTGGTATTTTATTGGAAGCAAACGCCCACCACGCGGGCTTGTTAAAAACGAAAGGTGATTGTCCAGTAAATCGATAGCACAAGCCCCCATCAAATGCCTAACTGCTTTTAAAACATCGGTCAAACGTCTGGTGCAATAATCAAATCATTTTACTGATGCTTGCCATCACTTTGTTTAGCAACTCGCTATCCCCCGTCTCAAAATGTAGCGCGTCGGTTTCTTTGCGTAACCAGGTAAATTGCCGTTTCGCCAATTGCCGTGTCGCGGCGATGGCTTTTTCGGTCATGGTCGGCAAATCCATCCCCCCTTGCAAATACGCCCACGCTTGCCGATAACCCACGGCGCGGATGGCTGGCAGGGTTTCGTCCAAATCTCCCCGTTGATAAAGTGCCTGCACTTCTTCGAGAAAGCCCTGTTCCAGCATTTGCCGGAATCGTCCGGCAATTTTTATGTGCAAAATGGCGCGGTCTGATGGCGCGACGATTAATTTACTGGCACGGTACGGCAAGGTCGAACCCGTATCGGCAAAAAAATCTGATAAGGCTTGACCGCTCAATTCATACACTTCCAACGCCCGTTGCACCCGTTGCGGGTCATTCGGGTGGATACGCGCAGCGGCTTTAGGGTCTAGCATCGCCAGGCGTTGATGCAGGACTTCTTTGCCAAAATCCGCCAATTCCTGATCGAGCCGCGCCCTGATTTCAGGATCGGCTTCCGGCAATTTTGCCAAGCCCTTGCTTAAGGCATTGAAATACAGCATCGTGCCACCGACCAAAATCGGCAATTTACCGCGTCCGGTAATATCCGCCATAGCCGCCAAGGCCAAGCTGCGAAATTGTCCGGTTGAGAACGTTTCGGACGGGTCAAGAATGTCGATGAGATGATGCGGTATGCCACCGCGTTCTTCTACAGTCGGTTTGGCTGTGCCTATGTCCATGCCTTTGAAAACCAGAGCAGAATCCACGCTGATGATTTCGCCGTTAAGCTGTTGCGCCAATTCCACGGCTAAGTAGGTTTTGCCGGAGGCGGTCGGGCCCATTAAGAAAATAGCAGGGGGTTGCATTGCCGTCATGAAAAGTTATTACTGCCCACGTAAAAAGAATTTATCCAAATCACCCGTTGATAACGCAATCCACGTCGGGCGGCCATGATTACATTGCCCGCTGCGTTCGGTTTTTTCCATATCCCGCAACAAGGCGTTCATTTCGTCAACGGTCAAGCGGCGTTGGGCACGGACCGAACCGTGGCAGGCCATCGTCGCCAGCAATTCCTGGATGTGTTCCTGCACCCGTTGGCTCATGCCGTGTTCGGACAAATCCGCCAGCACATCACGCAATAAAGTCTCCACATCGGTGTTACGCAATAAAGCGGGGACTGAGCGCAAGACCAAGGTTTCAGGACCGAAACGGTTGATTTCAAAACCCAAAGCGGTGAAAAGGGCTTGGGATTGTTCCGCCAATTCGGCTTCGGCAAGGCTGACCGAAATTTTGATCGGCAATAACAAGGGTTGGCTGGCGATTACGCCTTCCTGGTATTGCTGTTTCAGGCGCTCGTAAGTGACGCGCTCGTGGGCGGCATGGGCATCGACCAAGATAATGCCGGTACGGGTTTCCGCCAAAATATAAATATTGTGCAAATGGGCAATGGCATAACCTAGCGGCGGAAAATCATCTGGCGTTTGGGTATCCATGCGGGCAGCCGCCAGCGGTTCGGGTACGAGTTTGGCATATTGGCGGATTTGTTCTTCGACTTGCAAGGGCACGAAGGCTTGCTGGGGCGGCCTTGATTGATACGCGGATTGATATGTGCCAACGGTGTGTATTGGTGGCACAATTTCGGATACCGGCAACCCTCGCTTGGTGGCGGCAATGTCTTGAAAACCTGGGCGAAAATCCGCCAAACTGCGGTGCAGGGCACTGAACAGGAAATCATGCACTAACCGCCCTTCCCTAAACCGCACTTCCAATTTAGCGGGATGGGCGTTGACATCAACCAAGGTCGGGTCCAGCGTCAAATACAGGACAAACACCGGATGGCGTCCGTGGAACAACACATCCTGAAAGGCTTGTTTGACGGCATGGGCGACCAGTTTGTCTTTAACCAGGCGGTTGTTGACGTAAAAAAACTGCATGTCCTGCTGGCTGCGCGAAAATGTCGGCAAGCCCACCCACCCCGTCAACTGCAAGCCGGACGCGGCAAAATCAATCGTCACGGCATTGTCGACAAACGCGCCGCCACAAATGCCCGCCACCCGTTGGGTTTGCTGCGCTTCGGTCAGTGCGGGTTTTAATTTGAGGATTTCTTTCTGGTTGTGCAGCAAGGTGAAACCAATGTCGAAACGGCTTAAGGCCATGCGTTGGATCAGGGTTTCGATATGGGTGAATTCGGTTTTTTCAGTTTTTAAAAACTTGCGTCTGGCGGGCGTGTTGTAAAACAAATCACGCACTTCGATGGTCGTGCCTTGCGGGTGCGGGTCAGGTTGCGGAGCGTAGCCCTGTTCCGAACCATCGGCATTGACGCGCCACGCGCACTCGGCTTCGGGGATCCGGGAGATCAAGGTCAAACGCGATACCGAGCTGATGCTAGGCAAGGCTTCACCGCGAAAACCCATGCTGGCGACGTGCTCCAAATCTTGCAAGGACGCGATTTTGCTGGTGGCGTGACGCGACAAGGCCAGCGGCAAATCGTCTTTGACGATGCCGCAACCGTCATCACGGATTTTGATGAGCCTGATGCCGCCTTGTTCGATGTCGATATGGATTTGAGTGGCCCCGGCATCGAAACTATTTTCAACCAGTTCTTTGACCACCGATGACGGCCTTTCGACCACTTCGCCGGCGGCGATTTGGTTGACGAGTTGGGTGGGGAGCGAGTGTATGCGCATGAATATTTGAGTACGGCCTTGGCTAGGATTAGGCCGGAAAGATGGGATTTACTGCGTAGTCAAACGAAAAAAACGCCAGAAATACAAACAAAGTGGTATTCCTGACAGTTGCAATGTTTTTACAATGCCGCCATACGGCTATCGACAGGGGCTGATTCTTTGAAATAATCGTAAACACCTTTAAAAATAGCTTTAGCCATTTGGGTTTGATAACGCGGGCTAAGCAGGTTTTGCTCTTCCAAAGGATTGGATATGAACGCGGTCTCCACCAAAATGGACGGGATATCGGGTGATTTTAGGACAATAAACCCGGCCTTCTGGACAGAATCACGATGCAATGGGCTGATATTATGGAAATGTTTCAAGACGCTTTGGGCCACTTGTTGGCTGGCGGACAAGGTCGCAGACTGTGATAAATCCAACAGCACCGAAGCCAATACGTCTTCTTTGTCACTCAAACTGACCCCGCCCACCAATTCAGCGGCATTTTCAGATTTTTCCAGCCAACGGGCGGCTTCGGTAGATGCCCCTTGGGTAGACAGCGTAAAAACCGAAGCCCCTCGTACTGTCGTGTCATTAAACGCATCGGCATGTATCGAAATGAACAAGTCTGCTTTTGCTGCCCTGGCTATTTGTATCCGTTCGCGCAAACCCACATAATAATCATCTTTACGCACCATCACCGCTTTTAAGCCAGCTTGGGCATTAAGCAATGCGGCCAATTTTTGCGCGATAGCCATAGTAACGACTTTTTCTTCCGTGCCCTGCTGGCCATGCGCCCCCGGATCGTTGCCGCCATGACCGGCATCTATCGCGACAATAATATCCCTGCCTTTGTTGGCAACGGATTTTTGTTCAATAGATTTGGTAGATTTGGTTTTAGTGACTTGCTTGGCGGGCTTAACCACTTTAGTTTTCACCGTGTCCGCCTCACTGCCCGTTTTGCTGGCAAGATTGACCATCAAACGATGTTCATCACGGTTATTGGAGGTTAAGGAAAATTTCTCAGGACTAACCGGTTTTTTTAAATCAACAACCAACCTTAAACCCGCAGCATTTTGGGCGGCTAGTTTTACTTTGGCAAACAAAGGGTGCGCCGCAGGAGGTTGGCTCAATGCCCCAACCCAATTGGCATTTTTTATGTCGATGACCAGACGTGAAGGGTTGTCCATGACAAAAACACGATGTTTCGGCGAGGCAGAAACGGCAACCGACAAACGCCCTTGGCGAGCATCATAAGCCAATGAATTAACTTGGATTTGCCCTGCATAAACCGTCGCGGACAAAAACAGCAACACCAGAATACACAATCTTTTATGGTAATTTTTCATAGACAAAGCCGAAAAAATAATATCCGAACAGTGATTATATATAGTAGCGGATAAATATTATACAAGTTGGGGTTATTTTTTATTCAATGAACGCTTTTAAACTGATTGTCACAAGCCTCTTGTGATCTAAACCAACAGTCATTACCAATTATTAGGTAACCCAATTCCAAAATTGTTAATGACCCAAACAGCATAATTTTGTATAGTGTCAGGGTTAATTTATTGATAACGGGATGCGTCCTTCCGGGTCCGTCCCGTTTTGCATATTTGAGGTAACGCAATTGGTTAAGCCTGCTTTATTAGTGTTGGAAGATGGTACCGTATTTAGTGGCGTGTCTATAGGCGCGGACGGCTGTTCAGTCGGTGAGGTGGTGTTCAACACCGCAATGAGCGGTTATCAGGAAATTCTTAGTGACCCGTCTTATGCACAACAAATTATCACACTGACGTATCCGCATATCGGCAATGTCGGCACCAACAGCGAAGATGATGAATCAGTCGGCGTATTCGCCAGCGGCTTGATAATCCGCGATTTGCCTTTGCTGGCAAGTAATTGGCGTAGCGAGCTTAGCTTGCAGCAATATTTACTGGACAACAATGTCGTAGCCATCGCCGACATCGACACCCGCAAACTGACCCGCATTTTGCGTGACAAAGGCGCACAACGTGGTGCGATTGTCGCTGGTGATGGGGTTGACAAAGCCACCGCTTCCGCCGCCATCGCCGGATTTGCGGGCTTGAAAGGTTTGGATTTGGCTAAAGAAGTCACCACCGCCGAAAGCTACGAATGGACGGAAAACGTCTGGACTTTGCAAGAGGGGCATCAACAACGTGCTAACTTGACCAAACATGTGGTGGCTTATGATTTTGGCATCAAACGCAATATCCTGCGCTTGCTGGTCAACCGCGGTTGCCGCGTCACCGTAGTCCCCGCCCAAACTCCCGCCGCCGATGTGTTGGCAATGAATCCCGATGGCGTATTTTTATCCAACGGCCCTGGCGACCCGGAACCCTGCACTTACGCGATTGAAGCCATCAGCGAGATTTTGGCGCAGAAAATCCCTGTGTTTGGCATTTGCTTAGGCCATCAATTGCTGGCCTTAGCCAGTGGCGCAAAAACCGAAAAAATGAAATTCGGTCATCACGGCGCGAACCATCCGGTACAAAACCTCACCACCGGTCACGTCATGATCAGCAGCCAAAACCACGGTTTTGCCGTTAATGAAGCCAGTCTGCCAGAAAACCTGGTCGCCACGCACCGTTCCTTGTTTGATGGCAGTTTGCAAGGTATCCGCCGTACTGATGTGCCCGCGTTTAGTTTTCAGGGGCATCCTGAAGCGAGTCCTGGCCCGCATGATGTTGAAGGGTTGTTTGATGGGTTTATGGAAATGGTAAATAAATCATAGTGTTTCGTTAATTAGCGGTGAATATTTGTACCTTTATTTAGGGGATTCAAAAAGAAATCATGGCTGTTCACGAACTAGATGTACTTAAAGATATTCCCGCTAATGTATTGACCTCTAATATCATGAACGCCTTTGCAGAAGCGGCAGTGGTCTGTTTAGATAACCAAGGCCATAAATCAGGTGTGGAGTTAGAAATAATTGGTCATCTGAACAGTCACATCATTTTGTCATGGTCAGATGAAATCACTCCTCAAATAAAAGATGCTTGGCATGATTTACAAGAAACAACAGAATACGGGGCAACGTATTTAGCTATTTTAATTATTTATCGCCTTACTCCTTTCAAAGTTATCGAACGGTCATTGAAAAGAACCGGATTTGATTATTGGTTAGGTGAAAAAGAAGACGAGGCTTATCCTTTTCAAAAAAAGGCAAGATTAGAAATATCAGGGATATTACAAGAGAATAAAGGCAATACTATTGCTAGACGAGCGGATATAAAACTGACTCAAACCAAGCAAAGCGATGATTTGGATTTACCCGCTTATATTGTTATCGTAGAGTTTAGCAAACCACGTTCATGGGTGGAAAAGAAATGAGCAACCAAGTCAATGAACTACATTCTAAAGCAATGGGCATTGCCGAAGCGGCTTTTTTTGCCAAGCGTAAAGGCTCGTTCGATGAAGCTAAACGCTTGGCTAGTGAAGCCTTTGAGTACGAGCATGACGCTGCTTTGCTATTGCATGACCAACTCGAAATAGAACCAACGCGGTCAGTTTTATTTAGAAGTGCGGCTTGTTTAGCATTAGATGCTGAAAAATATGAGCAAGCCGAAAAGATGATTTGTTTGGGTTTGCAAGGTAATCCTCCCAATGAAATTAAAGAAGAATTGGAAGGCCTGAAAAAGGAGTTACAAGAAATAAAAGCCGTTGAAGACATAATGATTGAGCAACAATCTGATGTTCTGAATATTCATTTCAACGATGGCGAAGCGGTTAGCGCAGGAAAAATAAAACTGGATTTTTTTGCTCCTATCGTCAGTAGCTTTAATGATCTTAGACACGCTGCTGCCAATTGTTTTTATGGAGATGGTTTAGAACTATTTGCTAGTGCTCCCGGTTCTTTTAATCTTTTCTTAAAACCTATAAAAGAAAGCAATCAACAAAATGAGGTATTCGAAAAAGAATATCCTTTGGAAAAAAGGCTTAGTGACATTCTCACTTATTCAAATGATATTAATCAGTTACGCGGCCTTAAATTAAATGAAAAAGAAATAAAGGCTCTTAAAAAATTTTTACAATGCATTTCCCGACATGAAGCATCAATTGATTTTCATTTTAACGCTTTAAGTGGCGAGAAAATCAATTACCAAATTGATAGGCCAAAATCGGATTCTATTTTAAGGGCCATAAATAATTTGGATTATAGCAATCAAACCAATCTCTTATATAACGGAGTATTTGTGGCTATTAGTTTGGTAACGAAAACGTTTAAGTTTTTGGTGGATTCTCAAAACGATCCAATGGACGGAAAAATTAGCGACTCTATTTTTAACGAAATCAAAAAGGTGTCCTTTGCTGGTTATTACAACATAGAAGTTTTAAGGCATGAGAGCAAAAAAGCCGGAGAAGAAAAAATTAAAGTTAAGAATATACTTACTCGAATTTATGAAAACGAATTACCTAGCGAAGAAACCTTAATAGCAATTGAAGATGGGCGTAATAACGCGGTTGAACGTTACTCTTCCTTAGAAACCATGTGGTCGGATTTGGATAATGATCAATAGAATTTGAATATGCTACAAATAACCCTAGAACTCAAAAATAGCGAAGATGAAATGCTTTTGTTGCCGTTGTTGCAACGCCTAGGCATCAGCTACTCAACGCAAAAAAAAGCAGAAATTAATAATGAAAGCCTCGATTATCACCGCCGTATCATTGAACAAGGTGTTGATGTGGCGAACTTTGATGCTTTCTTGCAAGAATTTAATGACAGCCGCAAAGATAGAAAACTACCGTTTAGAGACGAATGAAATTACTGGACAGTAATATCTTGATTTATTCACAGCTAACGGAATACGCTTATTTGCGTCCGCTTATCTTCGACAAAGAAAGTTCAGCTTCAAAAATCACCCAGCTTGAGGTTTCAGGATTCCATCGTTTAGATGATAAAGCCAAGCAGTATTTTGTAAGCTGTTTTCAGTTTATAAACTTGATTGATATAAACAGCAGCATTATTGATAGGGCAATCACCTTACGTCAGCAACGCAAAATGTCATTAGGTGATGCCATTATTGCCGCAACAGCCTTGTACTATAACGCAACGGTTATAACCCGAAATGTGAGCGACTTTGCGCAAATAGCCAATTTAAATATAGTAAACCCCATTCATAATTAGCGGTTATAATTTTTACTATAACTAATTAATTAGATTAACAAAATTACAATATGCCCAAAAGAACCGACATAAAATCCATCTTATTACTAGGCGCAGGCCCTATCGTCATCGGCCAGGCTTGCGAATTTGATTACTCCGGCACCCAAGCCTGCAAAGCCTTGCGCGAGGAAGGCTACCGCGTGATTTTGGTCAATTCCAATCCCGCGACGATTATGACCGACCCCGATATGGCGGACGCGATTTACATCGAGCCTATCGACTGGCAAACCGTGGAAAAAATTATTGCCAAAGAACGCCCCGATGCGGTATTGCCGACGATGGGCGGACAAACTGCGTTAAACTGCGCCTTGGCCTTGGACAAACACGGCGTATTGGCGAAATACAATGTCGTAATGATCGGCGCAACCAAAGAAGCGATTAACAAGGCGGAAGATCGCCAGCTATTTAACGAGGCGATGGCGCGTATCGGCTTTGAGGTCGCCAAGTCAAAAACCGCGCATTCTATGGAAGAAGCCCTCGCCGCGCAAAAAGAGGTCGGTTATCCGACAGTCATCCGCCCTTCTTTCACGATGGGCGGCAGTGGCGGCGGCATTGCTTACAACAAACAGGAATTCATGGAGATTTGCGAACGCGGCCTGGATTTGTCGCCGACCAATGAATTGCTGATTGAAGAGTCGGTGTTAGGTTGGAAAGAATACGAAATGGAAGTGGTGCGCGACCGCAACGACAATTGCATCATCGTCTGCTCGATTGAAAACTTCGACCCGATGGGTGTGCATACCGGCGACTCGATCACCGTCGCGCCCGCGCAAACCTTGACCGACAAGGAATACCAAATCCTGCGGAATGTATCGCTGGCGGTGTTGCGCGAGATTGGCGTGGACACGGGCGGCTCGAACGTGCAGGTGGCGATCAATCCGGTCGATGGGCGTTTGATTGTTATCGAGATGAATCCGCGTGTGTCGCGCTCTTCCGCTTTGGCTTCCAAAGCCACTGGCTTCCCCATCGCCAAAGTGGCGGCAAAATTGGCGGTGGGCTACACGCTGGACGAGTTGCAAAACGAAATCACCGGCGGACGGACACCCGCATCGTTCGAGCCTAGCATCGATTACGTCGTGACCAAAGTGCCGCGCTTTACCTTTGAAAAATTTCCGCAAGCCGATGACCGTTTGACCACGCAAATGAAATCGGTCGGCGAAGTCATGGCGATAGGCCGCACCTTCCAGGAGTCTTTGCAAAAAGCCTTGCGCGGTTTGGAAATTGGCATTAGCGGGTTGGATGAAATTATCGACCTGAACGCCGACGACGCGGTGGACAAAATCCAACGGGAAATGCGCCATCCAGGACCTGACCGTTTGCGCTATGTCGCCGATGCCTTCCGCATGGGCATGAGTTGGCAGGAAATACACGCCGTGTGCAAAATCGACCCGTGGTTCTTGGCGCAATTGGAAGATTTGGTATTGGCGGAAAAAAATCTTGCCAGCAAAACCCTGTCCACCCTAAAAGCGGGCGAGCTGTACCAACTCAAACGCAAAGGCTTTTCTGACTTGCGTCTGGCAAAATTGCTCGACACGTCGGAAACGGAAGTACGTAACACCCGCCATAAGCAAAATATCCGTCCCGTCTACAAACGCATCGACTCCTGCGCTGCGGAATTCGCGTCCGATACGGCGTATTTGTATTCGACGTATGAAGAAGAATGCGAAGCGCGAGTTTCCGACAAAGACAAAATCATCATCTTGGGCGGCGGCCCCAACCGCATCGGGCAAGGTATCGAGTTTGACTATTGCTGTGTCCACGCAGCCTTGGCCTTGCGCGAAGACGGCTATGAAACCATCATGATTAACTGTAATCCTGAGACCGTTTCAACGGATTTTGACACTTCTGACCGTTTGTATTTTGAATCGTTGACGCTGGAAGATGTGCTGGAGATCGTCCATTTGGAAAAACCCAAAGGCGTGATCGTGCAGTACGGCGGACAAACCCCGCTGAAACTGGCGCGGGCTTTGGAAGCGGCGGGCGTACCGATTATCGGCACGTCACCGGATTCGATAGACTTGGCGGAAGACCGGGAGCGTTTCCAAAAACTGTTGGAGCGTCTGAATTTACGCCAACCGCCCAACGCCACCGCGCGTTCAGTCGAGCAAGCCCTGATCGCGGCGCGGGAACTGGGTTATCCGCTGGTGGTGCGCCCGTCCTATGTGTTGGGCGGGCGGGCGATGGAAATTGTCGTCAACGAAGAAGGGCTGCAACGCTACATGAAAGAAGCGGTGAGCGTGTCCAACGATTCCCCCGTGTTGTTGGACCGCTTCTTGGATGATGCCGTGGAAATGGACGTGGATGCCATTTATGACGGCGAACGTGTCCTGATCGGCGGCTTGATGGAGCATATCGAACAGGCGGGCGTACATTCCGGCGACTCTGCCTGTTCCTTGCCGCCCTATGATTTACCGGCGCATCTGCAAGACCAATTGCGCCAACAAGTCGCTAAAATGGCGGAGGCCTTGGGTGTGCGAGGTTTGATGAACACCCAATTTGCTATTCAGGGCGAAGACATTTATGTGTTGGAAGTCAATCCCAGGGCCTCGCGTACCGCGCCATTCGTATCCAAAGCGACTGGATACCCCTTGGCAAAAATCGCCGCGCGGGTGATGGTCGGACAAACGTTAGAACAACAAGGCGTGACCGAAGAGCGCATCCCTGGTTACTATTCCGTTAAAGAAGCGGTGTTCCCGTTTGTGAAATTCCCTGGCGTTGACCCGTTATTGGGGCCGGAAATGAAATCGACAGGCGAAGTCATGGGGGTGGGCAAAACTTTCGGTGAAGCGTTTGCCAAATCGCAACGCGCTGCTGGAGTTAATTTGGACCATAGCGGCAAGGTGTTGATCAGCATCCGCGACGTTGATAAAGCCAAAGCACCGGAAATCGCCCGCATGTTGGTGGACAAAAAATATGAAGTGGTCGCCACGGGTGGCACGGCGAGATACCTGAAAGAGCATGGCATCCCCTGCGAACTGGTTTACAAAGTCAACGAAGGCCGCCCTAACACCGTGGATATGATTAAAAACGGGCAAATCCAGTTAATCATCAATACTACGGTCGGCAAAAAAGCCATTTCCGATTCCTTCACGATGCGCCGCGAAGCCTTACAAAACCGCGTGCCGTATTACACGACGATGGCGGGTGCGAAAGCGGCGTGTTTTGCCTTGGGTGAACTGGACGCAGGCGATGTGTCATGCCTACAGGATTTGCATAAAAGTTTAAGCTGAGCAGATAACATAATTAACAAAACAGGACACAGCGGCACTTATCGTTGGAGCTTAGGCTGATCTTCCAGTTTCTTGAAACTTAAAAGATCTAACAGCACAATAATAAAAGTGACGGACATAAAATTAATTGGAGTTTTTGAAGAATGAGTAAAGTACCACTAACCGTAAAAGGCGCGGAAAAACTGCGCACCGAATTGGAAGAATTAAAATCCGTGGTCAGGCCACGCATCATCGCGGCGATTGCCACTGCCCGTGCACACGGCGATTTGAAAGAAAACGCGGAATATCATGCCGCGCGTGAACAACAAAGTTTTGCCGAAGGACGGATTGGCGAAATTGAAGGCAAATTGTCGAACGCGCAAGTGATTGATGTCACCAAACTGGATGCCAATGGCAAAGTCGTGTTTGGCGCGACTGTGGAAATTGAAGATTTGGATTCTGAGAAAAAAGTAACTTATCAAATAGTTGGCGAAGATGAAGCCAATATCAAAGAAGGCCGCATTTCCATCGGCTCACCGATTGCGCGGGCTTTGATCGGTAAAGAAGCTGGCGATGTGGTGACCGTTAAGGCACCTGCCGGAAATGTCGAGTATGAAATTCTGTCGATTGAATACATCTAATTAAAATCAGTAAAAAGGCACAAGGGTGACAACAGTCTTGTGCCTTTAACGGATTATTTATTAGGGTTCAATCGGTAAACAACCGCAATTTGCCCAATCGACTGGATTAACTCCGCACCCGTCGCCCCGCAAATTCTTTCAGTGATCTGCTTGCGTTCATCACGTTCAGCGCGTATTTTTATTTTAATCAGTTCGTGGCTATTCAAAGCCAGTTCAATTTCCGCCAGAACAGGGTCGGTCAAACCCGCTTGTCCTATTATCACTACGGGATTTAAAACATGGGCATTGGCGCGCAGTTGCTTCTTATCTACTGAGTTCACTCTCACTTCCTGAAAATCAAAATATTAATTCTACACTAAACAAAGGGCTATGGGACGAAGTAAAAGCAGCAACCGTTGGATGCAGGAACATTTCGATGACGAATACGTCAGAATGGCGCAAGCCCAGGGCTATCGCTCACGGGCGGTATTTAAATTAAGTGAAATTCAGGATAAAGACCAGGTAATAAAATCTGGCATGAATATCATCGATTTAGGGGCTGCACCAGGTGGCTGGTCACAGTTTGCAAGGCCGCTGATAGGTAAAAGTAATAAATTGGTTGCCTTGGATATTTTGCCGATGGAACCGCTAGAAGGCGTTGATTTTATACAGGGAGATTTTCGTGAAACAGAGGTGCTGGAAGAACTTTACCGGGTTTTGGACAATGCCCCCATCAATCTGGTCATGTCAGACATGGCTCCGAATATGAGCGGCAATAATAGCATCGACCAGCCACGCGCTATTTATTTAGGGGAATTGGCGTTAGATACCGCAAAAACCGTGTTGGCAAAAAATGGCAGTTTTTTAGTCAAATTATTTCATGGTGAAGGCTTTGAAACTTTTCATCGGGAAGTGCAACAATCTTTTTCTAAAGTGGTTATCCGAAAACCTAAAGCGTCTCGACCACGAAGCAATGAGGTTTATATTTTGGCTAAAGGCTTTAAATAAGCCCTTACCGCCCATAGATCAACAAAGATAAAAGAATTTCCAAGACAAATAACAACAATCTGGACTGTAAGTCCTGATATAATTTAATAAATTTATTAAACAAAACGGTTCAAGCCTAGGGCGTGTAATTTGAACGATATGATAAAAAATATAATCTTGTGGGTCGTCATTGCAGTGGTTTTGATGTCCCTCTTTAATAATTTTGCCCCTCAAAGTGAGCGGGCTGATAACGCATTATCGTATTCGCAATTTATCGAATCGGTAAAAGCAGGTCAAGTTCAGCAAGTTATGATTGATGAACACATTATTAAAGGCAAGATGCAAGGCGGCCAACTATTTAAAACCTACGCCCCATCAGATCCGCATCTGGTTGATGACCTGTTGGCAAACGGCGTGGAAATTAAAGCAGTGCCGCCAGAACAACCGTCATTGCTGATGCAGTTGCTGGTGTCTTTCGGCCCCATGTTGCTGCTGATTGCCGTGTGGGTGTTTTTTATGCGCCAAATGCAAGGTGGTGGCGCGGCAGGCCGCGGCGCCATGAGTTTTGGCAGAAGCAAGGCGCGTATGCTAGAAGAAGACCAAATTAAAGTGACCTTCGCCGATGTTGCCGGCTGTGATGAAGCCAAAGAAGAAGTCGAGGAAATGGTCGACTTTTTGAAAGATCCGGCCAAATACCAAAAATTGGGTGGAAAAATCCCTAGAGGCGCGTTGATGATAGGCCCTCCAGGGACAGGGAAAACCCTGTTGGCGCGGGCGATTGCTGGCGAAGCGAAAGTGCCGTTCTTCACTATTTCTGGTTCGGATTTTGTCGAAATGTTCGTCGGTGTCGGTGCATCACGGGTGCGGGACATGTTCGAACAAGCCAAAAAACACGCGCCTTGCATCATTTTCATCGACGAGATTGATGCCGTAGGCCGTCAACGGGGCGCTGGTTTGGGTGGTGGCAATGATGAACGCGAACAAACCTTAAACCAATTGCTGGTCGAAATGGACGGCTTTGAAGGCAATGAAGGCATTATCGTGATCGCGGCCACCAACCGCCCTGATGTGCTTGATAAAGCTTTGTTGCGCCCGGGCCGGTTTGACCGCCAGGTGACGGTTGGCCTGCCTGATGTACGAGGACGTGAACAAATCCTTAAAGTCCACATGAAAAAAGTACCTGCTGCCGACGACGTTGAAGTCAAATACATCGCCCAGGGTACGCCAGGATTTTCCGGCGCCGATTTAGCCAACTTGGTCAACGAAGCCGCTTTATTTGCCGCCCGTATGAACAAGCGTGTAGTGAGCATGTTTGATCTGGAAAAAGCCAAGGACAAGCTCATCATGGGAGCCGAACGGCATACCCTGGTGATGGGCGAAAAAGAGAAGAAAATGACCGCGTACCACGAAGCAGGCCACGCGATTGTCGGCAAACTGGTACCAGAACACGATCCGGTTTATAAAGTCAGCATCATGCCCAGAGGCCGCGCCTTGGGCGTGACCATGTTCCTGCCGGAAAAAGATCAATACAGTGCCAGCAAACAAAAACTCGACAGCATGATTTCCAGTTTATACGGTGGCCGTATTGCTGAAGAAATTATCTTTGGCTGGGAACAAGTCAGTACCGGAGCCTCCAACGACATAGAACGGGCGACGGAACTGGCGCGGAATATGGTCACCAAATGGGGCTTGTCACAACGTTTGGGGCCACTAGCCTACAGTGAAGAAGAAGGCGAAATATTCCTGGGCCGTTCAGTTACCCAGCATAAAACCGTCGCCGAGGAAACATCGCATACCATTGATGAAGAAATCCGTTCTTTTATTGACCGCAACTATGAACGTGCAGAACGTATTATCAAAGAAAACATTGATATTCTTCATGCGATGGCCGATGCTTTGATGAAATACGAAACCATTGACAAAGACCAAATTGAAGACTTAATGGCCCGTCGGCCTGTGCGGGATCCGCAAGGTTGGCATGACATACCGCCCCGTAGCGGCCTTAAGGTGGATGAAGTCAAGGACGATAAAATCATCGGCGGTGCGGCAGAACAAAGCTAACACATTAAGGGCTTGATAGATAAAAGGGGAGGCTCAAAGCCTCTCCTTTTTTTTAACCATTTTTTTTACGATCCAATCAAGAATAAATCATTATGACAAAAAAATATTTTGGCACTGACGGCATCAGAGGCAAAGTTGGGGAGCCGCCTATCACGGCTGATTTTTTGTTGAAACTAGGCTGGGCGGCAGGCCGTGTTTTCGCCAACGAACGCCATGATTTTGTTTTGGTGGGCAAAGACACGCGCATTTCCGGTTATATGTTCGAATCCGCATTGGAAGCGGGCTTGACCGCAGCGGGCGTTGACACCCGCCTGTTAGGCCCCATGCCTACACCAGGGATTGCTTATTTGACCCGGACGTTAAGGGCGCAAGCAGGCATAGTCATTAGTGCCTCACATAACCCTTACTATGATAATGGCATCAAGTTTTTTTCGGTACAAGGGACCAAACTGCCGGATGAAATAGAACATGAAATAGAACGGTATATGGACTTACCAATGACGACGGTCGAATCGGCCCGTTTAGGAAAAGCCAAACGCCTGGAAGATGCGGCAGGCCGCTACATTGAATATTGCAAAGCCAGCGTACCGACACGCTTGGACTTTGACCACATGAAAATCGTTGTCGATTGCGCCCACGGAGCGACATACCACATAGCCCCCCATGTGTTCAGCGAGATCGGCGCGGAAGTCATCAGCATCGGTGTCCAGCCAAACGGACTCAACATCAATGACAACTGTGGCGCAACCAAGCCGGAAACGTTGGTGGCAACCGTTTTAGCCAATCAGGCCGATTTAGGGATAGCCTTGGACGGTGATGGCGACCGTTTGATTATGGTCGACCATAAAGGCGAAATCGTTGACGGGGATGAGCTGATTTACATTATCGCCAAATCCAAACAAGCCGCCGGACAAATGACCGGGCCAGTAGTCGGCACCTTAATGACTAATCTAGGTATGGAACACGGCTTAAAACAACTGGGCATCAACTTAGTTCGGGCTAAAGTTGGTGACCGCTATGTCATGGAAATGTTGACTGAACATCATGGCATTTTGGGCGGCGAAAACTCAGGCCACATCATTTGTCTGGACAAAACAACGACCGGTGACGGCATTATCGCCGCCCTACAAATCTTGGCGGAAATGCAATATAGCGGCAAAACCCTGCATGAACTCAAGTCAGGAATGCAAAAATATCCACAAATACTGATCAATGTCAAAACCGGTAAAAAGATCAATCCAGACAAACATGCTGGCATACAGCAAGCGGTCAAAGCGATTGAAAATAAACTAGGCAATCAAGGCAGGGTATTGCTTAGGGTTTCGGGGACAGAGCCATTAATCCGCGTCATGGTGGAAGGCGAATATGAGGATGTGGTAAAGGATTATGCCCAGCAACTTGCTGAAGAAGTGCAGAGCGCAATCGGTGCTTGAACTCAAACCTGTAAGCCTATATCATAGGCGGCTTTATTCTATGTGGAGGTAATGATGCGTCAGTCACTGGTTATCGGTAATTGGAAAATGAATGGCACTCGTGCTAGTGCTGAGTTGCTTGCACAGGGTATTTTGGCAGGTTTAGGCGATAATAAAGCAGGCATTGCCGTTTGTGCGCCTTATATTTACCTGCCTAGCGTTGGTGAAATAATCAATGATAGCCGTTTGGCTTTAGGCGCGCAAAATGTCGCCGACAAAGCTTCCGGTGCTTATACTGGTGAAATATCAGCCGCCATGCTAAGCGAATTTGGCTGTAAATACGCACTGGTAGGACACTCAGAAAGACGCAGCTACTACGGCGACACCGACGCATCAGTTGCCGCACGTTTTTGCCAAGCCCAAACCCAAAACATCATCCCTGTTTTATGTATTGGCGAAACGCTGGAACAACGCGAACAAGAACAAACTTTTAACGTAATCGACGGACAACTTGATGCGGTTATTGATTTAGCCGGCATAGAAGCGTTTAACCATGCCGTGGTTGCTTATGAACCCGTTTGGGCAATAGGCACAGGCAAAACAGCGACGGACGAACAAGCGCAAGAAGTCCATCAACATATCCGTCAATACATCGCCGCAAAAAACCAGGCCATTGCCGACAAAATCCAAATCTTATACGGTGGTAGTGCCAAACCTGACAATGCCAAAGGCCTGTTTGCCATGCCGGATATCGACGGCGGCTTAATCGGTGGGGCTTCGTTGGATGCGGAATCCTTTTTAAAGATTTACCATTCAATTTAGAGTAGTTTTACTTTCATGTATCAAATTATTATAGTTATTCATGTATTGCTGGGCTTAGGCATAATCGGCCTTATCCTTATCCAGCAAGGCAAAGGAGCTGATGCCGGGGCGTCGTTCGGCTCAGGGTCATCTGGCTCTGTTTTTGGTGCCCAGGGCGCAGGTTCATTTTTATCAAGAACCACCGCCACATTAGCGACACTTTTTTTTCTTACCAGCTTGGGCCTAGCCGTGCTAAATGGTAGACAAGGCAAGACTTACGATTTGATGAATCCAGAAGCTGCCAAAACAGAGGTGGTCATTCCACAAGCTGACAACAGCAAACCTGATGTGACTTTACCAGTTCCACCAAATGCCCAACAACCCTTGACTGCACCAGTTCCCCTGCAACAAGCAATTGAACCCGCCTTAACCAATCCGGTAGCTGGCGAAAATATTGAAAACGCAAAAGAACTCCCTGTTCCAGAAAGTGATAAGGCTGTTGGCGAAAAGGAAATTACAAGCACTACGGTACCTAAACCAGAAGCGATTAAACCTGTTGGAATTGCCAAACCCGTTGAAGCTAAAAAGCCTGAACAGGCAAAAGCCCCTGTAAAAACCCCAAAAGCAGCCAGCAAACCCATTAAAGAAAAAAAGAAAAAAGCCGTCACTGAAAAGAAAACCAAAGACAATAAATAACTATAGTTTAAGCCGATGTGGTGAAATTGGTAGACACGCCATCTTGAGGGGGTGGTGACGCAAGTCATGCCGGTTCAAGTCCGGCCATCGGTACCAAATCGTAAAACCAAGCCGTATCATACGGCGTCAGAACCCGCAAGCTGTAAGGCTTAGCGGGTTTTTTATTGTCTTAAGACGTGCCAACAAATATCATCAAATACCAACAACTTGTTGGTATATTTGTTGGTATCGAACTTCCAAGGCAAGGCCGATACCAACAAAACCGCTCTACCCACGCAAGCCATTGCGATACCGGAAGCAATCTGCCCTCTTACCGGCGGCGGTCAATATGTGTTTCCATCCAGCCGTGGCGATGGGAGGCCCATGTCCGATAACACCATCCGCACGGCGCTTAAATCGCTTGGCTATGATTCGGACGTGATGACGGCGCATGGATTCAGAACCACCGCATCGACGCTACTCAATGAACAGGGCTAGAGTCCCGACGCCATTGAGCGCCAACTAGCCCACGCGCCACGCGATCAGGTGGGCGGCGTACAACCGGACGCAATATTTGGACGAAAGGCGGCGCATGATGCAATCCTGGGCAGATTACTTGGAAAATTTGAAGCAAGGTGCGGCGGTTATACCGTTTCAAAAAATAGCATAACCCCTTTAAGAAGCCAAACACCCCGTTATCTTCTGCTCCAAATCCGAAGGCGAAAACGAAACCGCCCAATGCCAACGCCGAAAACCGCCATGCTCATTGACCGCATTCACCCATTCGTTTAAAAACTCCCGCTTGGTTTGATTTCTTTGATCATCTTGGCCTTTTACTTCCAGCACCAAATAATCGCCATTGACCAAACGGATAGGGGTTTTCACCAAGCCCGATTCAATCGCATCATTCAAACCAAAATCCGAGACAATCCACGAAAACAAAGCCTCTTCATTGGCTTTTTTGCCCGATGGCGCAAACGGGCGTGGCGGATAAATCAAAACACCGCAAAATGCCGTTACTAGCGTGAATGCGGTCCAGGCCGCCCACCCATATCGTGCTTTCCTCAATGTCCTCTTTTTTTACGCCCTTAATTTTGCTTTCCGCTGGAACGCGCCAGGCGTGGTGGGCTTCATCGTTGATGACAATAAAGTTTTTGGCAGTCGCCAATTCAGCCAAGACTTGCTTGGCGTAAGCCTTGCCGCTTAGTTCCAGGCGCTGGCGTTTATCCACCGAACGCAACTGGCCTTTGGCGATTTTGCCATCTATCTTGTCCTGCGTGTCCCATGCCAGCGTATGCCAATTGTGGATCAGCATTTTGCCTTGCCGCAGTTTGTCCATCAAATCCGCCGGAACGATATTAAACACGGCGTAATAATTTTCCTCGTGCGTCGGCAACAATACTTGCAAGCGGCTTTTTACCGTCAAATTCGGGGCAATGATTAAGGCGTGTTTGCTGAAACGCTTATCGCTAGGGTAAGTGACTTTGTTTAAAAACTGCCAAGCCAAAATCATCGCCATGATGATGGTCTTGCCCGTACCCGTCGCCATTTTGCTGCATACCCGTTCAAACGCACCGCCATCGCCTTTAATGGCAATACCGACTTTATCGGCGGCGGGGGCTTCGGTGAGCCAAATCAGGGTTTCAATAGCTTCGAGTTGGCAAAAGAAAAACTGCTGGCCTTCACGCTCGCTGTTGTCTTGCCAATGATCTAATAAGCGTTTGGTGATGCCCGTTACGCCTGTATATCCGGCCTCGCGCCATGATTTGACACGCGGACGGATTTGGTTGACCAAGGCAATTTCTACAAACACCCCCGCATCATCAAAACCTTTGGCGTTAGGTGTTGCCATCACATAACCCGCAGGGCGGCGACCATCTTCTATCGAAAAACTGCGGGTTTCCCGTTCATAATGCCAATGCTGTTCGGGTTCTTGATAAGGGCTGTTAATGATTAATTTGTCAATTGTTTTCATCTACAAACTTGTCGCCGCTATGCGGATTTGTGTGGTTGATTGGCTACAAACATTTCGCCCCGCCGGGGCTGCCTCTGGCCGCATGTGTTTTGATACAAACATTTCGCCCCGCCGGGGCTGCCTCTGGCCGCATGTGTTTTGATACAAACATTTCGCCCCGCCGGGGCTGCCTCT
>NZ_JAQTZU010000044.1 GCF_028687615.1 Methylovulum sp.
TCAGCAGCCCCGGCATCCGCCCCGGCGACGAGATCATGGTGCTCCCCGCCGTCGACCCCAAGTACCGCCAGCTCTTCAAGGAAATCGCGACGATGATGTACCAGATGGGATTGGGCGCACGGGTGTTTTTAAATTAAAGATGGCTACTGGATTAAGACAAAAGAGAATTAAAAAATAAACTAAGCAGTTGCAATCTATTGCGGTAATCAATATAAATGGCTTTAATTTTACAAAACCTACATTAATCAATAAGCAAGGAAAAACTATGCAAGTTCATAAAACCGATCTTCCTGGTGTCGTGATAGTCGAACCGAAAGTGTTCGGCGATGAGCGGGGCTTTTTTATGGAAACCTGGAATCAGGACCGTTATGCCGGGATGGTGACGCAGGAAACATTTGTCCAGGACAATATTTCCTTTTCCAGAAAAGGCGTGTTGCGCGGCCTGCATTTTCAAAAAATCAACCCCCAAGGCAAGCTGGTTTATGTTTTACAAGGTGAAGTGTTCGATGTTGCCGTGGATATTCGCGTCGGTTCGCCTACTTTTGGGCGATGGGCCAGCGTTGTGTTATCGGCGGAAAATAAACGCCAGTTTTTTATCCCGGCAGGATTTGCGCATGGTTTTTGCGTGACTTCAGATACCGCATTGTTTGCGTACAAATGCACCGACAAATACAATCCGCAAGCTGAGGGCTGTGTGTTGTGGAATGACCCCGCGCTGAATATCCCCTGGCCGACCGATGCCCCTGAATTGTCTGCCAAAGATGCTGTTGGCACCCAATTGGCAGATTTTTCCGAAGATCTTCTCCCTACTTTCTAAAAGCGGTTAAAAAAATGAATAAAGCGATTATTGTTACCGGCGGTGCTGGTTTTATTGGGTCAAATTTTGTTATGGATTGGTTAGCCAATTCTGAGGTGACGGTCATTAATCTGGATTGCCTGACTTATGCGGGCAATATGGAAAATCTGGCTTCCTTGGAAGGCGACGTGCGGCATGTTTTTGTCAAAGGCAGTATTGGCGATAGCGGACTGGTACATGGCTTGTTTGAACAGTACCAACCCTGTGCCGTGGTCAATTTTGCCGCCGAGTCGCATGTGGATAGGTCTATCCACGCGCCGGAAGATTTTATCCAAACCAACATCGTCGGTACTTTTAGATTGTTGGAAGCGGTGCGTAATTACTGGAACACCTTGGCGGATGCTGATAAAGCCGCATTCCGTTTCCTGCATGTGTCCACCGATGAAGTGTACGGTTCCCTAAAAAAAGATGATCCGGCCTTCAATGAAAACAATAAATACGAACCGAACAGCCCGTATTCAGCGAGTAAAGCCGCCAGCGACCATTTGGTGCGGGCGTACCATCACACTTATGGTTTGCCGGTATTGACCACCAACTGTTCCAACAACTATGGCCCGTACCATTTTCCTGAAAAACTGATCCCGCTGATTATCACCCATGCTTTGGCTGGCAAGTCTTTGCCCGTTTATGGTGACGGCCAGCAAATCCGCGATTGGCTGTATGTCGTTGACCACTGCCGTGGCATCCGTCGTGTCCTGGAAGCGGGCAGAGTCGGTGAAACCTACAATATCGGTGGTTGGAACGAAATGGCGAATCTGGATATTGTCCATATCGTCTGTGATTTGCTGGATGACACTCGTCCACGCGAAGATGGCAAATCTTACCGTGAACAAATCACTTTTGTGACCGACCGCCCTGGCCATGACCGCCGTTATGCGATTGATGCCACCAAAATTGAAAAAGAATTGGGCTGGAAACCGCAAGAAACTTTCCAAACCGGGATATGTAAAACCATCCAATGGTATTTGGACAATCCCGAATGGGTCGCCAACGTCCAATCCGGTTCTTACCGTGATTGGGTGGAGAAAAATTATGCGGAGCGCGGCTGATGAAAATCCTGCTTTTCGGTAAAAACGGACAAGTCGGCTGGGAGTTGCAACGGGCCTTGGCTCCGTTAGGCGAGTTGATTGCTTTGGATAGGCATTCCGGCGATGGTTTTTGTGGTGATTTAAGCAATTTATCAGGTATTGCCGAAACAATCGCCCAAATTAAACCGGATGTGATAGTCAACGCCGCCGCGCACACCGCCGTGGACAAAGCCGAAAGCGAACCGGAACTGGCACAGACCATCAACACCTTAGCCGTTGGCGTGATGGCGCAGGAAGCCTTACGGTGCGGCGCGTGGCTGATCCATTATTCCACCGATTATGTCTTTGATGGCGGCGGCGATAAGCCTAGACTGGAAAACGACGCCACCGGGCCTTTAGGTGTGTATGGTGCGACCAAGTTGGAAGGCGAGCAACGCATCCAGCAATCCGGTTGCAAGCATGTGATTTTGCGTACCAGTTGGGTTTATGCGGCGAAAGGCAATAATTTTGCCAAGACCATGCTGCGCTTGGCGCAAGAGCGCGACAGCCTGAATGTGATTAATGACCAGATTGGTGCGCCAACTGGCGCGGAACTGATTGCCGACGTCACCGCGCATATCATCCGCACCGCCCAGCAAAAACCTGAAGTGTCAGGGATTTATCATTTGGTGGCGGCGGGTGAAACGTCTTGGTTCGGATTTGCCAAATTGGTCTTGGAAACCGCCGTTAAAGCCGGCAAGGTTTTGAAAGTGCAGCCAGAAGCTGTCCAACCGATACCGACCAGTGCTTATCCTACCCCCGCCAAACGTCCACATAATTCCCGCTTGAATACCAGCAAGCTGGAAAGCACGTTTAATTTAACCCTGCCGAGTTGGCAAACGGGCGTAGTGCGCATGTTGACCGAGTTTTTTGGTTAAATGCAAACTGGCTGCGCCTCAATCATTTACGGAATTTACTATGACTACACAAACAAGCGATGCCCAAACGGCACTTTCGACACGGGGCATCATATTAGCCGGTGGCTCGGGGACTAGGTTGTACCCTGTGACCAAAGTGGTTTCCAAGCAATTATTGCCGATTTACGATAAGCCAATGATTTATTACCCATTGGCGACGCTGATGTTGGCGGGTATCCGTGACATTTTGGTCATTTCCACGCCACAGGATACGCCGCGTTTCGAGCAATTGTTGGGCGATGGTGGCGATTGGGGCTTGAATATCCAATATGCCGTGCAACCCAGCCCAGACGGTTTGGCGCAAGCGTTTATTATTGGCAAGGAATTTGTCGGCAACAATCCAGCGGCGTTGGTTTTGGGAGACAACATTTTTTACGGTCATGATTTGCAACCCCAACTTGAGCGCGCGGTTGCCAGAAACAATGGCGCGACCGTGTTTGCCTATCACGTCCATGACCCGGAGCGTTATGGCGTAGTGGCTTTTGATGATGACGGCCAGGCCACCTCGTTGGAAGAAAAACCCACCCAGCCTAAATCCCATTATGCGGTGACCGGCTTGTATTTTTATGACAATAGCGTCTTGGACATTGCGGCAACCCTCAAACCCTCACCGCGTGGCGAGTTGGAGATCACCGATGTCAACCGTATTTATTTGGAACGCAAACAACTCGCCGTAGAAATCATGGGGCGTGGTTACGCGTGGTTGGATACCGGTACGCATGAAAGCCTGATCGAAGCCAGTAACTTTATTGAGACCATTGAGCATAGGCAAGGCTTGAAAGTGGCGTGCCCCGAAGAAATTGCTTTCCGTAAAGGCTATATTGACGCCGAGCAATTGCAAAAATTGGCAAAACCTTTGGCGAAAAATGGTTATGGTCAATATCTGTACAATCTTCTAAATGATAAAGTGTTGAGTTAAATAATCGGCGAAGCTTAAGTGTTCAAGAAGCTTAAGTGTTCAAAATGATGAGCCCAAAACCTGTTTTTGGGCTCCACTTTGCTTGGCGTATCCGTAGCTTACAAAAGGGTGCCATGCCGTGGTCTTAAACCGTTAGGTTTCTTCTCTTGTTTTGATATGGATTTTGGTTCACTGCATAAGCCCACTGTTTTTTTGATCGAAGAGTGCGCGAATCCGTCCACTGATTTTTTTATCCTGCCTATCCTCGTTGCGGGTGGCTATCCCGTTATCCGCTGTGGGCACAACGATGTGCCTGGGCGCGCTTCTTTAAGCAATGCTATCGTCATTTTTGTCCGTTATGTGCCGTCTGCTTGGGTGAAACTTATTGCCGCCAGCCGCCAGCACTTACGCGCATTAATTTTTTTCATGGATGATGATGTGTTGGATTTTTCAGCATCGGCGGGTATGCCGGTCAGTTACCGCTACAAACTGGCCAAACTGGCATTGCGCCGCCGGGCTTGGTTACGCCAGCAACAAGTCCGTCTCTGGGTATCCACGCCTTATCTTGTCGAGAAATATGCCGACTGGCGGCCGCAATTGGTTTTACCTAGTCCCACGGCATTTCCCGAGCGCGTCCGACGGATTTTTTATCACGGCTCGATTGCCACGCATAAAGCTGAAATCCGCTGGTTACGGCCTGTGATGGAAGAAGTGCTTTATAAAGAAGAGCAGGCCGTATTTGAAATTATCGGCAAAAAAGAAGTGTTTGAACTCTATCGCAGTTTGCCGCGCGTGACTGTCGTGCATACCTTGAAATGGTCTGCTTACCAAGCATTTTTGGCAATTCCGGGGCGGCATGTCGGTTTGAACCCCTTACTGGACATCCCCTTTAACCGCGCCCGTTCCTACACTAAGTTTTTCGATATAACCCGTAGCGGCGCGGTCGGCATTTATACGCCGGAGTGTGCGTGCGCGTCTGTGGTAGGGCATGGGCAAAACGGTTTGCTGGTCAATCCCGATCCCGATGCTTGGGTGGCGGCCATTTTAAGCCTGATCCAAGATGAAAATTACCGGCAAACCTTATTGCGCAACGCCGAAGCGAAAATGCGCGAATTGACGGCGGCGGCACAACGCAATTACGCTGGATTGCTCGATAGTTGCCAAGAGGAGGGTTATGGAAGTCAATGAAGCCGCGTCCTCAGCTATAACAGACTCTGGATATGAACCGATTGTCCCCCCGCTTACGGATGACCCGCAACAAACGGAGTGGCAAACTTGGCAACTGAAGATGCTCGACCGATTTCCGGCAGAGGTCTACGCGCGTGGTTTTTCGGCCTATAAAAAACCGATTGTGCGGCGATTTTTTCAAGGTAGTACCGTCGTTTTTGATTGCCCGCCAACGCAAATGCCGCCACAGGCAACGTTGATCGTATGGGGGCGGCAAGCGGTGAGCGATTGGGAAGCGCAGAATTGCCATATTGTCCGTCTGGAAGACGGTTTCATTCGCTCCGTTGGTTTGGGTGCGGATTTGATCCAACCCTTGTCTTGGGCATTGGACACCCGTGGCATTTATTACGATGCCACACGTCCTTCCGATTTGGAGCATATCTTACAAAACCACCGCTTCGACACCGCTTTGCTGCAACGCGCCCGTGCCTTGCACGAGCGTTTGGTGGACGCTGGATTGACTAAATACAATGTCGGCATAAGCACTTGGCAACGGCCTTTGCAAATCGAATCAGCCCAAGTCATCCTTGTGCCCGGGCAAGTTGAGTCCGATGCTTCGCTGGCCTTCGGTGCGCCTGGGATACATACTAATGTCGATTTGCTCAAGGCCGTGCGCCAGGCCCATCCAGATGCGTATATTCTTTATAAACCACACCCCGATGTCGTTGCGGGCTTGCGGCAACAAGGGCAGGGTGAAGATGCAGCGCGTCAATGGTGTGATGAAGTCGTCGTCGATGTGGCGATGGGCAAGTTGCTGGAACAAGTCGATGAAGTGCATACCCTGACGTCTTTGAGCGGTTTTGAAGCCTTGTTGCGCGGTAAAAAAGTCGTCTGTTATGGCTTGCCTTTTTATGCGGGTTGGGGCTTGACGGACGATGTCTTGTGCATGGACAGGCGTACCCGCCCTTTGACACTGGATGAGTTGGTCGCCGGGACGCTCATTTTGTATCCAATTTATATCAGCCGCGCCACGGGGCAATTCACCACGCCTGAGATGGCCTTGGATGAACTGTTGCGGTGGCGGCAAAAATCCCCGGTATTGCCGTGGTGGCGTCAGCTTTTCCGCAAGTTATTGAAAATTGAACTCATGCTTAAATCCGGTCAGCACAAGTCTTTATAGATTTATACGGAATTTTTACAGGATACATGACATTTTGCGTTGATGATGGCAGAAGGATTGCCACTACGAAGCGGGGGGATTAAAAGGAATTTTGATTTTCAAGGTTTATTTTGCTATAGAATCCTTGCTATTTTAATTCCCGTCCTCATAATCGTATTTTTACAATGGTGTTTTAAGGACGCATTTATGGAAACACACGACATGACAGAATTACAACCCGCCGACGTATTGATTCCGGTTTTGCCGCTACGGGACGTTGTGGTGTATCCGCACATGGTCATTCCCTTGTTTGTCGGCAGGGAACGGTCAATTGATGCCTTGGATGCCGCGATGCGCGATAGCAAACAAGTGCTGCTGGTCGCCCAAAAGGAAGCCGAAATTGACGAGCCGAATTTTACGGATCTTTATGAAGTCGGGACACTGGCGAATATCCTGCAATTATTAAAATTGCCTGACGGTACCGTCAAGGTGTTGGTTGAAGGTAGCCAGCGCATCACCGTGGTCAGTTACCAGGACACCGGCACGTTTTATTCCGCCATTGTCCAGCCTTTGGAAGAAGTGTTGGCTTTATCGGAGCAGGAACTGGATGTGTTGCAGCGCACGGCAATCAGTTCGTTTGAACAATATGTCAAGTTGAACAACAAAATCCCGCCTGAAGTGCTGACTTCACTTGCCGGAATTGATGATGCCAGCCGTCTTGCCGATACGATGGCGGCGCACATGAGCCTGAAAGTCCAGGACAAGCAGGGCATTTTGGAAAATGCCAATATCCAGGACCGTCTGGAAAATTTGATGATGTTGATGGAAGGCGAAGTTGATATTCTGGAAATGGAAAAGAAAATCCGTGTCCGGGTCAAACAGCAAATGGAAAAAAATCAGCGCGAATATTATCTGAACGAACAAATCAAGGCGATTCAAAAAGAATTGGGCGACATGGAAGATGCCACCAATGAAATTGAAGAGCTGGAAAAGAAAATTGCCGAAGCGGGCATGTCCAAAGAGGCGAAAACCAAGGCCGAGACCGAGCTGAATAAGTTGAAGCTGATGCCGCCGATGTCTGCTGAAGCGACGGTGGTGCGCAATTATATCGACTGGATGGTCAATGTGCCGTGGAAGAAAAAATCCAAAGTACGCCATGACTTGAAAATTGCCGAGCAAGTGCTGGAAGCTGAGCATTACGGCTTGGAAAAGGTGAAAGAGCGTATCCTCGAATATCTGGCCGTGCATCAGCGTGTCAAACAGCTCAAAGGGCCTATCTTGTGTCTGGTGGGGCCTCCAGGCGTAGGCAAAACCTCGTTGGGCGAGTCGATTGCGCGGGCGACCAACCGTAAATATGTGCGTATGGCTTTGGGCGGGGTGCGCGACGAAGCGGAAATCCGTGGCCATAGACGGACTTATATCGGTTCCATGCCTGGCAAGATTCTGCAAAGCCTGGCTAAGGTAAAATCGCGTAACCCCATGTTTTTACTTGATGAAATAGACAAGATGGCGGTAGATTTCCGGGGCGATCCGGCTTCCGCCTTGTTGGAAGTTTTAGATCCTGAACAGAACCATACGTTTTCCGACCATTATCTGGAAGTTGATTTTGATTTGTCCGATGTGATGTTTGTCGCCACCGCCAATACCATGAACATCCCGCCCGCTTTGCTGGACAGGATGGAAGTGATACGGCTGGCTGGCTACACCGAAGATGAAAAAATCAATATCGCCCTGCGCTACCTCGTGCCGAAACAGATTAAAAATAACGGTCTTGAAGGGCACGAAATCGAAATCACCGGGGCGGCAGTAAGGGATATGATCCGCTATTACTCACGGGAAGCCGGTGTGCGTAGCTTGGAGCGGGATATTTCAAAAATTTGCCGTAAAGTGGTTAAAGCGTTGCTATTGAAATCTGTCGAAGGCAAGGTCGTGGTCTCTGCCGAAAACCTGGGCGAATACTTGGGTGTGAAACGTTTCAACTATGGTGTTGCCGAAGAGCAAGACCAAATCGGGCAAGTCACCGGTTTGGCGTGGACAGAAGTCGGCGGCGAGTTGTTGACTATCGAGACAGCCGTGATTCCTGGCAAAGGCAAGCATTCGGCGACGGGTAAGCTGGGGGATGTCATGAAGGAATCTATCGAGGCCGCGATGACGGTGGTCAGGAGCCGGTCTGCGATTCTGGGCATCGATAACGAAGTCTTCCAGCAAAATGACATCCATATCCATGTCCCTGAAGGTGCAACCCCTAAAGATGGCCCTAGTGCGGGCATAGGCATGTGTACGGCGATCATTTCGGCATTGACCAAGATTCCGGTGCGGGCGAATGTGGCGATGACCGGAGAAATCACTTTACGCGGGGAAGTGTTGCCGATTGGCGGTTTGAAAGAAAAACTGCTGGCGGCACATCGTGGTGGTATCACCACGGTTTTAATCCCTGCCGAAAATGAGAAGGACTTGGTGGAGATACCTGAAAACATTAAAGGTAATCTGATCATCAAACCCGTGCACTGGATTGATGAAGTGCTCGAAGTTGCCTTGCAGTATGTACCTGTTCCGGTAGAGAAAACGGTGATTGAAGAACAGGCCAAAACTGACGCTGATACAGTTAAAACCCTAAAGGCAGGCCTTACCGCCCATTGATTTATCCCGCGCGGTGTCGGAATAAAATCAGCGAGGCCGCAAAAACCAAGGCATTGCGGCCTTTAATGCTTGACACTGCGTGATGGCAGTTGTTATAAATAACGGCGTTTCTTGTTTTGCTGATAAAGCACAAGGATATACGCATCTCTTGCACAACACACATAACAACGACTTCTTGGGGGGAAAATGAATAAATCGGAACTTATCGACGCGATTGCGGATTCTGCTGAATTGACAAAAGCTGATGCGGGTCGTGCTTTGGACGGTTTTATTAAATCAGTAGAGGCTGCTTTGAAAGCAGGTGAATCTGTTGCTTTAGTGGGTTTTGGCACCTTTGCTGTAAAAGAGCGGGCCGAGCGTAAAGGCCGTAATCCACAGACGGGCGAAGAGATAACTATCAAAGCTGCAAAAATTCCGTCATTTAAGGCTGGTAAATCTTTAAAAGATACTGTAAACTAATTGTCATTAGTCGGGTGCTTAGCTCAGCTGGGAGAGCATCGCCCTTACAAGGCGAGGGTCGGGGGTTCGAACCCCTCAGCACCCACCAGACTTTGGAGTGGTAGTTCAGTTGGTCAGAATACCGGCCTGTCACGCCGGTGGTCGCGGGTTCGAGCCCCGTCCACTTCGCCAAAAAAATCAAAAAGCCCCGAACCTAGTGGTACGGGGCTTTTTTTTTGCATTAATAAGTTGATTTATTAGGACTGAGTAGGACTAAGTTATGCTGACAACAATTAGAGAAAAATCCCAAGGTGCTTTTGCATGGGGCATATTGATATTGATAGGGGTGCCTTTCGCGTTGTGGGGCATTAACAATTATATGGATAACGGTAAAGAACCGCCCGTGGCCTCAGTTGGTGATAAGGATTTTTACCAACGTGACGTCAATAAGGCCTATGAGCAATACAGCCAGAGTATGCGCGGATTAGGTGTCGATGAGCAAACTTTAAAAGCACAGGCTTTGCAAAAGCTCATTAAAGACGAAGTCTTGTTGCAATATGTCCAAACTAGAGGTTTGGCGGCGACAGATGATGGTGTCCGTGAATTTATCAAGTCGCTGGAATATTTCCAAACTGATGGCCGCTTTGATGACACCAAATACAAATCCTTGCTGGCGACACAACAGATGTCATCCAATGAATTTGTCGGCAGGGTGAAAAATGCGATGGTGATGGAGCAATTTCAGCACAGTATCGTCGACAGCAGTTTTGCCAGCCAATATGACGTGGAAAGCTTTTTTAAAATTCAAAATCAACAGCGTGATGTTGATTATTTGACTGTTCCTTTACAGGCAATTGCGGAACAACCCAAGCAAGAGGATATTTCCGCTTATTATCAGCAGCATCAAAACGCTTACCAAGCACCGGAGCAGTTATCCATTGAATATGTCGAATTGTCACTTGCCGGCATGGCCAAAAAAATAGCGGTGACTGAAGAAAAATTAAAAGCGTTTTACGAAGAGCAAAAAGATCAATATACCACACCTGAACGTCGGAAAATTAGCCATATCTTGTTTGCTGTAAATGATAAGGTGGCTGATAAAGACGCTTTGGAAAAAGCCATGAAAGCCAAACAAGAGCTTGCGGGAAAAGATTTCGCAAAGTTGGCGGAAGAGCTTTCAGATGATAAAGCCACTGCCAAAATGGGGGGGGATTTAGGTTTGTTCAGCACCGGCGTAATGGAAAAAAACTTTGAAGTTGCGGCGACTGCTTTAAAACAAGGTGAAGTGTCGGAACCGGTAAAGTCCGCTTTTGGTTATCATCTGATCAAAGTGACCGGGTTGGTAGCTGCCCAAATCAAACCGTATGAAAGCATAAAAAACGAAGTGACTAAGGCCTATCAAAAAGCCCAAGCTGAAAACCTATTTTATGAAGCGGGTGAAAAACTGGCTGAAATTAGCTATCAAAATCCCGATAATCTACAAACTGTAGCTGACGAGTTGGGGCTGGAGATAAAAAAATCGGCCTTGTTTACTAAAGAACACGGCGAAGGGATTGCGGCAGATGACAAAATCCGTAGCGCGGTATTCACAGATGAAGTGTTGCAAGGCAACAATAGCGCACCTGTAGAGCTTGGCGGCGATGTTGTGGTGGTTCTGCGTATGCAGGAACACAAACCCGCTGCGGTGCGCGAATTGGAAGCCGTAAAACCGGAGATCGCCGCCATTTTATCAAACGATAAAGCTAAGCAGTTGGCGGTTGAAAAAGCCAAGCAAATTAAGGCTCGGCTCCAAGCAGGCGAGGCGATACAAACAATCGCCGCAGAAAATAAGTTTGATGTTAAAAGTGCAAAAGGATTGACACGCAGAAAAAGCGATGTTCCGGTACCGTTAAACCAAGCAATTTTCATAGCAGCGAAACCAATTGGCAACAAGCCGAATATTTTTATTGCCCCATTAGATTCTGGTGGACAAGTTGTTGTTAGTTTGACTAAAGTGACAGAAGGTGTGATGGGCGACAGCGATAAGAAGCAGTTGGAATTGGCAAAAAAGAATATTGGTGACGCCATGGGCCAGACGGAATTTAACGCAGTGTTAAACAGCCTGCAAGCTGATGCTGATATTTCTATCCAAACAAAATCTCAGGCTGTGGCAGAATAGCTTTAATTAAAGGCACGGCAATTTAACCCGTAAAATAATGCAATTTATTGCGTGGTTAAGTTGTCTGTGTTTGCTACATCTAGCTGATGGCGGGTGGAGAGGATGCGCGAGGCTTGGTCAAGGATCAGGTTTAACGGTTCACTACCCGGCAAGGTCTTTAATGGCAATTCGTTTTTCCATAAAGTTTGGGTTATAGTAGTGTTTGGGGGTGATATTGCAATCTTCCAGCCTGATAACGTTTTTTATTGTATAAACATTACCATTTCTATCTATAGCCATATTGGCCAAGTCAATGACTTGTTCTGGTATAAGCTTGCCATCCTCATCGCGGAGCATAATGACTTTCGGTCTAAGTTTCATGCGTTCGTTGACTTCTACAACCATCGCTTTTGCGCCATTGGTCATTAGTACGACACAGCCAGGTGGGTAAACACCTAGGCTTTCAATAAATTTGATCAATAACTTCCTTTCCAGTTTGGTGCCTACCAATTTTGTCATTAGATGGATGGCTTCCAAATGGGTTTTGTTGTTCAGGTTTGCCCGGCCGTTGATGAATGAATCGTAAGTGCTGACAATTGAAATGATTTTTGTGAAATCAGAAATACTGGCATGCTTAAGTTGCCGCGGGTAGCCGGTGCCATCCAAACGTTCATGGTGGGTTAGAGCCGTCTCTAATACACATGATTCGATATTTTCGCTGGATTTAAGCAATTCATAGCCTAACTTAGGATGGGATTGCATAATTCTTAGCTCGTCGCTATCCAACTCCGCTTGTTTATTAACAATTCTATTGGGAATTTGCATTTTTCCAATATCATGCAACATACCACAAAGACCTAAGTTAATCATGGCTGCTTCAGGAAGATTCAGATGGCGGCCAAAAACTATCGCCAGGACACAAACGTTTAGGCTATGTTGTACCGTATGCTGATCTTTTTCCTTTAAGCGGATTAACCATAGCAATGCATCAGGTGATTGCAAGACGCTGTTGACACAATCAGCAACCGCTTTTTTGGCTAACCATCCATCAATATGCCTTCCTTGCGCCGCCTGTTTCATAAAATCTGCAATCAGATAATTAGTATCGGCATAAATTTTTTCCGCTTTAACTATTTCCTTTTCAAACGTACCAAGCTTTTTAGGTGGTAGGCTGTTTTCAACATTTATTGCTTTTGATAGGTTGTTGTTTTCGAAATTGCCGGTAACACCTTTATGATGGATGATTTTTCTGGTCTTGGTGGTGTCAATATAAACATGACCACAAAGGTTTCTGACCGCTTGAAGCTGGGCTTGGGATCTTATTTCAAAGCCTTGAAATAAGAAAGGCGATTCCAACCAAGGCCGGTCCAGCTCGACTACATACATGCCCAGTGATAAGCGTTCAACGGGCGTATAGGTCTTCTCTACAGAAGTCCCAAAACTGTGGCCTGTTTTTTTTAGCTTTTTTTTCTGCCGAAAAGGCCACGATGTTGAAATCATAGGAGGTTATTCGTTAATTAAAAGTTCGAATATTGTTACCCATCATAGGCAAATTTCATATTTAGTAAAGGTTATTATTCACACATAACTGGACATTAATTCACAATTTGGTTAAAAATATTATTGTTTTAATGCTTTACACTAATAAACATCTCTGACGTAGCGTTTGTCTTTTTTCAGTTTATTGACATATTCAACAGCTTGTTCTTTGCCTAGCCTGCCATGTTCGGCGATTATGTCATGCAATGTCTGGTCAACATCTTTCGCCATTCGATAAGCATCTCCGCAAACGAAGAAATAACCACCTTGTTCCAGCCAAGCAAATAATTCGGCGCCTTGTTCACACATTCTGTCCTGGACATAGATTTTTGCTTCCTGGTCCCTGGAGAAAGCCAAGTCCAGACGCGTCAATAAGCCGCTTTGCTGCATGGCTTCCAATTCTTCCCGGTATATAAAATCAGTTGCTGCATTGCGGTCTCCAAAAAATAACCAGTTTTTTCCTGATGCTTTGCGGAATCCGCGTTCCTGTAAAAAAGCCCGGAACGGAGCAACTCCAGTGCCTGGGCCAACCATAATCATGGGTAAATTATTATCTTCAGGAACCCGGAAGACTTTATTAGGCGTAAAGAAACAACGTACTTCGGTGCTGTCATCGACCCGATCAGCCAGAAACGTTGAGCAAACGCCTTTGTGCTGGCGGCCATGGCTTTCGTACCGGACGCTGGCAACCGTCAAATGGACGCTATCAGGATGGACGTTGCCGCTGGAAGAAATTGAATAAGCCCGGTGTTGCAAAGGTTTCAGTAAGGCAATGAATTCCGCTGCGGAGAATTCCACTTGCGGAAATTGCAACAGCAAGTCCAGCGTATCGCGTCCCCATAAATAACTGCCCAATGCTTCTTTGTTGCCCGTTGCCAAAATCCCATTCAATTCTTGGTCGCCTGAACGTTTGGCAATTTCTTCCAGTAATTCCTTGCTAGGCAGTTTAATCTCGAAATGTGAAAGTAACGCGTCTTTCAAAAGCATTAACCCGCTATTGACAGGCTCTTCTTCATCCCCTTTGCAGCCTAGTGCTTTAAGCAAGTCAGCTACCAGTTCAGGGCAATTGCTTGGGATGACGCATAAGGCGTCACCGGCCTCATAATGTAAACCAGAACCGGCGATAGATATTTCATAATGCCGGGTTTCTTTAGATGATGTAGGATCGGTGATGATACGGTTCACCAGCAGTTTGCCAGGGAAGGGGTTTTTACGGTGATATTGCGGTTTTTCAACGGCACTTTGTGCCACGTCAATGACCGTTGTTGTCGATGTACCGTTTGTCATCAGCGGGATAACGGCAGTGAGCCAATTTTGCGCGGGTTCTTCAAAGTCGACATCGCAATCAGCGCGGTCATAAATTTTCGTTGCGCCCAGTTCAGTCAGGCGCGTATCCCAGTCTTTACCGGCTTGGCAGAATAAATCATAACTGGTGTCGCCCAATGCCAAAACCGAATATTTGCTCAGGGTGAGTTTCGGTGCAGTTTCGGAGCTAACGGCATCCCAGAGCATTTGCGCGTTATCGGGCATTTCACCTTCGCCATAAGTGCTGGTGATGATAAGCAAATATTCCATTGTCGCCAGCGCACCGGCTTCAATTTCATCCATGCTTTTTACAATGGGTTTCAAGCCATGTGTTTTGGCAAGATTTGCAGCGTCAGTGGCGACAGATTCAGCATTGCCGGTTTGGCTGCCGTAATGGATGTTGACGATACGGACATCGGTTTGATTAACGCCACTGGCACTTTGTACCATCTGGGTGTGCATGCCGGCAAAAAAACCGTTTAAC
>NZ_JAQTZU010000045.1 GCF_028687615.1 Methylovulum sp.
AGCGTTTTGTATTTTTTCTCGGACGGCGTGCGTGGTCGTGGCTGTTCCGTGTAGTAGTTGCCCCATAGCTTTTGCTCCTTGAGTTTAGGATATAGTAAACCATTTAAATGCGGGACTAAACAATTAATTGTCTGGACAATGGGGTCCACTTTACCGGTCAGGGTCGCTCTGTGCGTTGACCACTTTAGACCCTCGTTTACCTTCAAACAAGCTGCCGGCATTCTCCAGTAGCTCTTTTTTCCATTGACTCACTTGATTCGGGTGTACCCCATGTTCTAGCGCAATCTCATTAATCGTCTTCGTGCCTTTGATCGCTTCTAGGGCAACCTTGGCTTTTTGGGTTTCCGTAAATACCTTGCGTTTGCTTTCATTCATTTTCTGTCTCAATTTTGGATCAGAGCATGGCTTAAACTACTGTCTGGATTTCGGAGTCCACTATACTCAACTATCCTGCGGTATTTGTAGTCGGCGATCCGGCTTATTATGCGCGTTTTGGCTTTAGGACATCGATGGATTTCAGCATAAAAAACACAAACCAGATGGAAGACCACTATGTCATGGCCCTGGAATTAATGCCGAAAAGCTTGGCCAATAGGTCAGGAAGCCTATCATTGCCGTGGTAAGCATTTAAAAAGTGTAACTGTTCAAGTTCAACTGGAGCAACCCATGAAAAACATCCGCCTAAAGTATTTTGACTTGTCATTACCCGCGATAACGGCGTTACGCGAATGCCTAAACGCTGTTGAAAAGTCAGGGCTTGAAAAAACCTTGCTGGAATTGGTTTACTTGCGGGTGTCCCAAATCAATGGTTGCGCGTATTGCCTTAACTTGCACGCTAAAGCCTTGCGGGAAGCGGGTGAAACCGATGCACGCATTGACATGCTCGCGGGTTGGAAAGTGGGTGCTTGTTATTCTGAGGCGGAACGCGCCGCGCTTGCTTGGGCGGAAGCGTTGACCGCCATCACCGTAGACGGCGGCAGTGATGCGGCGTTTGCCCAGTTAAAAGCATTTTTTACGGATGCGCAAATTTCCGATCTGACTATCGCCATTGCCAACATGAATGCCCTGAACCGTATCGCCATCAGTATGCGGGTCTAATTTAATTTAACAATGACTGACTCTTTACAAAGACGATACATGAACAATACCAGCGATTTTGACTTCAAACCTTCTATCACAGGCGACGCTATTTCGCTCAGACCCTTGTATCCTGAGGATTTCGAGGCGTTATACGCGGTAGCGGCTGACCCGCTCATTTGGGAGCAGCACCCGCATCCGCTACGTTATCAACGCGAGGTGTTCGAGAGCAGTTTTTTTGCCAGTGCCATCGATTCCCCAGGGGCTTTGGTGGTTATCGAAAACATATCGGGGCGCATCATCGGCTCATCCCGGTTTTATGAATGGGATGCTGACCATCAGGAAGTGGCGATTGGCTTCACCTTTCTTGCCAGAAGCCACTGGGGCGGGCAAACCAATCGGGAATTGAAGCGTCTCATGCTGGCACATGCCTTCCGTTGGGCAAACACCGTGTGGTTTCACGTGGGTGTCAACAACATCCGTTCACGAAAAGCCATGGAAAAAATGGGGGCCGAGTTTTCCCACGAAGCATCCATAGCGATTAATGGCCTTATCGATGTTTATGCGTTTTATCGGATTGAAGCAACAGATTTATGTGCTGAGCGATAGCGTAGCGCATTTTTAACAATATTAAGGAGACCAAAACATGAACCACATCATCTGGCCCGAAACCTACCTGCCTGGCATGACCGACAATTACGTCTCCAATGAACTCATCATCAGCGGCTTGAGTGCCGCTGCGGTGTGGTCGGCACTTAACGACACGTCGCTATGGCCGAGCTACTACAGCAATGTGTCTGACATTTATTTTTACAACAGTCCAGGCCCAAAACTGCACCTGAACGCCCGTTTCCGCTTCACCACCTTCAACTTTCCGGTAGAAGCACAAGTCACTGAATACCAACCGCCCATCGATGGTGAACCGGCACGGGTCGCCTGGCACGGTTGGGTAGACGGTACGGCGGAAAACCGTCTGGATGTCCATCATGCGTGGCTGTTTGAAAACCTGCCCGGTGGGCGGGTACGCATACTGACCCAGGAAACCCAAATTGGCAAACCCGCGCAGGCACTCGCCGCGACCAAGCCCAACCCAATGCTTAACGCCCATCAAGAATGGCTTGAAGGGTTGGTGCAAGCAGCAGCCCGTGTAGTCTCTCACTGACCACTCGCTGCCTACGGATTCTGGAACATCCCTATTTGTGTCGGCGTATTTGATGACTGGCCGATGGTGCGGGGATGGGGGCGGATCGCCTCGCCCTACACCCTCAGGAGTTCCTAGTTCAACCGGGAGGCCTATTCGGTACCTGAGTTACAAGAAAGGCTGGATGACATGCGAAGAAAAGCGGCTTGAGGGTAATTGTCGCCGAAGAGGTTATGGTGTGCCAAATTAACTGACGATCTGTTTTATGGTATTTCAAGTGGCAAACGTCACGTAGCCTAGTAAACTAACATCCTGTCAGGATGTCAGCGGATTTGTTCAGCGATTCCTTAAGAGACTGGAAACGACCAGGCCGGATGCCAAGCTTCCGGCTGCCAAGCTGATAAATTGACTACTGTTAACAGGCGTAAAGTTTAACCTTCGTCCCGCACGATAATTTCCCCCGCCATCTCTTCATGGCCATCGCCGCAAAAAATGTCGCAACGGAAGGCAAACGAACCCGCCTTGTCAGGGGTAAAGCTAACCCGCATGGGCTTTCCGGGTTCAATATCGGCACGGACGGCAAAATCCGGCAAGGAAAACCCATGCATCCTGTCGCTGCTGGTAAATTCCAAAATGACCGTCTGGCCTTTTTTCAATTCGATTTTACTGGGTTGAAATAAGAATTTGCTGGCTTTGATGACGATAACGGGTGGCCCGGCGTTGGCAGTTGCTGCCAATGGCGTCAGCAATAACAAGCACAACAGGCATTTCTTCCAATACGCATTCATAGTGTTTCTCCTTTGATAATCGCTTTTTCTTCGATACGGTAGTTTTTCCACGGATAGGCTTCGATATTTCTAAAGCCCAAACCGTTATACGGCTTGGCAGAATCCCAAGGTATCGGGACGCGTTTGGGTACGGAACCTGGTGCGGGCAATGGGAAAATCAGCGATTTGGCCGCATGGTGCGGGATATGTCCGGTGACATGGTGATGCTCCTGATGGATATGTCCATAAAAAACCACCACATTTTCAAAGGCCATCAACAAATCAATCGCCTGCTGACCATCGCGGGTCGTCCAGTCCCATTTGGCGTATAAATCAAATAATGGTCGATGGGTCAACACCACGATTGGCGTATTGGCGGCTAAGGCTTGTAAATCGACTTTTAGCCAATCTAACTGGGCTTGGCCTAGTTGCGCTGCCGGATCGGAGACATTATCCAAGGCAATAAAATGGATGCCTTTATGGTTGAAGCTGTAATGCAAATCGCCAAAAAACGCTTGGTAAGCTTCGCCTTTATCTAAGGAAGCATCGTGTTCGCCGGGAATAAATTTAACTTGCTTGACCTTAAGTTCGCTGACGATGGCTTTAAATTCTGCCATCCGTCGGCGGCGTTCTTGGGCATCATCGGTGGTGTGGGTCAAATCGCCCGTGAACACCACAAAATCCGGCTGTTTATCTAAAGCATTAACGGCAGCGACCGCTTTTTGCAAAGTGCCTGCTGCGTCAGGGTTTTTATCCTCGCCTTTAAAGCCCCAGTGGGTATCGGACAGTTGCACGAAATAAAAATCCAAACCATCCGTTAAGCCATCGGCGGCAAATACATCAAACCCTAAACCAGAGACAAAGGCCACGCCTCCTCCTATGCCCGCCAAGTGTAAAAATTTTCTTCTGTCGATTAAGTGGGTCATTACCTTATCCCTATAAAAAATTACCTGCCGACCTATTACCGTCAATAATCGCAACGTTTAAAGGGATAACATCCTTGCATAGGATGTTATCCGCCATGTAGGCCAATCGTAAAACAAAATCTAAGTAAACAGTGGCAATGGCTTTGTAAATAAATTGGAAAAACTTACAGTAAGCGCATAACCGGCGGGCAATTGACAATAAAGCCAGTTGAGCCGAATTTCGCGCCACCAGGTCCGGTCAACCAACCCTGTTGCACCAAGCCCAATAGTTCAAACTCGCCAAGTACGCGCGAACGGTAGCCTTTTTTGATGGCATCCGCCGTCCATTCAACCGCATTCACATCCCATAAAGGGCTGTAATCGGTCGCGACGGTTGGAATACCGCCCAAGACGTTTAAGGCGTTGCCATCACCTGCCAAAGCACTGTTAAAGCCTTGTCGTTGCGGGTTGTTTTTGCCGATTTGACCATTGGTAACGGCAAACAGACGTTCAACTGCACTAAACGCGCTGTCATCACGGCCCACCCCAATATCCTGCAAACCTGGCGCATAGGTGGCGCCTTCCATCGTGGCAGGCAACTCATGGCTGGCTTCCAGGCTCAAATACAGCAAGGGGCGCGAGAAGGTGAAACCTAGAGTCAGCTTTAATTCGACCGTGCCTTCGGCGGGGCATATCCGGCGGGTTTTATCATGGACTAAGCGTTTGTCGGGATTTGCATTGCAAAAGGCATTGAGTTGTTCCTCAGTGCCTTTGGCGACTATCGGGGCGTTGTAAATATAGCCGCCGACATTGTCGATTTTCATCAACGGGCTGTAATTCTCCTGACCAATTGAACCGGGTTTGAACTCTTTAGGCGGGAACAGGTTAGGCGCGTCACCCGGCACTAATTTAAACCTGGGGGCAAAATCAACGCCTGCTTGTGCGGTCGTAAATTTGACGCTGCCGTCAAACTGTTGCGTCGCATGACGCACGCCACGCCCGGTCTCGGCATAAGTCAGCTTGCCGGAAAAATTCAGGCCCAAGGCTTCAGAATTGGCCTGGTCATTACTGTCGGTCAACACATACCAATACGTCTCGCCTTCGGGTGACACCGCTTTATACAACGGCAAGGTGACGGTCAGGCGGTTGATGTTGACCTTGCCCGCCGTCAATAACTGGTGCGGGCCGATAAAGCTGGGGTTCACACTGGAAGGCGCCGGGCCAAAATAGGTCAATGGCACGACTGAACCAATAGAAGGCGGCGCGGGGATCACGTTATCGCCCAAGCCCTCGGCAAAGGCCGTAGTGGCTAGTGTGGCTAACAGGGCGGTGGCCAACACATTCGTTTTTTTGCTGAATTTCATCTTGCATGCTCCGGATCAGATTAAAGGATTTGCCCATCAACCGGTCGATTGGCTGAGGCAGGGCTATTGTGCCCAGCCAAACATCACGAAATAATCACGGAAAATTCAATTAAATGTGATTTGTATAAGGCCACCAACATGGCTACCCTGAACCCATATCCCGCATTGCCAATGGGTATGGCAACGCGCCGTCTAATACGCCTGAATTCCCTCGTCCAGCAACTGCTTGAGCCACTGGTCAATGTCGTTGGCTTGCCTGGGCTCTGGATGCGATTGGTACAACGCCGCAGCCATTCTAGCCGCCTCCAATTGCCGGATGTGCGCCAACACCTGCGGGAATTGCCGGGCTTGTTGCGGCGAGCTGGCAAACTGCAAGTGTGCGGCATCGACCCTGCCCAAGGTGATGGCCGTCCTGGCCCGTTTATGGCAACGGCAGGCATTGTCGGGATTGACCAAACCGCAATAACCTTGCATGAATGCGACGATGTCCGCCCGCGCCCGTGACAGGCGCTTGCGGAACGCGGCGGGGGCGATACCCAGCACGGCCGCCGCTTGGCTGTGATCCAGCTCCATAATCTCGCCCACGATGTAAGCCAGCCGATGGCCTCTGTCCAAGCATTGCAACATTGCCAAGGTACAGCCGATTTTCACCTCTTCTAACAGTACGCTCTCATGGAGATGGTCATCCTCGTCGGCCAAGCCCTGTGCTAAATCGGCGGCGAAGCCGGCAAAATCCCAGCCTTGTTGTTCCAAGCGTTGCGGGCGCAAATTTAGCAAGGCGTTGCTGGCAACGCGGTACACCCAAGTACGGAAGCTGCTGTCACCACGGAAAGTGCTTAAGCCCGTGATGACACGGATCAGGATTTCTTGTCCGGCATCTTCGGCATCGTGCGGGCAGCACAAAAATCGCAGGGCGAGCTTATGGACATCGGGCTGGATGGCGCGGACAACGGCATCCAAGGCCGCACGCTCGCCTTGTTGGGCGCGGCGCACGGTATGTTCTAACGGTTCAGAATTTTGGGGTTCAGCGGGCTTAGGCAAAGGTTCTCCTTTTTTGAATTGGGTTAATGCGGCAAAGCCTTCCGGCACAATCTGACTTTAGGACACAAGCCTGGGCTTGTGTCCCTAACCATCAGAATGGCTGAGCCTTCAACAGTGTTTCAATTTAGCCACCGAGCAATACCGAACCATGCGGATTGTCGATGATCATCAGCCAATGGCCATCGGGCTGACGGCGGAACACGGCTAAAGATAAACCACCTTGTTCAATCGGATTGCCGCTCACGGGGTCTGTTGCGGTCATTGTCCACGGGGCGATATGTAGGGCGATGTCGCCCGCTTCAATGACTTCATGTTCGGGCATGGCAAACTTCGGTTGCATGGCGATGAAACTCTGGAAGGCTTCGCGCAGCCCAGAGCCTGAGGCGTTCATGCCCGGTTGCACCACCAACGTGGCATTAGCTTCATAAGCGGACAGCACATCGTCCAAACGGCCTTCCGCCATTGCCAAAGCCATCGTATTGACGGCGCTAATGATTTGTTCTGAATTGCTCATTGTTATTCTCTTCAATTTAGGGCTTTGGAAATCGCAGCCTTGAATAACATTAGACGGATTATGCCGATCAAATGTGACCGATAAATCCGATTTTTTTAACGCTCAGGGCAAACGACCTATAGGAAATACGAAGCGGTTTCCAGTGGTAGTACGGGGCATGTGGAAAGCGTCCAAGTTTATCATGATCCTGACAAGATCAGTTATAAAACCTTGCTCGATGCTTTTTGGCGTATGGTTGATCCCACCGATAACGGCGGACAGTTTGTTGACAGGGGAGAACCGCAGGGCCACCTCATTAAAATACCTGAGCCACAAAAGCCCAGTGCCCAATACAACAAACCCGCCGATGAGGTTTTACTGTTCACTTGGCTTTTTAGTAAAGCAGTTAGCTCCAGGCCGTTCATGCGCGGCATTTCCAAATCCGTGACCAGCATATCCGGGCGGGCATGTTGCAGTTGTTTGAGCGCGTCCACGCCATCGACGGCGGTGATGACCCGGAAGCCGTTGTCGCGTAGCGTGTCGGCGGTGGTTTGGCGCGCGCTTAAGGAATCATCCACCACCAAGATTAGCGGCAGTTTTGGCGCGGTGGCGGTTAGGGCATGGCGGTTGAGTTTGCCGTACTCGCGTTGGTGGCGGATCAAGTCGGGCAAGTCCAGCACGGGGGCGATGCGGCATACGCGCCAATTCAGTGTCTATAGTACGCTGCAATTGCATGGAAAGTCGTCATGTCGGCATACCCTCTGGGCCACAAGTGGATTGCCGACATCCAGAACACATGGATGTGCTTGTAGCTATTGCCATCCGTGGCATCTGGATTCGATTCGCGGTCTAACGGCTCCGGCAATCCACTTGTGGCCCAGAGGGTATGCCGGAATGACGTGCTTTTCCTTAAGTTGGCGCGTATGGGGATAGGGGATGTGCAATTGCCCGCCACTAGGCGGCTTGGCTGAAACCACGGCGATGGCGCAGCCGGAACCGTCCGTCGCCTGTGTTAAGGCCGGATGCGCCAAATGTTCTTCGCCAAACACCAGCACGACGGTAGGCAAATTGCCGTCCTCAAGTGTTTGCAGGTGATAAGCCCGGTTTTTGCCCAGCGGCAATAGCTTGGCCAATTTGGCCTGTTCATAGGCAGGAAAGCCCAAGGTGCTGATATTCATCTTTGTCTCCTTCGCCAATGCGTGGTGTCGGGGCGGATTATCAGGACAAAATGACGGCTTGGCTAATCACATTTATTTGATTATTCCGTGATATTTTCGTGATAGTCGCCGCCGATAATGGCTTCCGATCTTGCCGATCAACGTCTTTTTTAATTTGGGAAAAGCTATGAAAACATCCGCTATTCAATTAACCGTACTGGCGATTGGCTGGGCCGCCGCCAGTTCGGCGCTTGCCTCCGGCTCTTACAGCATCAGCGGCGGCGACCAAGCCAACCAAACCTACCATTTGGGCAAGTCGGCGTTTTACCACAAATTGGCGTGTTCCAGTTGCCCGCTTGCCGGTCAAGATATAGATGAGGCCAAGGCTGCCGAATTGGTCGCGCAACTGGCAAAAGCCAGTGAATTGGCGCAGAAACTGTCAGAAACCGAGCGCGGCGCGGTTGCCGTGTATCTGAAACGCCGCTATAAACTGGATTAACGGGGAAAAGACCATGAGCAAACAAAGTATTTTCACGGCCTTGGCACTATGGGCGGCGGCACAGGCCGCACAGGCCGACAGCAACCCTTGGCTGCCCGAACCTGGCGCCATCAATGGCTCGGTGTCTTATGTTTACCAAACCACCGACCGTTTTTTTATGGGCAACAAACTGGTCAAATTGCCTGCCGATTTGTCCCAGCACACCGTAAATTTCTATGGCGAATATGGCTTAAGTGACAGTCTTGCCTTAGATGCCAGTTTGGGTTATTCGTCCACCGAATTTATTGGCACACCTGCGGACGGCCCGGCACCCTTCGGGGCTAATCTCGACGGTTTAACCGACACTAATATTGGCGCGCGCTGGCGGGTTTTGGATGAATTGATCGACGCGCCGCTGACGGTCACATTACGGGCTGGCGGGATTATCCGTGGCGATTATCAGGTCGGGGCGTTAAATGCCATTGGCGACGGCGCATCAGGCGGCGAATTTTCGGCCTTGATCGGACGGTTTTTCGAGAACGGCATTTCCTTGTCCAGCCAAATCGGTTACCGCACGTTGGAAGGCCAAGTGCCGGACAATTTTTTTGCCAGCTTGAAGGCCAATTATTCCATCAATGCCAAAACCAGTATCGGCGTCAACTACCAAGTGCAGGAATCCTTAAGCGGCATCGACATTGGCGCACCCGGTTTCACCTTTGCGCGGTTTCCCGGTGTGAAAGAGGATTATCAAATTTTAGGCGGCAACCTCAGTTATCAACTGACCCCCACCACGTCGGTCACGGTGGTCTATGCCGGGGTCGTGGACGGGCGCAATACGTCCTACCATGATTTGGCGGGTATCAATCTGGGTTTCGGTTTTTAGGTGGGTGGGCTATGTACCAAAATTTGCATATCACCGCCATCATCCCGGCCTTGAACGAGGAGCAGGCAATAGCCCAAGTCGTCGGTAACTTGTTGGCTTTGCAAGATTTCTCCGGTAGGCCCTTGGTGGATGCTGTCATCGTCGCCGACAATGGTTCCAACGATGCCACCGCCGCCTTGGCGCAAGCCGCCGGGGCCAGCGTGGTGTTTGAGCCACGGCGTGGTTACGGCGCGGCGTGTTTGGCGGCTATCGCCCATATCAAAGCGACTGATGTGGTGGTGTTTGTCGATGGCGACGGCTCGGTCAATGCCCGGCAAGTCGGTTATTTGCTGGCGCCTATTGCCAAGGGCGCCGATTTGGTCATCGGCTCGCGCACCTTAGGTTATATTCAGGCCGGGGCAATGACCTGGGCGCAACAAGTCGGCACGGCAGGGGTGGCGGCGATCATTGGCCTACTTTGGTCGGCAAAGGTCAGCGATTTGGGGCCGTTCCGCGCCATCCGCCATCCTGCCTTGCAAGCCTTAGGGATGCAGGACACCACGTATGGTTGGACGGTGGAAATGCAGGTCAAAGCGTTGCAATTGGATTTTACGATTGTCGAAACGCCAGTGGATTGTCTGGTGCGGCTGGGCAAGTCTAAAATCAGCGGCACGGTGCGCGGGGTGTTCGGCGCGGTCATCGGTATGCTGGGCATGGTCATGCGCTTACGCTGGCGGCAATGGCGGGGCAGTTTGTGGCATAACGAACCGTCACTACCGTCCCATCGTTTGCCATGATGAACCGGACAACCGTCAAACTTAGCCGGAACTGGCTTGTGCCAACAGTGACGTAGGCTGGGATGAAGCGATAGCGCAATCCCAGCACCACCTAGCCACTATGCTAGGTGTCATAATGAGAATTGCTGAACTTGTCTCTTACCCCCATCCCTTTACCACCTATCTACCCGGTCACCGCACTGCCCATGAACCTACTAAAATCTTACGCCCGCTGGCTGCATCTGCGTTGGCCTGCGGGCATCCCTGAACCGTTGCCGGAAACCGGCCCTGCTGGTTTGACCGCCGTCAGCGGCATCCGTATTGCCGGTGATTTGCTGGGCATCCCTTTATTGAAATTCGCCGTCGATTCCGGCGCCAAGGCGGTGCAGGCGTTTATTGACGAACAAGCGTTTCAGGAGCCGTGCAAAAAACACCCCGACACGTATGATTTGGCGATCATCGGCGGCGGGGTCGCGGGTTTGTCAGCGGCCTTGGCGGCGTACAAGGCAGGCTTGAAGTTCGTCATTTACGAAGCTTCGGAACCGTTTGCCACCATCGCCAATTTCACCAACGGAAAACCGATTTACACTTATCCGAAAGCCTTCCAACCCGCTGGCGACATTAAACTGACCGCCACCCGCAAGGAAGCCTTGCTGAAAGAACTACAGCAACAAGCCGTCGCCGCCAATATCCAATTCCAGTTACGGCGGGTCGAAAGCATCGTCCGTGACGATAAACGTTTAGTCTTGCAATTCAACGACCAGCAAGGCAACGCTTACGCCAAACGGGTGCTGGTCTGCACCGGGCGCAACGGCGAACACTCAACACTGAACGTGCCGGGTGAAGGGCTGGCCAAAGTCCATAACCGTTTGTTTGACCCTAACGATTACCAGGGCCGTAAAGTGCTGGTGGTGGGCGGCGGCGATTCTGCCCTGGAAACCGCCATCAGCTTGTTCGAAGCGGGGGCACAGGTGACGCTGAGCTACCGTGGCAGCGAGTTTAGCCGCCCGAAACCGGACAATATCGCCAAAGCGCAAGCCTTATTGGGCGAGGACATGCTATTTTCCAGCCAAGTCGTCAGCATCACCGAAGAGCAAGTGCATCTGCGGCAATCCGGCAAGCAAATGATTGCCTTGGCTAACGACGCCGTATTCGTGATGATAGGCCGCAAAGCCCCTATCGACTTCCTCAAACGGCTGGGCATTCCGGTGCGCGGACTGTGGTCGGCGGGCAAATTCGCCAGCTTGGCTTTGGTTTTACTGCTGGTGGCGTTTTTATACAGCGGCAAATCCGGCAACGGCAGCGTCTTCGATTGGCTGTTCGCACACGGCCTGACCCCCGCCAATGTAGATTTTTCCGCCTGGCCCGACGATAACCTGTGGCTACGCGCCCTGCAACCGGCACTGGCTAGTACGGGGTTTTACTACGAACTCGCCTATACGCTGGTCATCGCCGGATTTGGCTGGCGGCGCATCGCCCGCACGCCGACCCCGTACATCCGTCGGCAAACCCTAAGTTTGCTGGCGGTGCAGGCCGTGCCGTTGTTTTTATTGCCGTTCGTGGTGCTGCCGATAGCAGGTGAATTCGGGGCGTTCGACAGCGGCGCGGCCGCCTGGCTGGCGGACCAATTGTTCCCGTACAGCGACCAAACCGGCAACCGCGAATATTGGCGTAGCGTCGGCTTCATCTTGGCCTGGCCTTTGTTCATCGCCAATGTGTTCACCGAGCAACCGAATTACACTTGGTTGGCGCTTGGTTTTTTGCAAACCTTTGTGCTGTTGCCGTGGCTGGTCTACCGCTACGGCAAAGGCGTGTACTGCGGCTGGATTTGTTCCTGCGGCGCGTTGGCGGAAACCTTGGGCGACGCGCAGCGCACGAAAATGCCGCACGGCCCGGTTTGGAACAAGCTGAACTTGGCGGGGCAAGTCATTTTAGCGATGGCCTTACTGCTGTTGGCATTGCGTATTGTCGCTTGGGTTGGTGCGGGTACAACGCTTGGCGACAGCTTAGCGGCGGTATTTTTGCAGGCGGCTTACCAATTCGAGTTGTTCGGTATCCCGCTCAATTATGCCGAGGTGGTCGATTATTTCCTAGCGGGTATTTTAGGCTTAGGGCTGTATTTCCATTTCAGCGGACGCACCTGGTGCCGTTTTTTCTGCCCGCTGGCGGCCTTGATGCACATTTACGCCCGTTTCAGCCAGTTCCGTATTTTTGCCGACAAAGACAAGTGCATCTCTTGCAACATCTGCACCACGGTTTGCCACCAAGGCATAGACGTAATGGCCTTCGCCAACAAAGGCAAGCCGATGGAAGACCCGCAATGCGTACGCTGTTCGGCCTGCGTCAGTAGCTGCCCGACCGGGACCTTGACGTTCGGGCGCTTGCGTTCTGACGGCGCGGTGATGCTGGACAAACTGCCCGCCTCGCCGGTGCAGATGCGTGAAGGCGCGTGAGTATTTTGCTGCTGATAGTGTTTATGCTAGAAAAAGCAGGGTGTCGACGAACGGCACGAAAGACACGAAAAAAGCTTTATGCTGGTTACCAAGCTCCAGCTTCGGGAATGACAGAAAGCCGGAGCTTCCCATCCCGCATTCCCAAGCGGTAGTTTGGGAATGCGCGTAACGTTTATATGATGCCAACAAAACTCGCCACCCTCGGCCTGAGCCTGTGCTACCTAGGCCTCGCGGTTTTCTCCCGTAGCCCCTACAACAGCCAGTTGCCGATATTCTTATTGATAATGGCCAGCGCTTTTATCTGTTATGGCTGGGCGTATGCGTCCGCTGCGCATGGCAAGCCGCCCACGGCGAAACAGGTGTTGCTGATGGCGACCCTGTTCCGCGTCATCGGCTGCTTCGGTTTGCCGTTGTTTGAAGACGATTACTTCCGTTATTTATGGGATGGCTACCGCTTTGCCGAATCCGGCTCGCCCTACGGCATTGCGCCGGAAGCGTTTTTTACCGACCCCAACATCCCCACATCGTGGCATGCCATTTTAGGGCAAATCAACCACCCCGACATCCCGACCATTTATGCGCCGACTTTCCAATACCTGTTTTTGGCGGCGCATCGGCTTGCCAGTGGGCAGGTGTGGGCTTTGCAAGCATTGTTAAGTTTGCTTGATATGTGGCTGATCCATCATTTGCTCAAACTTGCCCCGCCCCGCCAAGTGCTGCTGTATGCCTGGAATCCGTTGGTCATCAAGGAGATTGCCTTCACCGCCCACCCGGATGGTTTGCTGCCTGCATTACTGATGGCGGCTTGGATGGCGGGTCAACGAAAATACTTGATCCAGGCGGGTTTGCTATTGGCGTTGGCGGCGGCAGCCAAGGCGGCGGCGTGGGTGGTGGTGCCGTTTTGGTTGCTGAACTGGCGATGGCGGGCTTGGCGGGCGTTTGCGCTGGGTTTTGCCGCCTTGTACGCGCCGTTCTGGTGGCAAGGGGCGACCGATGCGGCAGGGCTCAAGGCGTTTGCGGACGGTTTTGAGTTCAACTCGGCCTTATACGGCCTGATGCGTTTGCTGTTGCCGCCCTTGCCGTCCAAGCTGGTGTTGGGCGGTTTGCTGCTGGCGGCGGTTCTGGCGTATGGCTGGCGGTACTGGCGGCAAGAAAACCGCACCCTGCCCCGCGCCGACCTGTTGCTGGGCGGTTTATTGCTGGTCTCTCCGGTGATTAACCCGTGGTATTTGCTCTGGTTGTTACCGTTCGCTTGTGTACACCGCAATCCGGTGGCATGGGCGGCATCGGCCATGCTGCTGTTGGCTTATGTCACGGGCTTGAATTTGGACGATCCTAGTTTGACGCCGTATCAACATCCGGCAGGGGTCAGACCGTTGGAATTTGGTGGCCTTTTACTGGTTTGGCTAGGTGTTGAAAAGTTAGGATAGCCTTATGTTTTGATTATAGTCGGTTGCATTATTGTATAGTTCCGTACGATCATATACCCATCCGTAGCTGGCCGTTGTTCTGGGCAAAAGCGTATTTACAAGAACATTATCAAACTGCTAAACAGGAAACAAGCACATGTGCCACCACATCTGTCAAGCCCCATCTGATCATAAACCTTTTTAACAAACAACTCAGGCTTATCTTCTTGCCATTTTTGGACGGCTTGCATAAGCGTTTGATGGTTGATGGCGCGTTGCGGAATATGATGGTTGCAGATAACCAGGTAGCTGAGCAAGGTCTTCTCCAATTCCTCGGCGGAGCTAAACCGGGTTTGCTTGAGCAATTCGCTGATCCGTCCATTAAAACGCTCCACCACTTGTGCCCCAGAGGGTATGCCGTTGGTTTGCGGGTGGCGGGGTGGACTTAAGCGATGTTCAATACCGAGTCCGGCACAGGCCTGGTCAAAGCCATGTTGGCCGCTGGGCTGCTTGCCTTTGCCGGTGAAACGGTCGGTGAACTGGGTGCCATTGTCAGTGGGCAGCTTGACGATTTTCATGGGCGCGGCTCGAACAACGCGCTTGAGGAAATCGACGCTACTGGCGCAGGTCTGCTCCTCGTAAACGGCA
>NZ_JAQTZU010000046.1 GCF_028687615.1 Methylovulum sp.
GCAATCGGAATGATAATAGATTTGTCAATAAAATATTGCGATGACCGTACGCCTTGAAGTACGGGCATTCGACCCAATAAATCGGTAGGCTTGACTTTTTACAAATCATTCCGATTGCAGGACTACCAAATTTGCCAAATCCTTGCGTCCGATTGCCCCTGAGTGCAATGCGCTTGCGACCATTGCTTGCCTGACACCCAAATTGCTTAATGCCTGTAAATCCGCAAGGTTCCTGACACCGCCCGCCGCAATAAAATTAAAATTAAAATCAGGATAAGCACTGCAAAACTGTGCCAGCCGTGCCAAATCCGGCCCCTTACCCCTGCCAACCTGCGCCAACGTCATGATGATTATATTTTCCGGCCAATAATCAGCTTCCGTAAACAAGCCCGCCGCCCCCAATGGCTGACCGCTTGCCGAATAATCCAGCGACAAAACAAACCGCTTCTGAAAAGCCGCCAATTCATGTAGAGAAGGGCCGTCATAAGATTCACTGCCTAACACCGGCAGATAATTGTCTGGACCCGGCGTTAAATCCGTTCGCTGATACCCCCTATCCACCCAAAACGTAATCTCAGGAAAAGCCGCCAACACCTTCGCAAGCAAGCCGTCGTGACCGCCCTGCTGGGTGATCGCATTTAAATCCGCGATATAAAAAGTATCAAAATCCGCCAAACTCAAAAATGCCGGAATGACCTCAAAAATATCTGCTGACCGGCATAATTGGGAACAAATAGGCTGGTAATGCTCGCGTTCGCCTTGCCTGGCATGGACGACTTGGTTATTTTTCAGATCTAGGACGGGGATGATTTTCATGTTGTCTTGCGGTATTTGTCCTGCATTTTCACAGTAAACAACAAATAGCCCAATGGTTGAAGTCTAGAAATGTTGTTTAAGCTAACTTCCAATCAATTGGGCTGGGTGGCTAATGAAGTTTCAGTGGTTAATCAATGCCAATGTGATTGAAGGTGGTGGCGAAAATATTCGCTTAGGGATGTGCATAACACAATTCGTGGCTTAAGACCTTTCAGGTTTTCAAAACCTGAAAGGTCTAGCTGGTAATTGTCAAAAGACTAAGTGGCCGGGCTTTGTGCATTTGCTACATAATGCCGGCTTAATCCCGAAAATTTTCAAATTGTAACGGTCTTTCTAATTTCTCTTCACGCAACATTTGGATCACTTCCTGTAAATCATCGCGTTTTTTTCCGGTCACGCGCACTTGTTCGCCTTGGATCGCCGCTTGTACTTTCAATTTTTTATCTTTGATCAGTTTGACGATTTTTTTCGCCAGCACCGAATCCAAGCCTTGCTTTAAGGTGATTTCCTGGCGCATCGACTTGCCGCTGCCTTTGGCATCACCGACTTCCATACAGGCAATATCAATCCCGCGCCGGCTCAATTTGGCGCAGACGATGCTGAAAATTTGCTGCAATTGGAAGGTCGATTCGGAAATCATCACGATTTTTTCATCGGCCAGCTCCACTGAAGAATCCGTGCCTTTAAAATCAAAGCGCGTGTCCACTTCTTTGCTGGCTTGGTCGATGGCATTTTTTACTTCGTGTTTATCAAATTCGGAAACAATATCAAAAGTTGGCATAGCGTTAGGTTTTGGTTTAATTGGTTTTTTAAGTTCGTCATAAAGCACACAAACAGCACGAAGTTTTATGCAATATCTTCGTGTACTTGGTGCTTGTACGGGGGATATAATTTTACAGTTATTTTATAACGATTTGTAAGCTTGGAGAGCTTCGGTGACCGATTGGATTCTTAATTGGCGTATTGCTGCGCCGATTTTTGCACCTTGCAAAGTGCCATTGACAATATCGGAAATATCGATAGAAACGGCGGCGTTGGCTGCAATCCTGAACAAATCCGCTTGCGGATAAGGCTGATTTTCAAGGCCGGTGCGTCCCCGCGCATCCGCTTCGCAGGCCAATAAAAATTGTTCCAAGCCGTTGGCGGGTTTAAATGCACCCAAGGCCGCCAATGTATCAGTCAAGGTGTTTGGACGCAATTCAGCGGCTTTGTGGCAATGCGTGTGATATTGCATGACCTGTTGCGCCAAGGTTTTAAAGGCATTGGGAATCCGTAAACGTTCGCACATCGCCTCTAAAATAGGTAAGCCCTTGGTTTCGTGACCGTAATGATGTGGCAAATTTTCTTTCGGTGACAAAGCCTTGCCTAAATCATGCACCAAGGCGGCAAAGCGGACTTCGGGGCTGGTGGACAATAACGCCGCCTGTTCCAAACACATCAGGCTATGGATGCCCGTATCAATTTCAGGATGGTATTTCGCAGGTTGCGGCACACCGAACAAATTATCCAGTTCAGGAAAAATCCTCGCCAACGCGCCACACACTTTCAGGGTCGTGAAAAAAGCCACTGGTGTCCTTTCGTTCAATGCCTTAAACAATTCCGCCCATACCCGTTCGGAGACCAGATAATCGACTTCCCCGGCATCCACCATGCTTTGCATCAGTTCGAGGGTTTCTGGTGCCAAGGTAAATCCCAAGATGCTGTAGCGGGCGGCAAAACGCGCAACCCGCAGAATCCGCACCGGGTCTTCGGCAAAGGCCGGCGAGACATGGCGGAACACGCGCAATTCCAAATCACGTTGGCCGTGGTAAGGGTCAATCACGCGACCGTCCGCTGTCATCGCCATAGCGTTAATTGTCAAATCACGGCGGATTAAATCCTCTTCCAGCGTCACGTCTGGCGCACTGTAGACACTAAATCCTTTATAACCGTGTGCGGTTTTCCGTTCCGTCCGCGCCAGGGCGTATTCTTCCTGGGTTTCTGGATGCAAAAATACCGGAAAATCCTTACCTACAGGGCGGAATCCTAGTTTCAACAAGCTATCCGGCGTTTCGCCCAACACCACCCAATCGTTTTCAGTCACGGGAAGCTTCAGCAATTTATCACGCACCGCACCGCCGACGAGATATGTTTCCATAGTTTATTCTAATTGGTTAAAGGCTAATGTTTAGCATAGCACGGGAAGAAATGGGATTTACAGTTTGTTCGGGGGGTAATGGGGCGTGTGATTGATTGGGATATATTAATTGTTTCAATAGAGCATCTTACAATGGCTATAAATTACATAGATTTTTTGTCAATGTATAAACGTAATTTTTATACTCATTTTAATTTTAGCAAATGTCAATTTTAAGCATTTGACATTTACAGGTTCTGTGGTTATACCAAACAGCATGTGCTTTAAGGAGTATGCCTTATGTCAAAAACTAAATCTTATTTGGATAATTCCGTTGATGAGCCGGTTGTTACGATTATCAAAGCCATTGATAAAGATGTTGAACGTGGTGAAGATATGCTCATGTTGGGTTTATGTTTAGTTATGCTGTCATCTACTTTTGCGCCAGTTGCTCCGCCAACAGTGCTTTTGCCGCTGGTGGCACTAACGTTTGCCATTTCTTCGGGTTTCGCCCGCAAAAATTATCATGATATGGAACGCAAGTTCCACGCAGCGATGGTGCAACTTGAACGACGTGACAAAGCGGTATTGCGCCCAATAGCCGCAGTGTTTGCAGAACATCCCATGCCACCGCTGGTTGATTCTTACAATATGTTAAAAAACGTCAAGCGTACCTGGAAAAGCGTTTTGGGCGGCATCATCATCAATCCGCTGTGGATGCCGATTTTTTATGTCATGGGCATCCAAATCATCGAAGAAAAAAATCTGGGTATTTTGAACAGGGCGATTTGCGGTGTTGAGCAGAAGATTGCACCATTGCCGGCGATGATAGAAGAAGAGCAGAGTTAAGCTCGAAAATATCAATGTCCTTAAGCCTAAACTAAAACAGTTTAGGCTTCACTTAGGCTTCAGCGTGGTTGCGTGATGTATTAAAATTGTTAAATCAATAACCTAGGCACAGCAGCCAGCAGTTTTTGGGTATAAGGATGCTGTGGCGATTTACAAACCCGCCCCGTTTCGCCCCGCTCCACGATCTTGCCTTTGTACATCACCACGGTTTGGTCGCTTAGATATTCCACTACCCCAATGTTGTGGGTGATGAACAACAGGGTCAAATTACGCTGTTGCCGGATACTCAACAATAACTGCAAAATTTCTGCCTGTACCGAGACATCCAAGGCACTGGTGATTTCGTCACAGACGATGAATTCTGGATTCAGCACCAATGCCCGCGCCAAACCGATGCGTTGCCGTTGTCCGCCGGAAAATTCGTGGGGGTAACGCCACAGAAAATCACGGTGTAGTTGCACGCTTTCCAAAATCTGGCTGGCGAGTTCGATACGCTCTTCATTATCCGCACCGATGCCATGAACTTTCATCGGTTCGGTCAGCATGGTCTCGACCAACATGCGTGGATTTAAAGAAGATTGCGGGTCTTGGAAGGCGATCTGCATTTTTCGCCGCAAGGGGCGCAATTCGCGGGCGGAAAGTCCGGTCAATTCTTGTCCGTCTATCTTGATGTTGCCGGCAGTTGGCTTTTCCAGTTGCAACACCGCCCGCCCAAGGGTGGTTTTACCACAACCCGATTCGCCGACCAGCGCGACGATTTGGCCTTGCGGAATAGCCAATGAAACATCGTCTACGGCACGGACATAATCGACGGTGCGCCGTAGCAAGCCTTTCTGTATTGGAAACCATACTTTTAGCCCGCTGATTTGCACTAGCGGCGATTGGTCGGTGACTATCCCTTGCCCTGAAAGCTGATAAGACGGTGCTGTACTGGACGGCTTTGCCAAATTCTCAGGCAGTGCCGCCAGTAATTGCTGTGTGTAAGGATGCTGCGGTTTGCGTAAGACGCTAGTGCTGGCCCCCACTTCCACCAATTTACCCTGTTGCATCACGCCGACCCACTGCGCCATTTGCGCGACCACGCCAAAATCGTGGGTGATGAACAACATGCTCATGCCGGTATCGTCTTGTAGTTTGCGCATCAACCGCAGAATTTCGGCCTGCACCGTCACATCCAGTGCGGTGGTGGGTTCGTCGGCAATCAGCAATTGGGGTTCGCAGGCCAAAGCCATCGCTATCATCACGCGCTGCCGTTGTCCGCCGGACAATTGATGCGGATAATTGCGGAACCTGTCGGAAGCATGGGGTATTTGCACCTGTTCCAAAGCGGCAATCGTCCGTTGCTCAGCCTCGGCATCGCTCATATCGGGATGGTGTAGTTGCAGGGCTTCGGTGATTTGTTCGCCTATGCTTAGCACCGGATTCAACGAGGTCATTGGCTCTTGAAAAATCATGGCGATTTGTGAGCCGCGGACGGCGCGTATCCCTGCATCATCCAAAGTTAATAAGTCTTTACCATTAAACAGGATCTCGCCGCTAGGATGCGAGGCTATCCCTTCCGGTAACAGGCGTATCACCGATAGCGCACTGACTGATTTGCCGCTGCCTGATTCACCGACCAGACAAAAAGTTTCGCCTTTGGGAATGCTGAAACTGATGTCGTCTACCGCCCTGACTTCTCGATTGCCAGATTGCAGAAACGTTCTGAGCTTGCGTACCTCCAGCAATGCCTGGCCCATCAGCTTTCCTCCGACAGGCGCGATAGTTTGGGATCAATCGCATCGCGGAAGGCTTCGCCGATCAAGTTATAGGCGAATACGGTCATGAAAATCGCCCCGCCAGGGAATACCGCCATCCACCAGTTAAACGTCGAGGATTTGACCGCTTGATCCAGCATTTGCCCCCATGACGGCGCGTCAACCACGCCTAAGCCCAGAAAACTCAGCGTCGCTTCCGACAAGATGGCGCTGGCTACGCCAAAACTCACCGCCACCAGCAAGGGCGCGACCCCGTTCGGCAACATGTGCCGGAACAGAATGGAACTTAAGGGCAAACCACCCGCCACCGCCGCCTGTACATAATCCTGTTTGCGTAATTTCAAAAATTCTGTCCGCACATAACGGGCGTATCCTGACCAACTGGTGACACCGATAATCACCATCATCATGTATAGATTACGGCCAAAAAACGCCACAAACGTCAGCAACAGGAATAGGGTGGGGATGTCTTCAAATATTTCCACCAAGCGCATGCCCAGCATATCGACAATACCGGAAAAATAGCCCATCAAACCACCCACCACCACACCGATCAATAAGGCAATGCCGGAAGCGATAAAGCCTATGCTCAGGGAAATCCGGCAAGCATGGATCATCCGGCTCAACACATCCGCACCATTTTCTTCGGTTCCCAGCAGATGGACTCGTCCTTTCGTTTCAAAAGGCGCTTCCAAGCCTTTGCTGCCTAAATCACGCAAATAATCGGTCGGTGCATAGGGGATAGGCGGCATGATCCGCCAATCTACGTCGGTATAAGCGGCGGTGCGGAAATCATCATAAATCACCAATACCGGCGGTTTGACGAACAGATTGGCAAGCAGGGCGGCAACAACGCCTCCCAACAAAAATAGCAAGATGCGCTTGCCTGTGCTTAAGCGCAGCCGCTGGAGCAAGCAGACGATGAAAAACATCGCCAGTACCCAGGCATCTTCTACGGACAAATATTGCAACACCGGTGCGGAGATGGCAGCATTTTTGTACATCAACAACGGGGCGGAGTTTGCTAGAAAAGGCGCAAATACAGCACCAAACACCAATAATCCCACCCAGGCAAAAGCAAATTTTACGCCTACGCCTGCTAAGGTTTTACGCCAGATGCTGGCGCCAAAAGATTCACGGTTGGCGGGGTCTTTAGTCATAATTCACCCGTGGGTCAGCCAAGGTGTAACAAAAATCGGCGATCAAATAGCCGATCAGGGTCAGGAAGCCGCTGACCCAGGTTATAGACAGCACAAGTTCGCGGTCCCGGCCTTTGACGGCTTCCACGGCCAGTTGCCCCATGCCGTCTATGCTAAAAATATGTTCGACAATCAATGACCCCGCCAACAGGCTAGGCAACAAGCCTGCCGATACCGTAATCAGCGGTAACAAAGAGTTGCGGAATACATGCCGCCACAACACGTCATTTTCCGCCAGGCCCTTGGCGCGGGCGGTCCGGGCGTAATCAGAATGCAGGTTTTCCAATATCGATGTCCGCGTCAGTTTCGCCAGCGCGGCGAAACTGCCGTAGGACAAACAAATCACGGGCAACACCAGATGCCAGATCCTATCCAGCAGAAATCCGCAAACAAACCCCGTTTCGTTCCAATGTGGCAAAAACGGCATGTCTTGGGCTTCGCGGCTGCTGATACCGGCGGTGGGAAACCATTGGAAATGCTGGATATTCGCAAAAAAACCCAGCAACAACACGCCAGCCAGCATGGTCGGGATAGACCATAAGGCCAGCATCGACATGCCCGTACCCACATCAAAAAAACTGCCGCGCTGGGTGGCGGATTTCATCCCGACCAGAATCGCAATCGCATAAGTGAACGGAATCGTGACCAGATTAAGTAGCAGCGTGATGGGGATCCGTTCTGCAAGAATGTCCGAAACGGGCCGCCCATACTGGAAACTCGTGCCTAAATCCATGCCCTTGGTGAACGAAAACTCGCCGCGCCTGCCTTGTGCATCGGTGACAAAACCAATGGGGGAAACGTTGTTCAACCAACGCAGATATTGTATCGGTGCGGGCTGATCCAGCCCGTAGCGTTTATTGTAGTAATTCAATAACGCCTGTTTTTCCTGGGGTTTCATGTCCATGCCACCGATCAGGGTTTGCGCGCTGATCCCGCCTGGCGACATTGCCATCACGGTAAACACCAAGACGGTGATCCCCAATAGCGTGGGGATCATCAGCAGCAAGCGACGCAGTAAATAAGTCAACATCCGGCATCCCTCCGTTTATTGCGTATATTTTTGCTGGGCGAGGGGTACATAATTTTCCATAGGCAATGAACCCAGATTCAGACCCAGCTTGGTCATTTGCAAGTTATGGATACGTTTGTCGACAAACAACAAGCTTTTGCGGCGCATCAGAAAAGTATAAGGCTGGTCTTCATAAATGATCCGTTCCGCTTGTTGCCATAAAGGCATACGTTTACCTTCATCAACGGTGCGCCGCGCTTCATCAATCAACTTGTCCAGCACCGGATTTTTGTAACCGACAAAATTATCACCCTTGCTGGCCGCCTGGATACTGTGGAACATTTGGTATAAATCCGTTTCTATCCCGCTAGTCCAGCCCAGCGTGATCGCATCAAAATCTTTTTTATCGATATTTTCCAGCATCACCGGCCATTCTTGCGGGAACGGGATCAGCAATACACCGGCGCGGGCGTACAAGTCTTTCAGCAACAGCACCATGCGCTTGGTGTCTTCGTTGGATTCGAGATAAGTCAATTTAAATTCAAAAGCTTGCCCCGCCTTATCTTCCAAGACACCATCGCTGTTGCGGTCTTCATAACCGGCTTGCTTCAATAGGCTTTTGGCCTTATCCAAATCAAATTGATAGGGCTTAAGCATATTGTCGTGTTGCTTGCTGGTGTTGCTGAACGGGCTAAGCGCAGGCTCTGCATAATCCAGAAAAATATCCTTGATCACACGGCTAACGTCAGTCAGATACGTCATCGCTTGCCTGACGCGCTTGTCTGCAAAGCGCGTAGGTTTGCCGCCACGTTCTTCGTTCCAGCCGATGTAGCTATAACCCACCACGGGCGGCATGTACTCAAAATTTTGGCTTTTGCCGATAATCTGGGTGTCTTTTTTCAGTTCTTGGTACTCGACCGGACGGGCGGAGTAGGAATCGACATCGCCATTGCGGAAAGTCGTCAAGCGGGCGCTATCGTTCTGGATGATTTTCCACAGGATACGGTTGAACGAAGGCTGCACGTCGCCCCAATAGCGTTCATTGCGGACCAGTTCCACATTGCCTTTGTCGGGCGTCCAGTTTTTGGGGTCGATTAATTTGTAAGGCCCGCTACCTAACAACAAGCCTTTGGATTCGTTGAATTTTTGTGGTTCTTTTAAATAGCTTGAATAAAAGTGTTGGGGCAGGATAGACATACCGCCAGCTAATGACAGCGCTTCAAAATAAGGCTCTTTAAAAGCGAACACTACCTCATAGTTGCCATTGGCTTTGACGTCTTTAATTTTTTCCAGATACGCCCTATCCCGTGGTGCCTGGATAGCCTCAGTCATAATAAAGCCAAAGGTAAACACCACATCTTCCGCCGTCAGCGGTTCCCCATCCGAAAAACGGACATCATCACGCATTTGGAAACTGATCACCAAGCCATCATCACTAATCTTCCAGCTTTTGGCGATCAAACCCTCCCATTCCAAGGTGTCAGGATTACGGGTGATCAAACTTTCCAAAACATTGCCTTGCACATTTGAAGCATACAAATCGGAGGAAACTAAGGGCGTAATGGTTTTAAGATTCGTGCCGAAAGCCTCCACATACCAGTCGCCTTGTGCATAATCTGGTTGGCGGGTGGCTGCATAGGCCCTATTGAAGGCGGGAGCAATGCCTTTGCTTACTGATGGGTTGGCTTCCGATGTGGTTTGTATTGGGCTGGAAAGCATTCCGTTGCGCAGCTCGCGCATAGTCTTGGCCTGTTCCGATATGGCGGTTTGCATCTCTGTGAGCTTTAGCCATTGCCGGTCAATCTGGTACATCGCCAGCAACAGCATGAGTATCATCAAGCTAAGTAACGAATAGAGGATCCAGTCCCGGGTAGTCAGTTGTTTTTGCATAGTGTTCTTAGGTCTTAAAAGAGTTTTACAGCATCTTACACAATAACCATCAAGGATGGCACAAAAGAAGCAGGCAAAAGCCCGTCTAAATTATTGGGATTATGAAAGGAAAAATAAAGCCCATCTTATGAAAGTATGCGTTTGAAGCGAATCATGAACCCTATTTTTATAACCGGCTGGTTGGACATTGCCACCCCGCCGTTTTATATCCGGCATAACCCGTTATAGACTGATAAAAAACTGGACATCAATAAATAGCTCATGGATACTTTGGGCTATTTTAACAACAAAAATATGAGGGAGATAACATGGGTTTTATGCAAGGTAAACGGGTTTTGATAGTTGGCTTGGCGAGTAATCGCTCAATTGCCTGGGGTATTGCACAAGCTATGCACCGTGAAGGTGCTGAACTGGCGTTTACCTTTCAAAACGAGAAGCTGGAAAGCCGCGTGGTGGAAATGGCGGGAGAATGCAATTCTTCCATCATTATTGAATGCGATGTCAGCCATGATGAACATATCGACAATGTTTTCGTCGAATTGGGCAAACAATGGGATGGCTTGGACTGCATCGTGCATTCGGTCGCTTTCGCCCCGCGTGACGCGTTAGACGGCGATTATGTCAACGCCACCACCCGCGACAATTTCCGCATCGCCCATGACATCAGCTCGTACAGCTTCACCGCCCTGGCAAAAGCCGGACGCGCCATGATGGCAGGCCGTAACGGATCGCTCTTGACCTTGACCTATCTGGGCGCAGAACGTGCCATCCCTAACTACAATGTCATGGGCGTAGCCAAAGCCAGCCTGGAAGCCAACGTCCGTTACATGGCAATGGCCCTAGGCGCGGAAGGCATCCGTGTCAACGCCATCTCCGCCGGCCCGATCCGCACTTTAGCGGCCTCCGGCATCAACAACTTTAAAGCCATGCTCAATAAAGCCGCCGACACCGCACCGCTAAAACGCAACGTCAGCATCGAAGAAGTCGGCAACGCCGCCGCATTTTTATGCTCCGATTTGGCATCCGGCATCACCGGTGAAATCACTTACGTTGATTGCGGTTACAACATCGCTGGCTTGGCTGCGTTATAAACAAAAATAATTTAAAAGCACTAGGCAAGCCAAAATTATTGTGTATAATATCCGCTCTTTGCTGGTGTAGCTCAGTTGGTAGAGCAGCTGATTTGTAATCAGCCGGTCGCGGGTTCGAGTCCCATCTCCAGCTCCAAAGATTTCAAAGGCTTAGGGTGAAAACTCTAGGCCTTTTTTATGCCTATCGAAAATTAATAGGCTGATAATAGGCATTTCAAAAAAACACCTTTTAAATAATCGGTACAAAAGAAACTGATTATTGTAATTTTGCTTTATATTTGGCGTGAAATTTGTAAAATATTTGGCGTGAAATTTTAAAGAAAAAAGCGAAAAAACAGCCAACGCTTGATTGCTTAGGGAATACTTGGACGCTAAAAATTCTGTTCTTCTTTACACAGTCCATTAAACTTTCCTAATCACAACAAAACAGTATGTTTTCCAACAATATGCGGGAATTCCAAAGTACCTAGCACAGGAGGACTGGTTAAGTTGCGGGAGGGAGTTAAAAAGGGCTTATCGTAGGAGATCCAGTAAACCCTGTTGCCGGTTGCGCTATCGAAGCCAGCCATGTCGTAAACGAAACGCTCATTGGGCAAAAATATCCTTGAACCGAAAGTTCTAGGTTTTGACTTCACTACTACAAATTCAAATTCTGGCATCACAAACTCCTAGATAGATAGGACGGCATCGGCAACCACCCAGACATTGCCGTTGATCATAAACTTGGTCGCCAACAAGCTATCCAGCGTCCCTGTCGGGATAGTCGCGCCCGTGATGTAATAATCCGGCACCCGCCCTATCCTGCCCGGATAGGCTGGGTCGGCGATATACACAATCACCTCGCCCGCCTCGTTTAAGCTGTTGACGTTATCGCCAAACGTGCCAGTGCCCGCACCGATAGCCCCCGTTGTGCCCATAGGAGTTAGCAGGTAACAATTGACGGGTGTTCCGTTTTTTGACCAACCACGGTTTTGCGAAGATCCCATTATTAAGCTGACGCTTTGGTTGTATCCATTACTATACGATGAAATCCACACACCGTAAGGGTAATCGTTGCCGTCACTTGTCTTGACCAGGAGGTCATATAGCTTCCGCACTTCCAGGCAAGCAATAATCTTGCCACTCGACGCGTAAGACGAGCGTAAAGAAAAACTACCGTCCGAAGCCGCCGCAAAGCTAAATACATGATTGGTAGATATTAATGATGCTACTCCTTCTATCTTATCAACCGCGCTGGGTGTGGCTAGGTCAGTACCGCCGGTAAAGCCTATCAAGCTAAAACGAAAATATACGCTGTAGACATTACTAGTCAGGTATAAACAAATAAATATCTTGCTGCCCGCTCCCGTGTAGCTGCCATCAGTGCCAGCAACAAAGCCTTCAGGGCTTTCCAGCACATACCAAGAGTGCGGGCTGCCCTCGTTGGCATTGATACATGTCGCCACAGTTTCAGCCCTGTTAGATGCCACCATCGTCCATCCTGCCGCCAGTAAGAAATCTTTCGCTTGGATAAAGAAAGATTTAAGCGTGGTTATAGTGGTTGAATTGTCCAGCGGCGAGATATTGGTATCAAAACTCCAGTTTAATTCATAGTTAATCAGTTGCTCCGGTTGGTTGGGTTATAACAGTTCTAAGCCTTTCAAATAGGCGTTGTCATAGTCAGTGCTGCAATAAAGATAAAGATCTATATCTGATGCCGCCGCCAAGGTAAATGGGGCTGCTGTATGCCGAGCAACTCCGCCCGCAACGCCTCCCAGCGTGGCGATGGTTGTAGTTCCAGACTTCAATAACAAGGTGGTGGCGTTGCCCGGATGACCGCTACCTATCTGTGCCGATGGGGTGTAAGTACCGGAGGGCAACCGAATCGAGCCAACCAAAGTCGGGATAGTCCCTTCGGCTTGCAGAAACATAGGCCAGACTGTTCCGCGCCCGCCACCCCCGGTTGCCGATATGACATGATCGACAATGCTGATATTGTCCCCGGCGGTGTAGAGCGGGAACACTTCAACCGGCCCCGTACCTGCCGAAACCCTCCCCAGCATCGTGTGCTCTGGTATTGACTGTAAGCTGGTGAGCGGCACTGCATCGGATGGTTTAGTTACAAATTGCTGCTTCCTGTAATCATAAATCATGGTCATGCGGCAACCTCCTCAATATTAATGGACATGGCATAGGCGTCAAGATAGGGATTGGTTAGCGGGTCAAGAGCGGTGAAATTGCCCAAAAACGCATGGGCGAACCAATTGCTGTCAGGTGCAGACACGGCGCCAATAGTTGTATAAGCAGGGATGCCCTTGGCGACCAACACTTCGCCGGTCAGCCCGGCGGCGCGTTGGGCGGCTTTTAGCCCGCCGATGGCCTCGCCTTGGGACAGGTGTTTAAAATTGATTCCGACAGTGCGGATAACGGGGTACTTGTATGCAAACTTCACACGGCGTTTAGATACCTGGACCTGAGAAAAATCAACCAACCCCCAACTGGCGTCAGCCCATTCCTCGCCCCGCACCGGTTGCGACAACTCACCGGCAAAGACGCGGCCTATCTCTATATAACCCGCCGCGTTGGTGCTGTCGTCAATAGTAATGACCACCTTGGAGGCCGACTGGTTAGCCGCCGCAAACCATAGCAGGCTAGGTGCCATAGTGGCGATCCGTGCCGTGTCGACTATCGCCGCACTAAAGTTATGGGCGTCATAATACGGGTCGTCACTAGCCAAAAAGGGCCAAGGTGACAAACTGCCAGATGCGGCCTTGACAGTGCCGCCGTTATTAATGGAAATAGCCACTACGGCATCGCGTGACAAATTGTGCCCGGCCAGACAGACCGCGCCAATATTTCGGACGGGCAAAGCGCCGCAATCAATAGTGATGGAGAATGCCGCGGTCGAAGTGGTGCGGGCGGTCTTGGCGAGGAGCGGGCTTTGCAGGTTCGCCAGCGGCAAACCGGTGGCAAACGCCCCGTCGCTGCTCAACGTAGCCTCGTCCACGCGGTTGTTAAGGCCAAAGATAATCATAAATACAGCCTCAACGTCACTTGCCTGTTGTTATCGTCAATCTCATAACCCGCCAACACCAGATGACGGCCTGATGAGCAGCCAAAGCGTGGTGTGGTCAACTTGCCCGTGCTGCCGATCTGCAAACTGGGCGCTCCGTCAATATCACAGGTGACCCGCCAAATGCCGCCGTTAGCCTTGACGATGGCAAACACCCGCCCAAAAGCCGTGGCAACATCTGCCGCAGACCGCAACAAGCTTTGCGCATCCAATGTCAACGAGGCTTTATGACGGGTCTCAACCGCCGTGTCAGTAAACAGTTTCTCACGCCATTGGTTCTTTATCCGAGCCCGCCAATAACTGGCGACCGAACCCGCGACCGTAACGCATCTTGCCGGGCTTTCAATTTAAAAATCAGCACATCGCCCTGGGCATACATACCTGACACCAGGCCGTTGAAACGTTCGGCCGTTGCCACGCCGTCGAAATAATCCAACCGGGCAGGGCGG
>NZ_JAQTZU010000021.1 GCF_028687615.1 Methylovulum sp.
ACATTTAACATTTAACATTTAACATTTAACATTTAACATTTAACATTTAACATTTAACATTTAACATTTAACATTTAACATTTAACATTTAACATTTAACATTTAACATTTAACATTTAACATTTATTAAATTGATTTTTTAAAAAAGTTAAAAATATCAATTGGTTATTTTTATAACAAAAAATTGGCATATATTTTTCAAAAAAGCGGGATACCTATCACAAAAAAATCTGTTAGTTTTAACAAAAAACTGGTGGCTATCTCACAATTTGGAAAAATGGCCTTAAATGAATTAGTAAACATCTACCTGAGCAAATTGGGAGCTTGTCCGTCTGGTCGCGCTAATAATTAAAACATACCGGGATTTACCACCTCTTACCAAGAGCATTTTTCTACCAGAGGATTTAACCGGAATAGACAACCTTATGGATCAAGCCCGGATCCCACGACCTTAAAATCCAATAATGCACCAAAGCTTAAACCAGCTTTGCCAAGGCTTTACCTAAGACCACAAACGGCAATAAATCCGCAAGCGGGGTGTTATTTACCTCCTGATAAACCCGCCTATAGTTTGCCAAGGATGGGTTGCCTGCCGTCATCGTAAAATAATCGGCGCATTGGTAAATGCGGCTGACCAGCATTTGTTTGATCATTTTGCCCGTGGTTTGCTTGATGTCAGCTTGCAAATCACGGGCGACGGTATGCTCCCACACGGTATGCAACGGCACTTTTGCCAACCGCGCCAGCACAGCGTCTATACCTAAAAACTCACTAAGCTCATGGTACAAAGCCAAAATCGTGGCGATTTTCTGGGTGTTGCCCGCCAAGGCGACCATGAACGCGAAATCGTCCATACAGGCCAGCACCGCCAAATCTTCCGCCAACCCAAGCGGAACGCCCGCTTGTTGATGTTCCTGGCATTGTGTCATGTACAACAAGCTGGAGTTTTGTTTGACATAACCACGGTAATCTTCGAAATAGCTCCGATATTGTGCCAAGGTTCCCGCGTCAGGGCGTAGCGGCTGCCCATGCGCCAAAGTCCATTGGCAAGCCGTCAGCAAGGTATTTTCCAATTGCAGGCAGCAAAAGTATTGCGAACCGGCGGAAAGCTGGTTGTCCAACGCGGCAATTGCGGCCCGCAGGGTGTCGCCGTCAAAAATCCTGTCAAAACTCAAATAACAACTGACTGCATCCAGCACATTGTCGGTTTCGGCGGCGAGGTTTAAAAATCCACAACCCGCTTGGTTGATGATTTTATTGCTGATCATCGTGGCTTTGATTTCTTTCGCCAAAGGATGGCTGCTGAGATGCGTTTGATATTGCCCAACAATTTGTGCGGGGAAATAAGCCTGCAAATAACAACCGCAACAATCGTCATGCAATAATTCGGCTTGGTGTTGGATTTGGGAGGTCAGATAGCGTTTGCTGGCAGCCAACAACACGGCAAATTCGGAGCGGGTGAGGGTTTGCGTAGGCCGCGTCAAAATGGCTTTGTTGGGCGGAAACGATTCCACGGCCTTATCAAGAAAACCCGCCGCTTCCAAGTGTTCGGCAAGATGCAGATAAGCTTCGGCCTGGCCTTCACTTCGGCATTGCTCCAGCGATAGGCACAAACTTTGGGCGATATTGTTCGCCAACACCAATTGGCAAACCGCGTCGGTCATATCCGTGAACAAGGCTTGGTAATCGTTGATAAGATTTCTTTTCTGCAAGCCCTTGAGCAGGATTTTTAAATTCACCTCATGATCGGAAGTGTCCACGCCCGCCGAATTGTCCACGGCATCGGTGTTGATGCGCCCGCCACGCAAGGCAAATTCAATCCGCGCTTTTTGCGTGAAGCCCAAATTCGCGCCTTCGCCGACAATCTTGGCCTGCAATTCGGCGGCGTTGATGCGGACATTGTCATTGCTGCGGTCGCCGACTTCCTCGTGTTTCTCGCTGCTGGCCTTGACATAAGTGCCGATGCCGCCCAACCACAACAAATCTGCGGGAGCGGCCAACAAGGCCCGGATCAATGCCTCGCCGTCCAAGGTTTTATAGCGTAGGCCTAGCCATTCCTTGAGTTCAGCGGAGATGGGAATATCTTTGTCGCTACGCGCATACACGCCACCACCAGCGGAAATCAAACTACGGCCATAATCATTCCAACTCGAACCCGCCAAGTTAAACAAACGTTTACGTTCGTTAATCGCACGGTCATCAGCAGGTGGATTGGGATCGATGAAAATATGCTGGCCGCTAAATGCCGCCAGTAAGCGAATGTGCGGCGACAACATCATGCCATTGCCAAACACATCGCCATCCATGCTACCGATGCCGACCACGGTAAAAGCCTGGTTTTGGATGTCTGTGCCAATTTCCCGAAAATGCCGTTTGACACATTCCCATGCTCCCCGCGCCGTTATCCCTAAAGCCTTATGGTCATAACCATGCGAGCCGCCGCTGGCAAACGCATCGCCCAGCCAGAATTGGTATTCGTCGGCAACGCCATTGGCAATGTCGGAAAACGCCGCCGTGCCTTTGTCCGCCGCCACCACCAGATACGGATCAGGATCATCGTAAACCACCAGATTAGGCGGTGCGACGATATGTCCGTCCACCCAGTTATCCGTCAAATCCAGCAAACCGTGCATCAGTTTGAGATAAGCTTGCTTGCCGGCGGCGCGAAAATCCAGCTTGCCGCCGTTCTTTTTGACGACAAAACCACCTTTCGCCCCCGTAGGGATAATCAGCGCGTTTTTGCTGATTTGGGTTTGCATCAGCCCCAAAATTTCGGTGCGGAAATCATCAGGACGGTCAGACCAACGGATGCCGCCGCGTGAGATTTTGCCGCCGCGCAAATGGATACCCTCCATATCGACGGCATGAACGTAAATCTCGGCCTGCGGTTTTGGCATGGGCATGTCGATAACACCCAGGCTATTGATTTTAAAAGAGATAAAATAATCATCTACATCACGACGGACATGAAAATTGCTACGCATGGTCGCGTCGATCAGATTAAACAAAGTCCGCAAAATACGGTCGGCGTTCATGTCGGTAACGCTTTTCAGGCTGTCCAACAATTGCAAACGCAACGGGAACAACGCCTGTTCTTCGCGGCGCATCGGGTCTTGCCACTCAGGATTAGGCCGGAAACGCGCGTCAAAATAAAGGCATAAACCTTTTGCCACTTCAGCATGGCCAGTCAAGGCATGGTGGACGCTGATCCGGCTGGTGTGGTGGTCTAGCTGCAAAAAATAATTGCGGTAAGCGCGTAGCAAATCAATGTCTTGCCAAGGCAAACCCGCCAATACGCACAATTTATTGAGCGGGTCATTTTCGATTTTGCCGTCCATCACCGCTTGCAAGGTCGCCAAGATCCGGCTACGCAATCTCGGGAAATCCTCATGCGGGATTTTCGCGGCGTGGATGGTGAAGCTTTTGATAAAAAACAATTTATCATCCGCGAATAGCCGAAATTGCACTTGATCCATCACCCGCAGGTTCAAGTTTTCCAAAAGCGGGATGTATTCATCAAGAAACCGCTCTTGTTGGCTGTAAAAATGCAGACGAAAATGTTCGACGCCTTGGCAAGGTCTTAACAGACTGACGCTTTGTGCATCCGCACCGCCCAGTTTCTGCAAATGTAGCAGGTCTTGCAAGGCGTAACGTGGCGATACCAAAATCTGGTATTCGCTACTGAACAGCGTTTGATAGCACTGGATGAGCTGGTCTGCACTGGCTTTGCCGATGGCTTTTGCCGCCAATTGTCCAAGCCGGGTTTGCCAAGATGGGTGCTGTGCCATTGTGGTCATAAATACTTGATGATTTCCAACACATTGCCGTCGGTTTGCCGTGTATAGGTGACCGAATCCATAAAAGTCCTGATGAAAAACAAGCCCATGCCGTTTTCTTTAGGATGCTCGAAATCCGGTGCCGGCACTTCTTCCAAATCAAATCCTTGGCCGTGGTCATAAACTTTTATCGTCAGTTGCCGTTCTTCGATGTGTATGCAAATCCTGACCGTGTCTTTGGGATCTTTGTCCTGTGCATGTTTGATGGCGTTGGCGGTGGCTTCCGTCAAAACCAGATTGAGATGGTAAGCCAGCGCGTTGCGGTCCCCCGAATAGCTATCCAGCTCTTTGGCGATACGCTCGCCAATGCTGCCGATAAGGTCAAGATAACGGGTTTGCGTGGGGATAATGACATCGACTTGAATGATCGCAGGACTCATGGCGCGGCTCTGTATTATGCTTGCGTGGCAAGGGCTTCATTGAGATCGGCATAAATCTCAAACACCCGGTTTAGGCGCGTGATTTCAAACATCGCCAGCACCGGTGGCTGGATATTGACCAAAATCAACCTGCCGGATTTGGCGACCGCCTGTTTATGCCCGGACAACAACGCCCCCAGACCGGAACTGTCGATAAAACGCACTTGCTCCAATTGCACAATGATGGGTTCGCCGCCCTGCTCGACCCGTTGCAACAATTCAGCTTTTAAGCCCGCTGAATTATGCGCGTCGATACGTTCGTCCTGAATGGACAGCACTTGGCATCCATTGATGGTTTCCTGCTTGAAGTTCATGGTGGGTTTTCCTAAGAAGATTTCAGTTGTTATACCACTAGCTGGAGCTTAAGCAAAAACTGCTTCCATCGAAATAACTGGGGCCAGAGTAAACTTAACACCCTGCTATACTGTTGATGTTTATATCTATCGACTTCGGGAAAAACAAATGGCGAGACTGGCCCGCGCGTGTCCAATCGAAATTCCTCAGTAAACAAAGGCATGGCGCTTGGCAGCGAGCGATTTAAAGCGGAAATAGAAAATTTGAGCGGTCGGCGGATGGCCGCCAAAAAAATGGGTAGGCCTGTCGGCTGGCGGAAGAAAAGAACGGATCAGTGATATATAAGTTTACTCTGACCCCAGTTATTTCATCGTCAGATTTTTTTACATGCCTAACTAACAAGCCCCAAAAAAATATGCTATATACTTATTTCATATAAATAAAGATTTTTTGGCACTCATATTGCTTGTTATAGAGGGCGATTGTCATTTTTCAAATGTCGCAATTTTAACCAAACCACAGAGAGAACTATCATGAATAAATATTTACTAATGGCTTCATTAGCCTTGGGGTCATCAAGCTTTGCAACCAGCTCACAAGCCCTTTCCCTATCTGGCGGCAGCTTCACCAATGCCGAACAGACCACTGAAATTAACCAAACTGGCTTATTGAACTTGTTTGACTCCACGTTAGGTATTCTGACAGGAGTAACCTTCACGTTCACAGGCTCAGGCACAACTTCATTCAATGCAACAAACAATGCGGCGCAAAGCCAAACATTTAAAATCGATTCTACTGTAAACCTGTTCTACAGTTCCACCAATGGAGCAATCCAAGCCGCATTAACCACATTGAGTAATCCGTTAGTGATTTTGACTGCCACTACGGGCTTCCAAACATTAGGAAGTAGTGCGAATGCTTCATACGGGCCATTTACCGACAGTGATTTATTAACAACCAGTGCGTTTGGTGGTTTCTTAGGCAATTTCCAAAATGCTGGCGGTGGTACATTTGATGTTGGCTGTAATTCATTATCAGGTGTAGCAGTAACTGGCGGCGGCGGCAATATCGCTACAAGTCAAACAACAACCGCTGGTTGTGGCGCATCAATTTCTTATGAATACGATCTAGCACCACCTCCAAGCCTTCCTGCTCCAACTAGCTTGAGCTTGATCGGTGTTGGTGTTGCAGCATTTGCAGCTTTACGTCGCCGTAAAGCCGCATAAATTTGGCTTGATTGCGGATTGCCCAAGCAATCCGCAATTTTAAAAAATAACTGGGGTCAGAGTAAACTTAAACATCTGCTATACTGTTGATGTTTATATCTATCGACTTCGGGAAAAACAAATGGCGAGACTAGCCCGCGCGTGTCCGATCGGAATTCCTCAGCATGTGATCCAACGTGGCAACAACCGACAGGTCTGCTTCGCCAACGAGCAAGACTTCGCAGCTTATGCGGGTTGGCTGGAAGGCCACTCAAAGAAATACCAGGTGGATATTCATGCCTGGGTATTGATGACCAACCATGTCCATTTGCTGTGTACGCCGCGGGGCCAAAATGCGGTTAGCCACATGATGCAGTCACTGGGCAGGCACTATGTGCGCTATTTCAATTTCAGCCACAAGCGGACGGGGACGCTTTGGGAAGGGCGGTTCAAATCCTGTCTGGTGCAGGAAGAAACTTACCTCATGCAACTTTATCGTTACATCGAGTTGAATCCGGTCAGGGCCGGGATGGTAGGGCAACCGTCCGATTATGCCTGGTCGAGCTACCCGGTAAACGCATTAGGAAAAGCATCAGGACTCTGTACGCCCCATGCCGTATACCTTGCGTTAGGCCAGGATGCAAACGGGAGGCAAGCCGGTTACCGTGAATTATCCAGGCATCATGTTGACGGGGCATTGCTGGAAGATATCCGGCTGGCGGTAAACAAAGGCATGGCGCTTGGCAGCGAGCGATTTAAAGCGGAAATAGAAAATTTGAGCGGTCGGCGGATGGCCGCCAAAAAAATGGGTAGGCCTGTCGGCTGGCGGAAGGAAAGGACGGATCAGTGATATATAAGTTTACTCTGACCCCAGTTATTCTGACCCCAGTTATTCCATACCGTAGGGTGCAATAGGCGATAGCCGTATTGCACCGCATGTTGGCGTTCAAACATCCGGCGCATTACGCTATCGCTAATGCGCCCTACGCGGGCTAAAGATTGCCCATAATTAAGGTGTAGTGCAGATGACAAATAAATATCTTCTTTTGAAAAAATATCAGGAAATGGATTCTTTTGAACAGGTTAATCTTTTGAGATTTGATCAAGCTGGTATTGATGAAGAAACCCCATTACATATAGCAAGTTATGGAGGCGACATAGATGAATTAATAATAATGCTGAATACGGATGTTGATATAAATGTTAGAGGGGATATTGGAAACACTCCTTTACACGATGCAGCATCGAAAAAGCATGAAAAAGTTGTCTCCGCTCTTCTGAAAGCCGGTGCTAATCCAATGATAAAAAATGATTATGGTGATTACGCAATAGACTTTGTAATGAGTGATGATGGGACAAACATTAAGGCAATACTTTTATCTGCAATGAATGCTTGCAAATCATAAGTCAGGTTAGCACGTAGGATGCGGTGAGGTACGAACCGCATCGTTCGAGAAAAAATATGGGGTCAGGTCTTGCAAAATAACACACAGGCGTTTTGAATATGATAACTGATGTTACGCACCGACTACGAACTATCAATAACTTACAACCCGTAAGGCGCATACCGTAGGGTGCAATAGGCGATAGCCGTATTGCACCGCATGTTGGCGTTCAAACATCCGGCGCATTACGCTATCGCTAATGCGCCCTACGCGGGCTTGTCGTGCACCAAACCAAGGATTGGATTATTGTGGTGCCAACAACGATCCAACAATTTATCTAAAAAATGCCTTTAATAAAAAACAGTGCGGTTCTTTGGGTTCGACAATAGAACACGAGGTTTCTCATTCTTCACCGTTAAATTATTCGGAAACGGATGCCTTCGTTCTTGAAAGAAAGACATTTAGTACTCCAATGCCTACACCTGAACAATTCTCAGATAAATATCCAGAATAACTGGGGTCAGAGTAAACTTAACCCCCTGCTATACTGTTGATGTTTATATCTATCGACTTCGGGAAAAACAAATGGCGAGACTGGCCCGCGCGTGTCCAATCGGAATTCCCCAGTAAACAAAGGCATGGCGCTTGGCAGCGAGCGATTTAAAGCGGAAATAGAAAATTTGAGCGGTCGGCGGATGACCGCCCAAAAAATGGGTAGGCCTGTCGGTTGGCGGAAGAAAAGGACGGATCAGTGATATATAAGTTTACTCTGACCCCAGTTATTTATAGCCAAAATGCTGGGATTCCTTGCGTCATCCCAGCCTACGAGCTTATTTGCAGTGATGGCAAACAATGAAGCACTTATTTTTTAACGATTATAATTGTGTCACCTTGAAAACAGATGGCATCAATTTTTTTTGCCAAAGCAATTTGTATAGGTGCTGGACGGCTCATTTGATAACTCAGATGTTTTTTTCCACGCCCACCCACCAAATAAGTCAAACGGCTGAAATAGGTAAATGCATCTTCATAAGAATCTGCATGAGCCCCTTCATTTTTAGGCGAAAAACTGGTGTTTATATCTTCAATAACAAATATACCTCCATCCGCCACAGTTTGAAAAAGTATTTCAAAAGAAAGTATCTGATGCGACCAGAAATGGCTGGCATCATCAATAACAATTTTGTTGGAGGGATATTTTTTTGCCAACATAGAAAGAAAATCTAAGGAACTCAAATCCCCTATTTCAATATCAACACGCTCCGTTTCTACAGTTTTTGCATCAGGCCGAATATCAACCCCGACGATATTGGCATTTTGAAAATAATCACGCCAAGTCAGCAATGATTTGCCTTTATTCCGCTGTGGGCCAACTCCTAGCTCAAGCAAGGTAAAGCTATCCTCTTTAAATTTTGAAAAATAAAACTCATAAAACCGCATATAGTCATGGCGATCACTTGATTTATCAGTGCCATGATGTAAAGAAAGCTCATCAAGCTCGCCCTTTGCAAAAAAAATTTTCGTTGTTGAAGCCATATCGTTTCTGGTTATATGTAGAGTGTTTAAATTGTGGAATTGGGAATCTTCAGTTATTTGGCCAAATGGCTCGTGCTTGACCTGTATAGTGAGCCTAGCCCAGTCATAATAATATTAAAAACTAATGGCGGGCAATGGATATTTATTATCCAAACGTTAATGCACCACTCTCTTCTCCGTCCCGTCCACCTGAATAAGCACACTGGCTTCCCGATATAAATCTTCGTCAAACATCCCTCAAACCGCTACGGACTTTCTCATTCAATTTGGATGCGTTTGGGGACAAAAGCTTTGACAGGTATTTTCGCCGGATTAGCCCCAGCCAACACCGCTGGCGCGATACGCCCGATTTCCGCACCAACTTCCTGGTAATCCGTGTGCTATATCAAATAGCGAACCGATTAATGACCGCGCAGGCTTAGAAGCCAAAATGCTGGGATTCCTTGCGTCATCCCAGCCTACGAGCTAGGCATTCATCGATTTCAACAACACCAGATAAGGGTTCTCGTACACTTCGCACCATCGCAATTCGAAACCGATGCAACATAGCCCATGTGGCACGGTATCTACAAGGCTTGAGTTTTTATGTTTTTTCAAGGGGGCGGAGTAGTTATGTATTTATACGTTTATTTTTATAAATTCGCCTATAATCCTGCTGTTAAGACATAACAAGTCAGTCACAGGACTGTTCGCCATTCCGTCTGGCTAAGTTTGTTTTTTTCACGGGTAAGCGGCTTCGCTTAAGGCACTCAAGCGGGCACCCTTACCGTAACGTTAGACTCCACAAGATAAGCCGAGTGTAGAGTGGGCAAGCGTCTTTTTGCTTGCCTACCGGGAACCGGGAGCAATCGGTGGGCGCGATAGATCCGCGCCAACCCTGCCTAGCTTGTTGTGTTTGCAACCTTAATATTTTCTGGAGCCGCTATGTCCATCAACCAATCTTCCGCCACCAGCGCCATTCGCGTGGCTATCGGCATCTTCGGACTCGGTTCTGCTTGCATCGCATCGACAATGGCACAAGCGGCGACAGTCGCCTACGACAATCTCGACCTATCCCGCTCCAACGGCGTGGACTCCATCAATCCCGTTATCGGCATAGGCCCTGCGGCTGATTCCTTTACCGCCAGTGCCGGGAACCGGCTGACCGATATTAAGCTGGATCTGTCCCGTGCCAACCTCGGCTCGACGGGGAGTTTTACGGTTTCGCTCCTCAGCGATAACGCCTTCACGCCCGGCTCGACCGTGGCCACCTTGGGGACGTTCAATGACAGCACCTTGGACGGCACGCTCAGAACGTATGATTTCTCTAATTTCTCTCCGGTCAACCTGACCATCGGCAGTCGTTACTGGATTCAGGTCGCAGGTTCCGCCAATTCCTCGGCAAGCTGGTCGTGGTCGTCAAACCTCAGCGGAACGACGGGCGTGGTGGGCGAGCGTTATGCCAATAAACTGGGCGAGTATCCCAATAGCGGCGGCCCTTACCAGATGCAGGTCACCACCGCGACTTACAACAGCCTGTTCGACAACTCGGCCTTGGCCAAATCCTCCGGTGTCGATTCTATCAATCCGGTCAATGGCTTAGGCCCCATCGCCGACTCCTTCTTCAGTCCCAAGGCAGAACGGCTGAGCGATGTGAAGCTGGCGCTCTCCCGTGCCAACCTTGGCTCGACGGGGAGTCTGACGGTTTCACTCTTCAGCGATAGTTCCTTCAAATCGGGTTCGTTCTTGGCCAACTTGGGGACAATCAGCGACAGCCTGTTGGACAACACGCTGAAGCTGGTCGATCTGTCTGGTTTTGGGATCATCGATTTGGCGGCCGACACCCGCTATTGGATCAAAGTCGCCGCTTCCAGCGGTTCCTCGGCAAACTGGTCGTGGTCGACCGACATTAGCGGGACGGGCGTGGCCGGCGAGCGTTATTCCAATAAGCTGGGCGAGTATCCTAATAGCGGCGGGCCTTACCAGATGCTAGTCAGCGCCGTGGATATCCCCAGCGGGCCGACCAGTGTCCCGGAACCTGGCAGCATCGCCCTGTTGATGGCGGGAATCGCGGCCTATGGTTTCGGCAGGCACCGCATGGCCCGGTCTTAAGGCCCGTAGGGCTGATAACGCGTTGCAGGACGTTGCCGCCGTATTCGCTTTTAGCGACGGGTTCGATGGTCGAAAGGGAATTTAGCGCTGAGCGGTGCAGCCAGCGATTCGGTCAGGCGAATTTCAATGGTGCAGTTTGGGCAGGTGATAGTCGGTTCAGTCATTTGCTTTAGTGCCAAGGGTGATTTAAATTGGGCAGTAGCCGATAGGCCATCGATTTGGCTTATAATACAGAAAATTTGACCACGGCAACGTAACCGTAATCTGTTAATCCGAGGTGTTATGACAGCTATCACGCAATTGTCCCAACTGGATTTAAACGCCACTTACAGTTATGCCGATTATCTGACCTGGCGGCTGGAAGAGTCGGTGGAGTTGATACGCGGGAAAATCATGCTGATGACCCCCGCGCCGAATGTGAAGCATCAGCGGATTGTCACTAATTTGGGCGGGGCGTTGTTTAATTATTTCCATAAAAAGCCCTGCCAATTGTTTTATGCGCCTTTTGATGTCAGCCTGTACGATAGCCGAAAATCACGTTTAGCGGACAGCGAAATTTTCACCGTCATGCAGCCGGACTTATGCGTGGTTTGTGACCCTGAAAAACTCACCACGCAAGGCTGTAATGGTGCGCCCGATTGGATTATTGAGGTGTTGTCGCCTGGCAATAGCAAGCGGGAAGTGCAACTGAAATACCAGCTTTATCAAGAAAACGGCGTGAGTGAATATTGGCTGGTTTACCCTTATGAACAATCGGTCTACCAGTTTGTGCTGAACCCGGAAACCGACAAGTACCAATTACAGGCCATGTACGCCGAAGATGATATTGCCATACCATATCTTTTCCCCGATTTGAATATCGACTTGGCAGACGTGTTTGCCGAATAACCCATTAACGCCATTCCGGCATGGCTACCGAAATTCAGTCGCCAAGCATGGCTATTTTAGAATGCCTCAATAATAAGGAATACACCGACTATGACCACCTGGGAAACCGTTATCGGCCTAGAAATCCACACCCAATTGTCCACCCATTCAAAAATCTTTTCCGGCGCATCCACTGCCTACGGTGCTGATCCTAACACCCAGGCTTGCGCGGTGGATTTGGGTTTTCCCGGCGTATTGCCGGTGTTGAACGAGGCCGCCGTAGAAAAAGCCGTAATGTTTGGTTTGGCGATAGACGCGGACATTGCCCCGCGTTCGGTGTTTGCGCGGAAAAATTATTTCTACCCAGATTTACCCAAAGGCTACCAAATCAGCCAGATGGATTTACCGATAGTCGGTAACGGACACATGGATATTGAAGTCGATGGCGAAACCAAACGCATTGGCATCACCCGTGCGCATTTGGAAGAGGACGCGGGCAAATCCCTGCACGAAACTTTCCACGGCATGAGCGGCATCGACTTGAACCGCGCCGGTACGCCGTTGCTGGAAATCGTTTCCGAACCGGACATGCGCTCCGCCAAAGAAGCCGTGGCTTACATGCGCAAACTGCATGAACTGGTGCGTTATCTGGGGATTTGTGACGGCAATATGCAGGAAGGCTCGTTCCGCTGTGATGCCAACGTCTCCGTGCGTCCGCTTGGGCAAGCCGAATTCGGCACCCGTGCCGAAATCAAAAACATCAACTCTTTCAAATTTGTTGAAAAAGCCATTAACCATGAAGTCGAGCGGCAAATCGAACTGATCGAAAACGGTGGCAAAGTCGTGCAGGAAACCCGTCTGTATGATGCCAATAAAGACGAAACCCGCGCCATGCGTAGCAAGGAAGAAGCCAACGATTACCGCTACTTCCCCGACCCGGACTTGTTGCCCGTGGTCATCACCGAAGAATTTAAGGCACAAGTCAAAACCACGTTACCGGAATTGCCCGAAGCCAAAAAACAACGCTTCAAAGACCAATACCAGCTTGATAATGAAAGCGCGGTGATTTTGACTTCATCACGTCCATTGGCGGATTATTTTGAAGCCGTGGTCGCCGAATGCGGCGCGGGTTCCCGACCCGCCGCCGCACTTCCACCATCCCTGGCGGTCGCGGGTTGCGAAGCCAAGTTGTGTGCCAACTGGGTGACAGGCGAATTGTCCGCCGCGCTCAACAAAGCCGATTTGGAAATTACCGGTTCGCCCGTCAGTGCCAGTCAATTGGCGGGCTTGTTGGCGCGGATCAACGACGGCACCATTTCCGGCAAAATCGCCAAGCAAGTGTTTGAAGAGCTTTGGCAAACGCCGGATTCAACTGCTGACGGCATCATCGAAGCCAAAGGCTTGAAACAAATCACCGACACCGGGGCGATTGAAGCGGTGATCGACCAAATCATCGCCGATAACGCCAAGCAGGTTGAACAGTATCAAAACGGCAACGACAAAGTGTTTGGCTTTTTTGTCGGGCAAGTGATGAAAGCCATGCAGGGCAAGGCGAATCCGGCGGAGGTGAATAAAATGTTGCTTGGTAAATTGAAGAAATGAGCAAGGGCTTATATGCGTTTGTTGAATACGCAATGGTTTTTTAGCAATCCTGATTTCTCCATCATTTTTATTCCCTAATATTGGAGCGTTTTATGTTGCCGCTATCGCCACGCATTTAACTGGGCTTGCGTTTCGCTGCAAGTTACGATGAAATAGAAAACATCCTATGTCCTCCAGATTTTGTTAAATTTGTAATGAACGAAAAACAAAAAATTGTTGTTGAAGCCACACCGCATTACTTAGCCTCGCAATCTGCGCCGCAGCAGCATCGCTATGTTTTTGCCTACACCGTTACGATTACCAATCATGGTACTGAACCCGCCAAACTGTTAAGCCGGCATTGGCTGATCACGGATGCTAACGGCAAAATCCAAGAAGTCCGGGGTGAGGGCGTGATTGGCGAGCAGCCTTATCTTAAGCCGGGGGAAATGTTCCAATACACCAGTGGTGCGATGTTGGAAACACCCGTTGGCACGATGCAAGGCGAATATACGATGCGCTCTGATGATGGCGGGCAGTTCAACGCGATGATCCCTAAATTTACCCTATCCATACCCAGGACTCTGCATTAACAAATGGCTATCTACGCTATTGGCGACGTTCAAGGCTGTTTTGATGATTTATTAAAGCTGCTGGACTTAATCGCATTCGATAACACTACCGACCAATTATGGTTTGCCGGGGATTTGGTCAACCGTGGCCCGAAATCCCTGGAAACCCTGCGTTTTGTCAAAGGGCTGGGCGACGCGGCGGTTATAGTGCTGGGCAACCATGACATGCACTTGCTGGCGGCTTCTTGCTCCCCCAAAATAGCCAACAAAAAAGACGCGCTCACACCGATATTGGAAGCACCTGATTGTGGTGAATTGATAGATTGGCTACGCTTCCGTCCATTGTTCCATTACGATCAGGGTTTTTGCATGATCCATGCTGGCTTGCCGCCGCAATGGGATTTTAACAAAACCCAGAAAATGGCCGCGCTGGCGGAGGGCACGTTAAAAAGCCCTGATTACGCGATATTTTTGAAACAAATGTACGGTAATAAGCCCAATATGTGGTCAGCCAACTTAAAAGGCATGTCCCGTTTACGCTTCATTGTCAATTGTTTTACACGGATGCGCTACTGCGATGCCGAAGGCCGTTTGGATTTTGCCAACAGTGGCCCTATCGGTTCTCAACCTAGGGGCTTGATGCCGTGGTTCCAAGTCCCCGGCCGACAAAATGCGGATATGCGTATCATCTGTGGACATTGGTCGACGCTGGGCTATTACGAAGGTGACAATTGTTATGCGATTGATACCGGTTGTCTTTGGGGGGGGCAATTGACTGCGATCAAGCTGGGTGAGCCGGTGGAGCGGTTCAGCATCGACTGCCCTGGGGAGAAAAAACCCAACAAGCTTCGCGTCATGGAAAAACCCACGCCCACTTGCGCGAATGATGCGCCGCTTGCATCGGCGGCTGTTTCTGCAAATTAAAACAGTCGGCGAATTAAAACAATTATTGGGCGACCTTAAGGAACTTGCGGTAATCAATTGAAACCTTAAGCCCCGCGAAATTGCCCGCCATGATAATCAGTTCCTGGTTTTTTTTATCAAAACTCAGCTTGACTTCATTCAAGGCGTTTTTTTCATAGCCTTCTTCGATACGCGGCGTGTCGAGCAGGAAACGGTAGAGATACACTTCCTGCCCGGGTTCATCCTGGATCGACAGCGGCTCACCCAATTTTGCCAGCACTTCAGACTTTTTGGGTAACGCGGCATTAATTTTTCCAACTAAATCGGTGTTGGCTTTCAGCGACTGATTTTCCTTGTCAATCTCCCCGCCGGCAATTGAGCGCAACGACACTTCCAAAAATGCCGGCGGGGCTATTTGTAAAAACAGCGATGAAAACGACCAGGCGGTGAGTTTCTTTTCTGCGTTAAAAGCCATATCCGAATAAAATTTGATGTCTGGCTTGACCAGATGGTTGTCCTTGTCGACTTTCCGAAACCAGTAACGCCAGCTTCTGCCGTCTTTAATGAGATTATCTTCGCTGGGATACAGCTTGGCGAGGGCGATGAAATCTTCGCTATACATTTTGGGGTCGTTAAATTGCAAAGTGAATTGGTCGGTGACCGCCACTTTGAAATAGCGGTCAAATTCGCTCATCTGTAAATAAGTTTGGTAAGCGCGTAGCCAGTATATGCAGCCAGTCAATGACGCCGCCAGAATGAACAGGCCGACAACCCGAAAACTGCGTTTGATCAATTTAGTTGGCTTCATGGTTTGCTCATGTTGGGTTAATGGCGGGTTTCTGACGTGATGCCCAGGCCATCCTGGGTCAAAATACTTTCTATATCGACTTTGTCAAATTGATAATGTGCACCGCAAAATTCGCAGATCACTTCAATCTGCTGTTGTTCGCGGAGAATGTCTTCCAGTTCGGCCCTGCCCATCGCCCGCAGGGTGCGTTCAATACGCGGACGTGAACAGGCGCATTGGAAGGCAATCGGTTCCGGCTCGAACAAGCGCACTTTTTCTTCATTGAACAAACGGTACAAGACTTGTTCGCAATCGAGTTCCAACAATTCCGTGCGGGTGATGGTGTCCGCGAGCATTTCGATGCGCTCCCAATCCGCCTGAAAATGTTTTTGCGCGGGCAATTCCTGTAGCAACAAGCCCGCCGCATGATGTTGATCGGCAAACAACCATAAACGGGTTTTGAGCTGTTCCGATTGTTGGAAATAAGTTTCCAAGGCATTCGCCAGGGTTTCGCCCTCTAACGGCACAATGCCTTGATACGGGTCACTATCAACCATCTCTATGGTCAGCACCAAACGGCCTTGTCCAAATAACGTTTCCAGAGTGCCGCCATCAACGTCAACATTGCTACGCACCAAGCCGCGGATTTTACGGTCATGGGTTGCTTGGGCGACCAAGGTTTTGATGTTGCCATCACCTTGCGCTTGCAAAATCATCGAGCCGGTAAATTTGACCGTGGCGGACAACAGGCTCACCGCCGCCAAGGCCTGTCCCAATAATTGCTGGACAAAGTCTGTGCCCTGTTGATGCTGGCGGGCGGCCTGCCAGCTTTGGCTTAACTTGACCCATTCACCACGCACACCCAGCTCTTCAAATAAAAATCGGTGTAAAATATCTTGCTTACTCATGTTGCCCTCAGAAAAAGTCCAAGCTTTATTATAAGGCAAATTCCTGATAGTCTTAGGAAAAAGCAACGTCAACATATAGGGTTATTATGAGTTTATTCAATATAAAACAAAGTTTGCCTGATCCTGACGAAGCCTTGCCGGGTCGGGATATTCCTATGCCTATATACAATCGGCATTTTGTCACGGGCAATCCGATTGCGCCGCCGTTCCCTACACATCTGCAACAAGCCGTGTTTGGGATGGGCTGTTTTTGGGGGGCGGAACGGAAGTTTTGGCAGCATCCAAACATTTATAGTACGGCGGTAGGCTATATGGGCGGCTATACGCCCAATCCGACGTATAAGGAATTATGCACCGGATTTACAGGCCATAACGAAGTCGTCAAGGTTATTTATGATCCTGCAAAAACGCATTATATGGATTTGTTACGCATTTTTTGGGAAGCCCACGATCCCACCCAAGGGATGGGTCAAGGCAATGATGTCGGCACCCAGTACCGATCCGGCCTTTATGCGTATACGGAAGAGCAACTGGATATGGCATTGGCCTCCAAGCAACATTATCAGGAACAACTGAGCCGTGCGGGATTGGGGATAATCACTACCGAAATCATGCTCGCCAGCGAATTTTATTATGCGGAGGAATACCATCAACAATACCTAGCCAAAGACCCACAAGGCTATTGTGGCTTAGGCGGCTTGGGTATTTCTTACGATTTATACAAATAAGCTATTGTTTTTAAATGAAACTTATGATTAAGATGCAAAAACGGCGGGCAAAAAAATAGGCGGTTTTTGCAAACCGCCTCAAGAGTATTAGGAAGGATATAACGCAACTTTCAGCCATTAAGCTCTAAGAGCTTTAAAAGTTAGGTTAATAATATCAACACATAGTGCAAATAAAAATGTGACATATTGTCGCAGGAGCAAATTAAATCAATATGATATTGTCTTTGATATACAAATGCTTGTGCAAAATATCCCCAACAATCTGCTGTTCCTGTGATTGTGGCTTTCGTTCTGCTTCGTTCAAATCGCCAGGTCAACCCGTTTTCTCGAACTAAAAAAACGGTAGGCTTTAATATTTATTGGATCTATTTTTCAATAAGTTAGTCATTAAAAAATGTGAATTGCAGCGCATATCTCATAATCTCGTTCCAGCGTGTCCGCCAATTTTTCCGCCACCATGATTCAAAATAGTTTTGAACCTTTCCCCCGTGTTTCGGAAATGATCTAGCAATGACAAGATAAAAACGTCCCTTGTCAGGGTTCGGAATGGTTTCCGAAAGTTCAGGCGGACATTGTGTTGCCTGGGTTTATTTCTTAAGGGTTTTGTAGTTCTGTGCTAAGCACCTATCCACAAAACCCGCATGACACCGCTCACTTGGAGAATTAATCAATGAACAATAAAACGCAGGCAAACAAGGCCTACAGCACGGGGCTATTTAGCTTAGCCAAATTAACGGCGATGCTGACGCTGGTTTTTGCAACAGAGGCGGCTTATGCCGAACCTAGCCGGTCAACCAATATCATATTGACCAAGGATGGGGCGCATTTGATCAACCTCAACCAGGACAACCATTCAGTCAGTATTTTTAAAGTCAACGCCGCCGGAACGGGCGGCAACTCGCTAAAAAAAGTTACGGAAATTGCAGTGGGTTTTGAGCCGCAATGTGTTGCCGTGAAACCCGATAACAGCGAAGCTTATGTCACGACTGCCGACGGTTCGGTCGTGGTCATTTCATTGGATGTGGGCAATACGCCTTTTTCTATTTTAAAACGTATCGTGGTCGGTACTGAGCCGCGCGGTTGTGCGCTAACTCCAACGGGTAATGTACTATACGTTGCCAACCACACCTTGGGTACGGTATCGATCATCGACACGGCCACCCGTAAAGTGGTTAAAACGGTGGCAGGTTTTAACCGTCCTTATGCCGTCGCCATATCCGATAATGGCAATAACAGCGACACTGATGAATTTATCTTTGTCAGTGAGTTTTTAGCCGAGCAAATCCCCAATGGGCCGGGTGAGCCATTTGATACGGGCAAACGTGGGGTTGTCCGTGCGTTTCCTTTTGGGCTTGCGGTATTTTTGCAAAAAATAGCCTTGTCACCGCTTCAAGACGCCGGTTTTACCGCAGACCGTAGCGCGTTTTGTCCCTTGACCAATGCCAATTTGCAAAGCCAGGTCTACTGTCCTGATGTGACGGGCGGGCCTGGCGACCCTGATAACGTCAATGCCGCGCAAGGGGCGTTTCCCAATCAGCTCCATGCCTTGCTGATCCATGACAATAAACTGTATGTGCCTAGCATCGGTGCCGCCCCTGCTCCTCCGGTCAAATTCAATGTCAATGTCCAGGCCTTGGTGCATGTTGTCGATCCGGTTTCATTGAAAGAAATCAAAGCCAACACCGTCAACCTGAACGCCCAAATCAAAACCGAAACCGCCCCTGCCGATCCTTTTAGCAGTTTGGGTAAATTATTTGGCAACGATATTGTCGCCATAGATGCCAAAGCCAATAATTTCGCCTTGGTCAGCCGGGGTGGCAACTATGTGTTACGCGCGGGTTTGGTAGGTGGCAAACTGAATATCGGCGCACCTAACAATGTTGTGCGCCTGCAAACTGGGCATATACCGACAGGCATTGTCATCAGTGGTGACGGCAGCCGCGCTTACACCAATAATTTGGTCGGACGTTCTGTGTCGGTGCTGAATTTAAGCAATAATACGGTGGTTGCAACGGATATTGAATCGACTTCTTTGCCGCTATTAGGCAGTTTTGAACATAATTTGTTGATGGGCAAACTGACATTTTTTACGGCCTTAGGTGTGCCGGACAATGGCTTGGCAAGCTTGCCGATACGCAGCATCAATCCCTTGGCGTTTCGTGGCAAACAATCGGACAATGCCTGGAGCACTTGTGCATCCTGCCATCCCGCCGGTTTGGCGGATGGCGTCACTTGGATATTCGCCGATGGCCCACGGCAAACCATTTCGCTGGATGCGACCTATTCCAAACGCAGTGCGGCACATGATACACGCTTGTTAAACTGGAGCGCGGTGCGCGGTAGCAATACGGATTTCAACAACAATTCGCGTGCAGTCCAAGGTGGTACTGGGTTTACCACGAATCCGGCGGCGGTGTTTAATCATGGCCCGACGCAAGGGGTTAGCGAAGCCTTGGATGATGAAACCTTATGGATTCAAAGCATACGGCCTTTGCAGATGCCGCAAGGAAATGTCGCAGCGGGCCGTAAGCTCTTCCAGGACAATTGTGCTTCTTGCCACGGCGGGCCAAAATGGACGAAAAGCCAGATCCTCTATCGTGAAAATCCGGCCTTGCTTGCCGGTGCGCCTCGTGACCCTGGCGTCACCTTAGCCGCCGGTGGTGGTGGGCAAATCCAATCCTTCACTTTAGATGGCAAGACCTTGGCGTATCTGGAAAAAGTCGCCACGTTCGATGGTGCCAATCCGCTGGAAATAAAAGGCAATGGCACCAAGGCATTGGGTGGCGATGGCTTTAACGTACCGTCCTTGTTGGGTGTGCGCTTTAACGCCCCTTATTTGCATAATGGTTCAGCCTTGCAATTGACGAATGTGTTTGCCAAGCATGGACTCAATGGCGGCACGATAGCCAATCAATTGGACGCAACCAAGCAGGCCAATCTGCTTAAATTCCTGAATACGATTGATGGCCGTACGAAACCGTTCACTTCTGACGCTGATGATTTCAGAAAGCCTTAATTCTAGAAAAATCATTTCATCCACGAAAAACACGAAAATTTTCAAAGAGATACCGAACTGTAGGCCGTCATCCAAAGGGTGGATAGCTAGATCAACACAACATTCCGATTTCTTTCGAGTCTTTCTTGATTTTCGTGGACTGGTTGCGGTTTTTAGGTTAATTAAGTTAGCGGCCTGTTGTTTATAACTGACCGCTGATCCACTATCGGGCGGCACAGCGTAAAACTGTGCCGCCCGATTTTTTTGTCTAGGAGTCCGTTTGTCAATGATGCGGCGATGGCCCGCTGTGAAAACAGCTTTGTATACCACCCTGATCGGGTTTCTGGTTTGCCCCATTGGTCTGGCAAGTGGTCTGGCAAGCTCCGATCCCAGCCTATTGTCCGCGCTTAAGTCTGGTCGCTTTGACCTTTTCCTGCGCTATCGTTTTGAGGCAGTCGAGGATGCCACGCCAAACTTGGCCCCGGCGTATGCGTCAACCTTGCGTTCAGCCTTGGGCTATCGGACAGGGGCTTTCCACAATGCCGATGGATATTTGCAAGTGGAGGATGTGCGCGTGGTCGGTGATGACAAGCTGTATAACGACGGTGGCGCGAATGGCGTCAGCCAAAGGGCGGTCGTCGCCGATCCTGAAGGTTTTGAGTTGCAGCAAGGGATTTTCCGTTACAGCGGTTTGCCGCGTACCGTGTTTACCGTAGGCCGTCAGGAAATCACCCACAGGCAAGCCCCGCTACATCGCTATATTGGCAATGTGTTGTGGCGGCAAAATTGGCAAAATTACGACTCGCTGCGTTTGCTCAATTTGTCTATACCTCACACGACGCTGGATTATGCCTATGTTTGGCAAGTCAACCGCATTTTTGGCGGGCATAACCCTCGCCCCGATGCCGGGCATTTTGAAATGGACAGCCATTTATTCAATCTCCAATACGCTGGCTTAAGATTCGCCAAATTGGAGGCTTACAGTTATTTGCTGGATTTTACGACACCCACCTCAACGGCCTTATCGACGGCGACTTTGGGTTTACGTCTGCAAGGCGATAAGCCAATCATGGGCAAAGCTCGGCTATTGTATGTCGGCGAATATGCCCGGCAACTGGATTACGGCAGCAATCCTAACGCCATCAGCGTCAGTTATTTGCTGGCCGAATTGGGCGTGAATTTTACCGTTGGCGGTTTTTTGCAAAGCATGGCGGTTAAATTCAGTTATGAACGCTTGGAAGGTAAGGGCGGTGTCAACGCATTCCAGACGCCGCTAGGCACTAACCATGCGTTCCAAGGCTTTGCCGATAGGTTTCTCGTCACGCCACCCGATGGCATACGCGATTATTTTGCCACCTTAAGCTTCAAATTTGCCGGGAGCACCCAATTGATTGCGGCTTACCACCATTTTGGCGCAGACCAGTGTGCGTATGCCTATGGCGACGAAGTCAATGTGGTGCTGGAACAGCCCTTCGGCGAGCAGCTTTTGGCGGGTGTCAAATACGCCGATTATCGTGCTGACAGCAATCCTGCCAACCTCATCCGTAATACCCAAAGCGGCCAAGCTTATGATTTGTCCAAATTCTGGGTTTATCTGCAATATTCCTTCTGAAAAAAAACAGCACGGCCTTTTGTCGGCAAATTTTTTTTAGTTGGGCATGAACCCTTATAACTTTTAGGGGAAATAAGGCTAAGAAGGACTTTTGTTTGGTTTTAGGTAGAATGACCGAATTTAACTACGATGCCAGGAGTAGCGATGATTCGTCATGCCGAACAAACGCAAGGCCTAAACGAAATAGCCCAAGAGAGTGAAAAGCAAGGCTTATTATTGATGGGCAAGATCGCTAATCAGGATCGTAAAGCTTTTGAAGACTTGTACTTTGGCTATACCCCCAGAATAGGCAGGTTTTTGATGAAATTGTTAAAAAAACGGGAGTTGGTCGATGAGGCGGTCAATGATGTCATGCTGGCGGTCTGGCAACAGGCAGGACGTTACGATCCGGCACAAGGCAAGCTTTCAACTTGGTTGTTCGGTATTGCCCATAACAAGGGTTTGAAACTATTGGAGCGGCAACGCCGCCATCAATGCGAAGAAACTTTTTTAAGCCAATCATCTCCTTCTGAAAATGGGCAAGAGCCTTCCGGCGTCGATGCCGAGTGGATCGGCTCCGACAATCCAGAGCGGACGGTTATGGGCTGGGAGATGGGCGAGCATTTGCTGTGGGCGATGGAGTTGTTATCCCTTGAACACCGTACCGTGATTGAATTGGCGATAAATGAACAGTGCAGCTATCAAGAAATTGCCTTGATTACCGATTGTCCGGTCAATACCGTCAAGACCCGCATGTTCCATGCCCGCAAAAAATTGGCGGAATTGTTAGCCAGTAAAGATTATCCATAGGCTGGTTAAAGGCAAAATTCTTGTTGAAAATAATGCCTTGCGATCCCCCCTACCTGTTAATTGATTTTAAATACACGGTATGAATTTGAAAAATAGTGACATTACTATTCCTGTTGCCCTTGGGTCCTTTTTTCCCCAAAATTTGGAAGAGTCCGCATTGATGAACAGAAAAGCTGACGATGGACATGGCATAGTCGCCGAATTGCTGCCTTGGTATGTAAACGGTACGCTGGGATCTAAAGAGCAAGAATGGGTGGCGGGGCATTTAGCCGATTGTCCGAAATGCCGTGTTGAGCTTGAGCAATATCAACAACTTAGCAGCGTAATTTCAAACAATACTGAAACACCGGATTGGCAGCCTTCTCCAGCCCATTTTGGACAAATTTTGTCCGCCCTTGATGCTGAAGAAAATGGAGTGATTAGAAACGTTGCCGTGGTAAAAAAGCCCTCGTTTCTTGGGCAATGCGCCGATTGGTTGCAAGCCCAGGCCAAACCGCTAGTCTGGGCATTGGCGTTGGAAACCATCGTGTTGGCGGCCTTGGTTTTGTTTGTGGTGTTGCCACGGCTTGACCAACAAACCTCCGGGCAAACGGTATTTCAAACCTTGTCGGATGCCCACGCGCCCACTGTTGCCGGACTGCCTCGCGTCCACATCGTTTTTGCCGACGATATAATGATTGGTGATTTGCGTCTGTTGCTGGTTTCAGTAAACGCGCGGCTAGTCGATGGCCCGTCAAAGCTGGGGGTTTATACCGTCGAATTGGCGACGGTGGGCAATCCTGATGCTACGGCTCTGGCAATCGCCACATTGAGAAAACATTCTAAGGTCAAACTCGCCGAGCCTGTGCATCCGTGAACCCAAAATGCCGTGGCTACCGGCTAATCCTGACGCTGGTTTGGTTATTGGCAAGCACGGGATGCGGGATGTTGCCTTTAGGCACAAATAGTCTCGCCAATACCCCCAAGCAGTTGCAGCCTAAGCAAATTATCGTCACCTTGTCGGAAAATAACCGAAGGCATTGGCTGGCGATTGATTATGAACTGCGAAAAAAATACGCCCTGCAATGGACAGGCGAGTTTCCGCTGACGTCCATCCGTGTCAATTGCCTCGTTTACCGTGTGCCCGAAACCCTTGCTGTTGACGAGTTGATCCATCGTTTGGGTGCGGACAAACGGATACAACTGGTGCAGGCCAACCAAGTGTTTGCCGGATTACAAGGCGGGGAAAGCGATGCCTATGCAGGTTTGTCTTATGGCCCGCAAACCATCCATGCCGATGCCGCCCACAAGATTAGCACGGGTAAAGGCGTGGCAATCACCATCATCGACACGGGCGCGGACAAGAACCATCCTGATTTGAAAGGGCGAATCGGACAGATCCGCAATTTTGTCGAAGGGGGCGAAGAGTCATTTAGCGAAGACCTTCACGGTACGGCGGTGGCGGGCATCATTGCCGCCCGCGCCAATGATGGCCTGGGCATTTACGGCATCGCCCCCGAAGCCGATATCGCCCAGTACAAAGCGTGTTGGTACATCCTACATTCTGATGATAAAGCCTTATGCAGTAGCTGGACGCTGGCAAAAGCCCTGGATGCGGCGATCACTTCAGGCAGCCGCATCATTAATCTCAGCCTCAGCGGCCCCGCCGACAAATTGCTCCAACAACTGCTAGAAGCCGCCCATCAACGGCATATTGTTTTGATAGCCGCCGCTACAGAGGGTGGTGAACCCGGATTTCCCGCCATTTTGGATTTTATTGTCCCCGTCCTTGCCTCCGGTCCCGATGGAAAAACTACGCTACCTTCTTGGGCGGCAAACCGCCATCCCTTGATAGCACCAGGCATTGAAATCCTGACCACCACGCCAAGGGAGGGTTATGATTTTCTGTCCGGCAGTTCTATGGCGGCAGCCCATGTCAGTGGCACGGTGGCGTTATTGCTGCAATACCAACCCCAGCTTAAACCTGGGCAAATTCAAGGCGTTTTACAAGCGACCAGCCAAGCCAGTGCATTAGGTGGCGCAAAAGTCATTGATGCTTGCCGGGCTTTGCTGGCTTTAGGTGCGAAGGTGGCTTGTCCATAAACGCTGGCTAGAGATTTTGATAAACCAAGTTATTTCTTATCAACCGGTTTTAAGGCACAATTTGGGACATAGCCATTAACCACAATGCTTCGATGCTGAATAAAACCCCATTCAAACCCGCCTGGTGGTTACGCAACCGCCATTTCCAAACCCTGTATCCGGCCTTATTACGCAGGACGCCCAAAGTCCCGCACTTATGGCGCGAACGGATAAGCACCCCTGACGGTGATTTTTTAGACTTAGACCATTGCGGAACAGGGGCTGGGCCACGGGTGATTTTGCTGCATGGTTTGACGGGCAGTTCCGGTTCCGGTTACATCAAAGGCCTGCAAGTGGAGTTTTTGCGTCGGGGTTGGCGCAGTGTGGTGATGAATTTTCGCGGTTGTAGCGGCGAATCGAATAATAAAGCCCGTTGTTACCATTCCGGTGAAACCGAAGATATTCAATTCGTCTATGAAAGCTTGCGCCAGCGCGAACCCGGCACACAGTGTGCCGCAGTTGGTTTTTCCCTAGGCGGCAATGTCTTGCTGAAATGGTTGGGTGAACAGGGCGGTCGCGTGGACTTGGCGGCGGCGGTTGCCGTGTCCGTACCCTTGGTGCTTAACCTGTGCGCCAGCAAACTGGATAACGGTTTTTCCAAAATCTACCGCGCTAACTTATTGAAGAGGCTTAAGACGTACATGCGTTTGAAACAAGCGCATTTGGAGCGTAACGGCCACCAGGCCGAAGCGGAAAAAATCAGGCGATTAGGCGATTGTTCCAAAATCAGCTCGTTCTGGCAATATGATGATGTCGTGGTTGCCGGTTTGCATGGTTTTAAGGATGTCCATGATTATTACCAACGCTCCAGCTCACGGCAATTTTTAAAACACATCACGGTTCCCACGCTAGTCATCCAGGCCGATGATGACCCGTTTATGACTTCGGCGGTGCTGCCTGCGGTGGATGAATTGTCCGCCCATGTGCAACTGGAAGTCACCTGTGGTGGCGGACATGTCGGTTTTGTCGCCCGTCAAAAGTTTTTTAAGCCGTATTACTGGTTGGAACAGCGGATTCCTGAGTTTTTGGGGCATTATTTGTGATGCTTTCTTTCAACTAAAACAAAATTACAAAAAGAAATAGTTGGATGATGTCATCAATTGGTCGCCTGATTGGAATTGGTGTTATTTCAAAGGTGAACAGTTGTTCGCCATTACAGCGGATCAAGGGCTGTTGGGCAGATTCTTAAAATATTGCACTTGGAACTTGAATCAACGTATTCTGGGCAAGAGTTTAAAAAACAGCGGGCTTGATAGGAAAAAGAACAAACCACATGAAACCATACCTGGACTTACTAACTAAAATCATCGCCGAAGGCCATCACAAAGCTGACCGGACTGGCACGGGTACGCTGTCACTATTTGGGCATCAGTTACGTTTTAACCTGCAAGAAGGCTTTCCGTTGGTGACCACCAAAAAAATCCACATCAAGTCGATCATCCATGAATTGCTGTGGTTCCTGCAAGGCGATACCAATATCGCTTATTTACGGGATAAAAACGTCAGCATCTGGAACGGATGGGCGGATGGACAAGGCGATTTAGGCCCGGTTTACGGTAAGCAATGGCGTTCCTGGCCGACGCCGACGGGTGGGTCCATCGACCAAATCAGCCAAGTCATCACGCAACTGAAAGAAACGCCCGACAGCCGCCGTATCATTGTGTCGGCTTGGAATGTGGCGGATTTGCCGGATGAGAGGATCAGTCCGCAAGCCAACGTGGCGCAAGGCAAAATGGCCTTAGCCCCTTGCCATGCCTTGTTTCAGTTTTATGTCGCGGATGGCACCTTGTCATGCCAGCTTTACCAGCGCAGTTGCGACACTTTTTTGGGCTTGCCGTTTAACATTGCCAGTTACGCGCTATTGACGCATATAGTCGCGCAACAAACGGGTTTGCAAGTCGGTGAGTTGGTTTGGACTGGCGGCGACGTGCATTTGTATCTGAACCATCTGGAACAAGCGCGGCTACAATTGACACGGAGTCCGTTTCCTTTGCCGCAATTAAGCTTAAAACGCCAACCCAACTCCTTGTTCGACTATGATTTCGATGCTTTTGAAATCAGCGGATACCAAGCGCACGACACGATCAAAGCCAAGATTTCGATATAGCGGCACTGAACCAAACAAAAGAAAATACTGAAAATTGACATCTATACGTCCCTGTTTTAGAGTTCGCCCACAACCATTCTGACTCAGTGGACACCGGTTGTTTGATAATTATAATTTAAAGAGGAGTGACAATCATGGCTAGACCTTTAATACAATTGGCATTGGATTCGCTGGATTTTGACCAGACCCTCAGCCTTGCCGAACAAACCGCGCCGTATATCGACATTTTTGAAATCGGCACGCCCTGCATCAAACACAACGGCGTGGAACTGGTGAAAGCCCTACGCGCTAAATTCCCCGACAAACTGATTTTGGTTGACCTGAAAACGATGGACGCGGGCGAATACGAAGCCACGCCGTTTTATGCCGCCGGTGCCGATATTTGCACCGTGCTGGGCGTGTCCGGCATGGCGACTATCGCCGGCGTCATCAACGCCGCCAAAGCCCATCGTGCCGAAGCGCAAATCGACCTGATCAACGTCCCCGACAAACTCGCCTGTGCCAAGGCCGCCGCAGAATTGGGCGCAAACATCATCGGCGTACACACTGGCCTGGACGCGCAAGCCGCCGGACAAACCCCGTTTGAAGATTTGCAAGCAATTGCCGGATTGGGCCTGAAAGTGCGCGTTTCCGTCGCTGGCGGCATCAAACAAGCCACCGTCAAACAAGTCGTTGAAGCCGGTGCGGACATTATCGTCGTCGGCGCGGCGATTTATGGCGCGTCATCCCCTGCCGAGGCCGCGCAGCACATCCGCGACATTGCCGATGGCAAATCCACCCATCAACAAATGATCACCAACAAAATCGGCGACATCCTAAATGCGACCGACCAAGCCAATGCGTTCAGGCTCACCCGTATCCTGGACAAGGCCAAGCGCATTTTCCTGTCCGGCGCGGGCCGTTCCGGCCTGATTGCCAAATTTTTCGCCATGCGCCTGATGCACAGCGGTTACACCGTCAGCGTCGTCGGTGAAATCGTCACGCCCAGTATCAAACGCGGCGATTTGCTGATCATCATCTCCGGCTCCGGCGAAACCGAGCAATTGATCGCGTTCACCAAACGCGCCGTCGAACTCCGCGCCGATATTTTGCTGATCACCGCCAAAGCGGGCTCTACCATTGGCGACATGGCGGACGACGTGTTCCAAATGGGTGCGCCAGAACAATACGGCAAAGTCCAAGGCATGCCGATGGGAACCATATTTGAACTGTCCACTTTGTTCTTCCTGGAATCTTATATCTCGCATCTGATCCACGAAAAAGGCATTGCCGAAGAAGAAATGCGCTACCGTCACGCGAATCTCGAATAAACGGCTACCACGCTTATTTCAATAAGCCGTACAGCCAATTAAGAAGGGCAAGAAGTTTTCACGAAGGGGTAACTCCGTAAATTTCTTGCCCTTTGTGTTTTGCCCCCTGGATTTAGCCCTTTAGATTTTTTAAATGGCCTGCCTGCTAACCCCCACTGATTTTTGCCAAATAACCGATTAACGCATCATGATACTTGAGCTTCGGGTAAAAATTATATAGTATTGCCCCGAAACAAACTGGAGCTTGTGACGATGAAAACAATAACAACACCCCCTTATTTAGCGATGCTTGCCGGATTGACCGCCATGCTGTTGCCGTTAAACGTACCTGCAAACGAAGATGCCAAGCCATCCCCCCATAAACTATACGAAAACAACTGCGCCAGTTGCCACGGTTCCGACCACGGCGGCTATCTGGCTCCCGCGCTCAATGCCGATACCCTCAAAGGCCGCAGCCCGACCGCATTGCGCACGATAGTCATGGCGGGCAGCTTCGACACCTTGATGCCTCCGTTCTACGGCAAATTGACCGACGACGAGATTCGCGGGGTCATCAAGCATTTGCAAACCGCGCCGAAATTGCCCAATCCGGCGTGGACGATAGACGATATGAAAAAATCGCTAAAAATCTACGTCAGCGACGAAAGCAAACTGCCGGAAAAACCGACGTTTGCCATCGACAATATGGATGACGTGATCGGCGTGGCGGCTCGCGGCAAATACGGACGCGGTGACGGCTCACGGGCCGTGTTCATCAACAGTAAAACCCACCAAAAAATCGGCGAAATCCCCACCGGCACTGCCGCGCACATTATTGACTACAACCCTGCCAACCCCCGTTGGGCTTACGTCAAAACCGACACGGCAGAAATTTTCAAAGTCGATTTGTATTCCATGCAAGCCGTGCGTAGCATCAAAACGGGCTGGAATGGCCCCGGCATGGGCGTATCGCGTGACGGCAAATACATTATGGCGGGCTCCTTCGTACCGCACAACGCTGTGATTTTGAACGCCGACACCTTAGAGCCGTTAAAAACTTTTGAACTCGAAGGCATAGACCCGGACGGCAAACAAGTCTCGTCCGATTCCGGCATGATTATTGGCACACCGTTCGCCGACATTTTCGCCATCGCCTTGGAAAACGCCGGACAAGTTTGGGTGGTGGATTTGACTGAAGGCTTTCCCGTCACCCGCATCACCGACGTGGGCCGCCATTTGCATGATGCGTTCCTGACGCACGGCGGGCAAAAACTGATGATCGCCTCTTACGATGACAGCATCGTCGCCGCCATCGACTTGAAAGAGCGCAAAATCATCAAAAAACTCGAAGCGGGCTGTGTGCCACATGTGGGCGGTGGTTCAGCGGTGGTCGTGGATGGGCGTACGTTAGGTTTTGGCACCAACTTTGGCGATTGCGACAAAACCGTGGTCAGCGTTTGGGACTTGGACAAAATGGAAGTCGTCAAACAAGTGCCTGTCGCTGGCGGCACCGAATCGCCAGCAGCCCACGCCAACGCGCCATACGTCGCCGTGGACATCATCAGCAAAGACCGCCGCGCCCGCACTATCCAGTTGATCGACAAAAAATCCTTGGAAGTCGTCAAAACCTTGGATGTTGGCGGTCACGCTTACTTCCCGGAATACAGCGCGGACGGTAAATTCTTGTACGTCAGCGCGGGCTACAACGGCGATGAAGTGGTTGTATACGATTCCACCAGTTTGGAAAAAGTCGCTTCGGTCGGCATGGAAAGCCCGGCGGGAATTTTCTCGCACGGTCGTGTCCGCTACATGACCCGTGGCCTGTCGCCTGATGATCTGGCGGCGCGTGACGGTGGCTTGCCAGGAGCAAAAAAATGAACCGCTGGCTATTTTTAGCAGGGCTGCCATTGGCATTATCGGCACACACCGCCCACGCCACCAGCATCTACGCCGGACAAGCACGGGCGGCGGCAGTGTGTTCACAATGCCACGGCATCCGCACCCCGTCCAACGATTCGGTGTTCCCGACGTTAGCTGGACGCGATGCTGATTACCTGAAAACCGCGCTCAAGCAATACCGCGACAAAACCCGTAAATCCGACATTATGAACGCCATTGCCGGTTCATTGACGGATGACGATATTGCCAATGTCGCGGCGTATTACGCCAAGTTGAAACCGTAACAACAGCACAAAGTAGGGCGCAATAACCAACGGGCATTGCGCCGAATTTGAAGCCTCATCCGGTGCAATACGCTAACGCTATTGCGCCCTACACAATTGTCTTACTCAATATTGACGATGAAACAATCACTACTCTTAGGATGCTTAGTTGCAACTGGCTTGTTACAAAATGGCTGGGCAGAACCACTACCCGCAAGACAAACCGAACTCCGCAACCTGCTTAAAAACGATTGCGGAGCTTGTCATGGCCTCACCTTAAAAGGCGGAATGGGGCCAGCGTTATTGCCGGAAAACCTCGCCGGAAAACCGGACGGATTATTGGTGACAACGATTTTGGAAGGCCGGAAAGGCACGGCTATGCCGCCCTGGAAGCCGTTTATGAAGCGGGAAGAGGTGGTTTGGTTGGTTGGGGTTTTGCGGGGCGGGAAGTCAGAAATTGAGTGATCGGGTCACGCTATCGCAACCCGATCTGCAAAACAACTTGGTTACCGTTTATTTGAGAATAGTATAGACGCAATCAAATGTCGCTTGTGCATCAAGATTTTGTTTTGTATCCGAAGAATAGGTGTTCAATGCAGATGCAATCCAAGGCGTTATTGCCGCAATTCCGTCGGTGGTCTTGAAATTAATCCTAAACGTCAAGCGACCCAATGAAGTATCTGTCAATATGTCTCGTGTATTAAGCGTGTTTGCCGCAAAAGGTTTCATGGGTTCTTGGAAGCCTGCGGGATAACCGGAAGGCGAGTATGATGCCATTAACGAGCCATTATTCCTGTACACCCGTATTTTGGTGATGGAGATGGAATGGGTCGGATCAAAATTGCGGAATACAACGGACGAATCTTGACTTGCACCAAAATATCCATAGCATTCGGCCTCTCCTGAAACCGCTTTGATCGCTTTATCTGTAGCAAACGCTTCAGACGCTGCAAACAAAGACGCAACACATAAAACAGGTATTAACAATTTTTTGAACATAAAAATCCTTAAAATAAGTAATTGATAACAGTATTGCTCATCCTATCAACAGGTTAGTCGATAGGCTTAAGATGATTCCCGTAAGCCCGGCTTTAAACAAGGGCAAACAAAAATCATCAGTTGATTCTGGTGTTAAAAATGGCAAAAAACCACCAAGCCAAACTAGGCATTTCCACAGTATGAGTGTGCAACTATGAAAATTAACGAAAAAATTCGCTTTGTACGGCAATTGCGGGAACTGTCTCAAGAAGATATGGCTGAAAAACTGGGTTTGTCCCTCAATGGTTATGCCAACATCGAGCGTGGTGATACCGACGTACAAATGTCTAGGCTGGAACAAATTGCCCAGATTTTTGGAATGGATTTATTGGAACTGTTCAATTACGGGGAAAGGATAGTGAACTGTGCGTTTTCAATTGGTGACAACAATCCTGTCAGCAATGCTGGCAACCATTACACGGGCGATGCCAAAGAAACCCAATTTGAATTACAAAAACAGCAACTCATCATTGAGCAACAACTGAAAGAAATTGCTTATCTCAAAGAAATAATTACCTTAACCAAAGGTAAGCAAGAATGAGCCAGGTAGGGTACGCTGTGCGTACCTTCATCGGTTACAACGATGGTGATGCAAAAGGTACGCACAGCGTACCCTACTTGAGCGGGTCGGGGCTTAACGTTTCAATTTACTCATAGCAACCAAAAACATTACGAAACGGGTTACAAACCCGTTCCAGCCTTTACCTCATGGCCAAACAAGAAAAATTATTAGCATCGCTACGCAATAACCCCAAAGCCGTGCGTTTTGATGATGCTTGCAAGATAGCCGAATGGTTGGGTTTTACACTACGGGGCGGCAAAGGCTCGCATCGGACTTTTGGCAAAATGGACGAGCCGCTTTTATTGAATTTTCAAAATCGTGGTGGTTATATCCTGCCGTATCAGGCAAAACAATGACTCGATAGGGTGGAAAAATATGCAGACCTATCTGATTGAAACGTTTTGGAGCGAAGAAGACGAGGCGTATTTATGTATAGCCCCTGACTTGCCCGGATGTAGTGCGGCGGGCAACACGCCATTGGAAGCGATACAAGAAATGCAGGATGCTATTGTCTTGGCTGCAAGCCTGTGCCAGCATGGGGCGGGAGCGGCCATTGCCTTTAGCTAAACCTCGTAAAGTTGCTTAATACGCTGGTTCCCAATCTCCCGCTTGGGAATCCAAGGCTCAGAAGCTCTAGCTTCGAGAATTACAGGAAGCTAGAGCTTCCTGCCCTGCATTCCCAAGCTAGAGCTTGGGAACGAGCACCGAACCCAGCTTGAATAATTAAAATAAAAACCCAGGATCATGAACAAATTACTACCCGCCTTAGCCCTGCTCTGCTCACTTACAGCCCAAGCCGAACCCCGTGCCACGGGCGATTTAGGCTTGGTCATTGAACGCGAAGACAGCGCGGCCTTGATAATCAACACGACAACACATACGCAGCTCGCCGAAATCAAAGGCTTGGGTGATTTGTCGCACGCCTCTGTCGTTTTTTCGCGTGACCAACGCTATGCCTACGTTTTTGGGCGTGATGGCGGCTTGAGCAAAATCGACTTGCTGCAAGACCAACTCGTGGGGCGCATCGTGCAAGCGGGTAACAGCATCGGCGGAGCGATTTCCCAGGACGGCAAGCTCATCGCCGTATCGAATTACGAACCCGGCGGCGTGAAAGTGTTTGCCTCTGATACATTGGAATTGGTCGCCGACATTCCCGCCGACTACGCGCCCGGCAAACGGGCCAAAGTGGTCGGTTTGGTCGATGCGCCGGAGCAAAAGTTTGTGTTCAGCCTGTTCGATGCCGGAGAAATTTGGACACTGGACATGCGCGATACCAAGCATCCCGCCATCGAAAAATTCAAGAACATCGGCAAAGAGCCGTATGACGCGCTGATGTCACCGGAAGGTCGTTTTTATATCGCCGGATTGTTTGGTGAAAGTGGCTTGGCCTTGTTGGATTTGTGGGATACCGCCGCTGGCGTGAAGCGCATCTTGCCGACTTACGGCAAAGATGACGACAAACTGCCCGTGTACAAAATGCCGCACTTGGAAAGCTGGGCGATGGCGGGGGATTTGTTGTTCGCGCCCGCCATTGGCAAGCATGAGGTGTTGGTCATCAACAAACGCGATTGGACGCTGTTAAAAGCCATTCCCGTAGCCGGGCAACCCGTGTTTGTCATGGCGCGGCCTGATGCCCGGCAAGTGTGGGTGAATTTTGCTATGCCCGACAATAACCAGTTGCAAGTCATTGATGTGAAAGACTTAGCGGTCACGAACACGCTCACGCCCGGTAAAGCCGTGTTGCACATGGAATTTACCCCGCGCGGCGAACAGGTTTGGGTGGCCTTGCGCGATGACAACCAAGTGGTGGTCTATGACACCGCAACACTGCAAGAAGCCGCACGATTGCCCGCCCAACATCCAAACGGGATTTTTTTCAGCTCACGGGCGCACAAAATCGGATTTTAACCATGCTGACGGATTTGCATAAACAGTTGTTAAACGATTTCCAACGTGATTTCCCGTTGTCGCCCACGCCTTACCGTGATATTGCCGACACGCTGGGCGCAACGGAAACCGACGTGCTGGCGGCGTTGGCGGAATTGACCGGGCAACAATTCATCAGCCGCATTGGCGCGGTGATCCCGCCCAACCAAATCGGCGCGAGCATGTTGGTGGCAATGGCTGTGCCGGAAGCCGAACTGCAAACCGTCGCCGACCAAATCAGTGCCTTTCCAGAGGTGAACCACAATTATGAACGTGAACATCGTTTTAATTTGTGGTTTGTCGCCGTCGCCGCCTCCGCCCAGCAATTGCAGGCCGTTATCGGACGTATTGAGCAACAAACGGGCTATGCCGCATTGCAACTGCCGTTGGTGGATGATTTTTTCATTGATTTAGGCTTTAAACTGGATTGGCAACATGCTTGAAGCACGCGATTTGGCGGTATTGGCGCAAGTGTCGGCGGGCTTGCCTTTATGTCCGCGTCCCTACGCACAAATCGGTATGGAATTGGGCATGGACGAGGCGGAAATCATCAACCGTGTGGCGGCATTGAAAGCCCAAGGCTTGATTAAGCGGCTAGGCGTCATCGTCAAACACCGCCCGCTAGGCTACCGCGCCAATGCGATGGTGGTCTGGGATGTGCCTGATGAATTGATTAAGGAATTGGGCGCGACCATCAGCCGTTTCAGTTTTGTGAATCTGTGTTACCAACGCCCCAGACAACCGGAATGGCCTTATAACCTGTACTGCATGATTCACGGCAAAGACCGCACTACGGTGCTGGCGCAATTGGAGCAGCTTAACGATGTGTGCAGCTTGGCGCGTTACGGGCGGCAGATTTTGTTTAGCCGCCGCTGTTTTAAGCAGCGCGGGGCGGTGTATCAAGCCCAGCAACTCACGGTGGCGGCGCATGGATGACATTGACCGCAATATTGTCAATACCTTACAAGTCGGCTTCCCGATTTGTGATGCGCCTTACCGCCAAGTAGCCGAATCTTTAGGTATCAGCGAAAGCGAGTTATTGGCGCGTCTGCAAGCCTTATTGGCAAATGGCACGTTGACCCGTTTCGGGCCGCTGTACAACGCGGAACAAATGGGTGGCGCGTTGACCTTAGCCGCCGTCAAAATCCCCGCCGAACGCTTTGAAGAAGTCACCGAAATCATCAACGCTTTCCCCGAAGTCGCCCACAACTATGCCCGCAGCCATGAATTGAACATGTGGTTTGTGCTGGCGACGGAAACGCCGGAGCAACAACAGCAAACCATCGACGCGATTGCACGGCAAACTGGCTTGATCGTGTACAACATGCCTAAGCTAAAAGAATATTTTGTCAACTTGAGATTGGAAGCCTGACATGGACGACACCGACCGCCGCATCATGCACGCCACCCAAGCTGGCTTGCCGCTCACGCCCGAACCCTATCAAACCCTAGCCGAACAATTAGGCTTAAGCAAAGAGGAAGTGATGCAGCGCATGGCGGCGATGCAAACCAGCGGCATTATCCGCCGCATCGGCGCCGTGCCTAACCATTACCAACTCGGCTACCGCTTTAACGGCATGACCGTCTGGGATGTGCCGGACGAACAGATTGACAAGCTAGGCCAACACGTCGGGCAATTGCCGTTTGTCAGCCATTGCTACCACCGCCCACGGCACAAACCCGATTGGCCTTACAACTTGTTTGCGATGGTGCATGGGAAAACGCAAGCAGAGGCGGATGGGCAAATCATGCAGATTGCGGAGGTGTTGGGTGAGTATTGTCGCGGCAGGGATGTGTTGTATAGCACGAAGATATTGAAGAAGACGGGGTTTCGTAGCAGCGGCGCATAAGAATGCACCGACATTGACCTACCAAGGATTAATCCTTACTATTACGCCTTACCCAGATAAAAAAGTAAGGAATTGTCATGCAGCAAACGACGCTCACCAGCAAAGGCCAAATCACCATCCCGAAAAAAGTCAGGGATGCCTTAGGCTTGCATTTCGGCGACAAAATTGAATTTGTCATGACCGACAAAAACGAAGTGTTGCTACGCCCGATCACAAAAAAAGTGGATGATGTTTTTGGCTTGCTCTTTCAGGCAAACAGAAAACCCGTGTCGGTCGGACAAATGGACGCGGCAATCCGGCAAAAAATGCAGGACGATTGCAAATGATGGCGTTGGACATCAACGTTTTAATCCGTTTTCTGCTCAAAGATGATGAGCAACAAGCCCAACGGGTTTACCAGCTTTTTAAACAAACCGAAGCAAAACAAGACGTTTTGTTTGTGCCTTTGTTGGTTGTGCTGGAAACTATTTGGGTGTTGCAATCGGCTTATGGCATAGCCGATGCCGCCATCTTAGCCGCGTTGGGGGAATTGTTGCTGATGCCTGTGCTAAGGTTTGAAAAGCCTTCGGTCATCCAAGGCCTTATCGCTTCAGGCCGGGACAGCAACTTTGATCTGGCTGATTTGTTAATCTCTTATTCGGCAATATCTGCGGATTGTAATGGAATTTACACGTTTGATAAAAAGGCGGCGAAATTTAAGCATTTTGAGCGATTTGGGCTTTAGGGAGCCGCCTTAATTTCTGGCTTATAGTGTTCCAGCGTCAGGCCGTTCACCATAACAAAATGTTTGATGTTGCTGGTACACAGCACCTCGTCTTTTGCCAATGCCGTAGCGGCAATCAAAGCATCGCCCATTTCCATGCTATGGCTGAGGGCGTATTGTTTGACCAGTTGGCGGGCTTGGTAGGAAATGTCCGCGTCGATTTCGTGGATGGTGACAGACAAGGCTTTGAGCATGTTTTCAAAAATGGCCAGATCCTGTTTGTTGCGGCAAAACGGCACATATTCCATATAGGTTACGGCAGAAATGGCACGTTGCGGCGTGCCCATGAGCAAATCTCTGGCGGACGCTACGCCCCGGTCTGCATAAATGAAAATATTGGTGTCAAAGATCACGCAACCCCCGGCGATTAGAACGGATGCCCCGCAATTCATCTTCAACAGTGTCAATGGGAGCATCACGGTGCATCCCAAAAAAATCCGCCATTGCCGCTGCTTGGGCTTTAGTGTCAATGCTGGCCGGTGTTGCAGGATGGACAACGCCTAAAATGCGCCCATGATAGGTTATTTCAACTTTCTCACCGCGCTTGAGCGCCTCCACCAGAGCCTTGTGTTTGGATTGTAATTGCGATGTCGTCAATTGCATGGCTAAAAAATAGTTATTTTAAAACAGTTATATTTTAGCCAATACCTTGTTGTTCCGCCAGCTTATAAAACCATAACAAAATTATCATCATGTTCCGACTCAGCCAATACATGCGCGAACTGCTTGCGCCCACGCCCTTAAAACCCACGCGCAAACCTGCCGCGCCTGTGGTGATTTGGAACTTGATCCGTCGCTGCAACTTGACTTGCAAACATTGCTACACCACGTCCGCCGATGTGGATTTTCCGGGCGAATTGACCACGCCGGAAATTTACACGGTCATGGACGACCTGAAAGCCTTTAAAGTCCCGGTGCTGATTTTGTCCGGCGGCGAACCGTTGCTGCATCCTGATATTTTTGACATTTCCCGCAGCGCCAAGGACATGGGCTTTTATGTGGCCTTATCGAGCAACGGCACCAAAATTTCCCAAGACAATATCCAGCAAATTGCCGAGATTAATTACCAATATATCGGTGTCAGTTTGGATGGCATTAAAGATACGCATGACCAATTCCGGCGGGTCAAAGGCTCGTTTGACGAAGCCATGCGCGGCATCCATTTGTGTTTGGATAAAGGCATTAAAGTCGGTATCCGCTTTACGCTCACCGAAGACAATTACCACGATTTTCCGGCCTTGTTAGCGTTGATGGACGACCATGACATCGACAAATTTTACCTGTCGCATTTGAATTACGGCGGACGCGGCAACCGCAACCGCAAAGACGACGCGCATTTTGACCGCACCCGCACGGCGATGGACTTGATGTTCGAGACTTGTTACGACTGGCTAAGTGCAGGCAAGGATAGGGAATTTGTCACGGGCAATAACGATGCCGATGCCGTGTATTTTTTGCATTGGGTGCGCCGCCGTTTTCCTGAACAAGCCGCGCATATCCAAGCTAAACTCGCGCAATGGGGCGGCAATTCGTCGGGCGTGAATGTCGCCAATATCGACAACCTCGGCAATGTCCATCCAGATACGTTTTGGTGGCACTATAACTTAGGCAATGTTAAACAACGCCCGTTTTCTGAGATTTGGCAGGATGTGTCTGATCCGGTGATGGCGGGATTAAAACAAAGCCCTAGGCCGCTGGAAGGCCGTTGTGCAAGTTGCCATTATCAAGCGATTTGCAACGGCAACACGCGGGTTCGGGCGATGCAGATGACAGGCAATGTCTGGGCGGAAGATCCGGGCTGTTATTTGACCGATACGGAAATCAGCTCCGCCATTGTTTGAAATACCTGAGAATTACGCCAATAATCACCAAAGGGACAACCAAGGCTGTTGGTTCCCATAAGCCCATCGTCAACAAGACAATCTGGTTGCCCAGCAAAACCACCATATAGACAAACGCCGCCCAGCGGCGCAAAAACCATAAACCGATGATACATGCCAGGCTGATTAACGCCGCCGTGCCAAAATACAATAGATAAAACGTCCCTAATTGTTTGATTACAGGTGACAGCAAGACATTGAGCATTTGGATGGCGTTAATCAAACCGATAATACAAATGGCGGTGACGGCAATCGGTTTGGCGGGGTTGAAACGGGATTCGGTCATGGTTATCTCCTTCGTGGTTTTATGCTGGATCTTTCCTGAAAATGCGTTTTGAGGCAAGCGATATGAACACGCTAAAACAATCTTTCACCATTCCTTAACACAGGCACTGGATAATGCAATCTCATTTTTTACCGATGAACACAACATCAAAAACAAAAAAGGTATCTCCATGAAAAAGTCTATATCTGTACCTGTTTGCGGACCACTTATTGCGTGGGCTGTGATGGGGTTAACAGCCTTGGTTACCACAACAGAGGCTAACGCCGCCGTTCCAAAATATGCAGTCAACCATATTGACCATGTTCTTGTAATAGATTTGGAAAATGAGGATTACAACACAACCTTTGGCCCCAATTCCCCTGCTGTTTACCTGAATTCAAACTTGCTCAAGCAAGGGCAGTTAATCGTCAATTATTTTGCCACTAGCCATGTCAGCTTGGGGAACTATCTATCCCAAGTTTCTGGCCAAGCCCCCACCCCTGCTATCAATAATGACTGTTTGGATTTAGCTTCATTGGATCATCCGCCTCTAGTAGGCGGCTTTACCGATGTGTCGCCAGGCGAAGACGCTGACCAAGTTGCTTATCCGGGTCAAGTGGTTGGTGATGGCTGCGTGTTCCCAGCACCGACAGCACATTCTCATGGTGCCATCACTATCGGCGATCAGCTTGATGAACTGTACCCCGAGAAACCATTGAACTGGCGTTCTTATGCGGAAGACATGGGTGATGATCCCGCCCGTGATTACGGCACGCCGGATCTGCTAGGCGGCACCGCCTGCGCGCACCCGCCTATCGGGGGGGTTGACCATTCCAACAGTGCCGCCGCCAATGACCAATATGCGACCCGTCATAACCCGTTTGTCTATTTCCATTCCGTCATTGACGACCAGGCCCGTTGTGATAGCCATGTCGTCCCGTTAGGAAAATTGGAAGTCGGCACCAACGGTACTGAAGACAAATTCACCGGCCATCTTTACAACGACCTGAAACGCATCGGTAGTACGCCGAAATTTATGTTCGTTACACCAAACCTTTGCAATGACGGTCACGATGCGACTTGCGTCGCCCCCAATGTTGAAGGGACTAAAGACATCAACGGTAAAAACATTGGCGGCTTGGTTGCCGCTGATCTTTGGTTGAAACACTGGATGCCGATGATTTTTTCCTCACCTGCGTATCGCTCCGGCAAAATGCTGGTGGTGCTGACCTTCGACGAATCCGGTTTCACCGATTCCAGAGCCTGTCCGGCAGTCAATCAAGCGCAATGCAGATCACCCATCGGGCCGAATACTAACAATCCCGGATTCAGCCCGATTTTAGGCATGTTCCATTTGCAAACACCACCGACTAAACCTTATGTTTATGCGGGCGGTGGACAAGTCGGTGCCGTATTATTCAACAAACTCTTTATTACTCCAGGTAGCGTAAACACTATCGGTCACTACAACCACTACTCGGCACTGCGTAGTTATGAAGATCTGCTCGGAATCACGCAGGGTGGTGATGACGGCTTGGGTCATTTGGGTTACGCGGCGGTTCATAGCCGGAAACCCTTTGGTAAAGATGTGTTCGTGCGTCAGGGTAATTAATTTGCCAGAAGACAGATGAAACAAAAGGCGGGCAAGTAAACTTGCCCGCCTTTTTTATTGCTGGGTTGTTTCGCAAGAATGTCGGAATCAGATGCTAATCAGGTCAAGTTGGCGAAATATGGCCACATACAGAGTAATTGTTAAAGCATAAAAAAATATTTTATAAGCACTTGTCTGCACTTCACATAGGTGCGGATAGATAATTAACTGATTTTCGTGGATAATGCACTACTTTATTTAGATTTAACCGTGCAATGTGGCAATGAAACAAAAGATAGAGGAACTGCTCCGGCAAGCCGTCAACACCCTTAAAACCGAGGGTGTTTTAGAACAGGACATGGCGGCACAAATAGTCGTAGAACGCGCCCGTGATGCACAACACGGCGATTTCGCATCCAATTTGGCCATGATGCTGGCAAAACCCGCCAAAGCCAATCCCCGCCAACTTGCCGAAAAAATCATCGCCGCCTTACCCGAAGATGCCGCGATCACCAAAGTGGAACTGGCCGGCCCTGGCTTCATCAATTTTTTCGTCAATCCCGACACCCAATATCAAATCATTAGGCAAATCCACGAACAAGGAGCCAGTTTCGGCTTAAGCCAAGTGGGTGCAGGTAAAAAAGTCCAAGTCGAATTTGTTTCCGCCAACCCGACCGGCCCCTTGCATGTCGGGCACGGACGTGGTGCGGCTTACGGCTCGGTGCTGGCGGATTTGTTGGCGGCGGTGGGTTTTGAGGTGCACCGTGAATATTACGTCAACGATGCGGGCCGGCAAATGGACATCCTGGCGACCAGTATCTGGTTGCGTTATTTGGAAGAATGCGGCGAAGTGCTGCCGTTTCCAAGCAACGCCTATCGTGGCGATTATGTCCGCGATATCGCCCGCGATATTCACCAGAATGCCGGCAACGATTACCGCCGCCCTGCCGCTTTGGTGCAAGAAGACATCCCCGCCGACGAACCGCAAGGCGGCGATAAGGAAACGCATATCGACGCGTTGATCGCGCGGGCAAAAACTTTGCTGGGTACAAATTTATACCGTGATTTTTTCCAAATCGGCCTCAAAAATATTTTGGCGGACATTAAAGACGACTTGCAGGAATTTGGCGTTGACTATCAACAGTGGTTTTCCGAGCGGCGGTTGATGGATGATGGTTCGGTCGATAAAGCCTTGGCGCGGTTGCGTGAGGGTGGGCATTTATATGAAAAAGATGGCGCGGTTTGGTTTGCGTCCAGTGCCTTGGGTGATGAGAAAGATCGGGTGGTCATACGCGAAAATGGTCAATACACCTATTTTGCGTCCGATATTGCTTATCACCACCACAAACTGGAGCGCGGTTTTGACCAGGTTATCGACATCTGGGGAGCCGACCATCACGGTTATATCCCGCGTGTTAAAGCCGCCATCATGGCCTTGGGCGCGGATGCCGAAAAATTGAAAGTGTTGCTGGTGCAGTTTGCGACGCTGTACCGTGGCGAAGAAAAAGTGCAAATGTCCACCCGTTCCGGCGAATTCGTCACCTTACGGCAATTGCGCAATGAAGTCGGCAAAGACGCGGCGCGGTTTTTTTATGTCATGCGCCGCTGTGAACAGCACATGGATTTTGATTTGCAATTGGCGACATCAAGAAGCAATGAAAACCCCGTGTTTTATGTGCAGTACGCATTCGCGCGCGTGTGCAGCGTGTTGCGGCAATTGGATGAAAAGGGCTGGGAGCGTGATATTGAGTTGGGCATGGATAACTTGCCCTGCTTGGTGGAAAGCCATGAAACCGCCTTGCTTGCCACGTTGGCACGCTATCCCGAAATGTTGGCGAAGGCGGCGTTGCAGTATGAGCCGCATCAGATCGTGATGTATGTGCGCGAATTGGCGACCGATTTCCACACTTATTACAATGCCCATCCTTTTTTGGTTGACGATGCGGTTTTGCGCAACGCCCGTCTGAATCTGGTTTGTGCCGTCAAGCAAGTGCTGGCAAACGGCTTGCGCCTTTTGAATATCACCACTCCCGAAGTCATGTGATGTATGGCTAGAGATTATAAACACCGGGTTTCCAACAAAAAGAAAAGTGCGCCTAAGCATGTTGTCGGCACTTGGCAATGGCTGCTGATTGCCGCCTTGGTGCTGGGTTTTGTGGTGTTTTTGGTTTATTTGCGGATCACCGCCCCTGAAGAAAAAGCCGTGTCCGCTCCTGCAGAAGCCACCACAAAAAACGATAAAGTTTCAGCTCCGACAAATGCCAAAAAAGCGGATGCGGATAAAAAAACCGATCCAGGCAAACCCAAACTTCCGCATTTTGAGTTTTATAGCGTTTTGCCGGACAAAGAAAAAATCATCCCCGATTATGAAATCAAGACCCGTGAACGTGAGGAGCGGATAGGTAAAGCCAAAGAAGCCAAGTACATCATGCAGGTCGGTTCTTTTAAAACCTTTAAGGAAGCCGACCAATTACGGGCGAAACTGGCATTGATGGGAATCGCGTCAAAAGTGGATAAGGCAAAAATTGATGGCGTCCCTTTGCATCGCGTCAAGCTGGGGCCTTTTACGCAGATGAAAAGCGTCAACGACATACGGTTACGCTTGAAATCCATGGGGGCAAATGTGATTGTCACCGAAATTGCGGCGACCAAACCGGTTGTCGTGCAGCCTATCAAGCCACACCGTCAACGTGATTCTAAGCCTGGTCAGTAGTTTGCAAGAAAAGTCATGATGGGCAGTCTTTTGTGTATCAGCTTGTTCTTCCGGCATAATCCGTTATTTGGGTTGCACGGCAACAACTCTACGATCTTGGCTAAACAATTATGGCATCTGTTCTAATCATTGGCTGTGGGGCTATTGGTACCGGCTTGGCAATGGCTTTAGGCGCACAAGGCCATGTTGTCACAGGTTTGAAACGCCAACCTCCAGAAACACCATCCCTCATCCAGTACATCAAGGCCGATATTACTTCGACCGAGTCCATCAATGCCTTGGATTTGGCGGTTGATGTGGTGTTTTTTATCGTCTCCGCCGATGGGCGTACTGAGTCCAGCTACCGAAGCGTCTATGTGGATGGCCTTCAAAATGCGTTGGCAAAATTTCCTAAGCAAGCTTGGTTTTTTGTGTCGTCCACCCGCGTTTATGGGCAATCACAAGGGGAGTGGGTTGATGAGGATTCGGCAACTGAACCGGAGGCCATCACTAGCCAATTGATCTGTCAGGCCGAACAACGGGTGGTTGCCACCAATCCTAACCATGTCGTCGTGCGTTTTTCAGGCATTTACGGGCCAGGCCGGGACTATTTGTTGCGGACGGCAAGGCAAAGCCCGGCTATCCAGCAAACCCCCCCTTATTTTACCAACCGTATCCATCAGCAGGATTGTATTGGGGTTTTGGTGTTTCTATTGCAAAAACGCTTGGCGGGTGCGCCGTTGGCCGCGTGTTATTTAGCCAGTGATGATGATCCCGCCCCGTTATGGGAGGTGGTTTCATGGCTGGCGGCCCAGATGGCTTGCGGGCCACCCGTTGCAAAAACCATTGATGGCCTGGCGGATGGCAATAAACGTTGCCGCAACCAACGCTTGAAAGCCTTAGGTTATCAATTCCGGTATCCTAGTTATCGGGCGGGTTATGCCGGGTTGGTCAAATGAGCAAAAAAACCAAGACCGCTTTTGTCTGTGAACAATGCGGCGCCGATTTTCCGCGCTGGGGTGGGCAATGTACGAGTTGCGGCGAATGGAATACGATTAAGGAAGTGCGCCTAGGCAATGCCGCGTCTGACCGTCATGACCGTGCGGCGGGATATGCGGGCAGTATTTCGGAAGTGAAGCGATTGTCCGATGTTAATCTGTCGCAAGCCGAACGTGTCCTGACCGATATTTCCGAGTTTGACCGTGTCCTGGGCGGCGGTATGGTCGTGGGTAGCGTGGTGTTGATTGGCGGCGCACCCGGGGCGGGTAAAAGCACCTTGCTGTTGCAAGCCATCGCCAATATGGCAGACCGCGATGTGGGCGTGCTGTATGTGTCAGGCGAAGAATCCTTGCAACAAATCGCCGAACGGGCGCACCGTCTCAAGCTTCCTGCCAGCAAGATCCTGATGTTGGCGGAAACCTCGGTGCAGCGGATTTGCGATGTCATGGACGGCATCAAGCCACAGATTTTGGTGGTCGATTCTATCCAGGTCATGCACACCCAGGATGCCGATTCCGCGCCCGGTTCGGTGTCGCAAGTGCGTGAATCGGCTAGCTATTTGACGCAATATGCGAAAAAACACCAGGTCAGCATTTTCATGGTCGGACATGTGACTAAAGACCAATCGCTGGCGGGGCCTATGACTTTAAGCCATATCGTTGATACGCAAGTAATGCTGGGTTCCACCGACGATGCCCGTTACCGCGTGTTGCGGGCTGACAAGAACCGCTTTGGCAGCGTCGGCGAACTGGGTTTTTTTGCGATGGACAGCACGGGGCTAAAGGAAGTCAAAAATCCGTCGGCGATGTTTTTGAACCGCGCCGAAACTCCGGCATCCGGCAGCGTGGTCACTGTGCTGTGGGAAGGCACCCGCCCCTTGTTGGTGGAAATCCAAGCCTTGGTGGTGGATTGCCAATACGGCAACCCGCGCCGCTTGGCGGTGGGATTCGACCAAAATCGCTTGGCGATGTTGCTGGCGGTGTTGGCTAGGCATGGCAATATCATGACCGCGCAGGATGAGATTTATGCCAATGTCGTCGGCGGTATTAAAGTCAGTGAGACAGGTTCAGATTTGGCGATAGTCATGAGCGTGGTGTCCAGCCTGAAAAACAAGCTGATTCCGCATGATGCGCTGTTTTTTGGTGAAATCGGTTTGAGTGGGGAAATCAGGCCGGTGGCGAACGGTCATGCGCGGCTGAACGATGCCGCCAAACATGGCTTTAAAAAGGCGGTGGTGCCTAAGGCGAACGCGCCTAAGCATAAGTTGGCTGATTTGCGGGTCTATCCAGTGTCCACGCTATCTGAGGCACTGGATGTTTTGGATGATTTTGATTAACTTAGAAAAAACTGCAATGAAGTTTGGTTAATGACGATAATATCATTGTTTGATAATTTGATATTGCTGTCTTCCAAGTCCAACTCATTGATTTTTAAAGTACCTTTTTTTTCCAATGCGGATATGTAATAAGCATCTTTTCTTTTTGAGATGACGACAACACCGCTGCCAGCATTGCCAAGACGGGTCATGGATTTTTTGATTGGCAGAACTTTGCCGATATTGGCTCCATTCAAAACTTGCAGGTTGGCTGGCGGTAAGGACAACTCCTGATCCATGTCAAACATTACCGTGTTTGTTTTGCTGTAATCGAAGTTTTCGGTTTCTTGAGGGGGTTCTGGGTCAATGGATTCGGTGGTGTTGTAGACAATATCGTGCTTACCGATGGTTATGGTGTCGTTATTGTTCAGGTCGCATTCCTTGACTTTTTTGCCGTTGACAATTAACGGAAAATTTTCGTTTAATTGTTTAACGGTACAAATATGGTCGCGGGTGATAATTGCCGCATGAGCGGGGGCGACGGCGAGGCTGTCGATGGTTAAATCGTTAGTCTCTTCCCTACCAATATGGACAACGCCTTTTTCAAACAAGTACGAGTCGATTGCTTTGTATTTAAAAAAAACAGTGAGCTTTGCCATGTAACATTACATTTAGCTTTCAATTAGGTTTAATTATAGACCTTATATTTTTAGATACTCAAGAAAAACCACTATTTATGGCAGTAAAAATTCGAATTCTTAATATAGGCTATTGTTTGGGCAAAAATTTGACGAGTTTTACTGTGTTTTTATTGCGTTTTATCACTTCCAGATGGTAGCCATGCAAGTCAATGCTGGTGCCGGGTTCCGGGATTGTTTCAATGACTTCAATGATCAGCCCATTAAGTGTCTTCGGCCCTTCGGTCGGCAAAGACCATTGGGTGAGGCGGTTCAATTCCCTGATGGTGATGCCGGCATCAACCAAATAGCTGCCATCACTTTGCAATTGCGCGGCGGAAACTTCATCGGTGATCAACTCACCGACGATTTCTTGCAACAAATCATCCAGCGTGACCAAGCCCTGCACATCGCCATATTCATCGACGACCAAACCTATGCGTATTTTTTCGTTTTTAAAGTTGAGCATTTGGGTATGCACAGGGGTGCTTTCAGGAATGAACACCGGTTTGCTCAATAAATTGATGATGCACTGTTTGTCGAAATGTGCTTGGTTGACTTCAACCAACACTTTCCTTAAGTGTAAAAAGCCAATCACACGGTCTATGCTTTTTTTATAGACTGCCATTTGGGTATGGGGGCTGGTTTTAATTTGCCCGATAATTTCTTCAATCGGATCTTCCAAGTCTATACCGACAATCTCATTGCGCGGGGTCATGATGTCTTCAACCGTTGCCGATTCCAGGTCCAGGATGCCTAGCAACATTTTTTGGTAGCGCAGTGGCATTAAGCTTTCTGCTTCGGTGATAATGCTCTTTAATTCCTCGCTATTGAGGGAGTCAGGTGCTTTTTTGTTGACATCGACACCGACGATGCGTAGCAATAGGTTGACGAACAAATTGACGAAAACAACGACCGGGTAAAGTATTTTTAGCAAAGGCGTGTAAATCCAGGCGGCAGGGAAGGCCAGCAATTCGGGTTTGATGGCTGCTAGTGTCTTTGGGGTTACGTCTGAGCAAATTAGCATGACGATAGTCAATATCCCGGTAGCGACGGCGATGATGGATTCATCATTGGCATACATTTTTATGGCAATGACGGTGGCTATCGACGCGGCGAAATTATTGACAAAATTGTTGCAGAGCAAAATCAGGCCCAGTAAACGGTCTGGACGTTGCAACAGTTTATGGGTTTTTATTGCGCCCGGATTTTTGAGTTTGACCAAATGCCTTAATCGGTATCGGTTTAACGACATTAAAGAAGTTTCTGATCCGGCGAAAAAAGCGGAAAGGATCAGCATCAGTGCGAGTATGCCAAAGAGCATACTAAGGGGCAGTTCGTTCAAAGAGGATACTCTTGGGTAGTTAAAACGGTTTTAGTTTCTACTATGCAGGTTTTTTGTCAAGCATCAATATTATGGCGGTCAAGCATTATTTAGTTTTTCTGCAATCGGGAATATTCAAAAGTACAGATAATGCTTTGTTGATAATGGAAAAATCTTTATAATACGCGGTTCCACGGAGCTGTACGCTCCTCCTTGCTTTACCCTTGCTCTAAATTTAAGGGAAGGCTTTACCCGAAAGGAAAAATAATGCGACATTATGAAATCATCTTTTTAGTCCATCCTGACCAAAGTGCCCAAGTGCCAGGAATGGTTGAACGTTATAAATCTATCATCGAAGCGGCTGCCGGGAAAATCCACCGCTTAGAAGATTGGGGACGCAGACATCTGGCGTATCCCATCAAAAAAATCCACAAAGCCCATTATGTGCTGATGAATGTTGAGTGCGACCAAGCTACTTTGGAAGAGCTTGAAAGCGGTTTTCGTTTCAACGACGCCATTCTCCGTAGCATGACCCTGTTGCAAAAACACGCTGAGACTGAGCCATCGCCAATTGCCATTGCAACGGCGGAAGGTAATCGGCAAGCTGAATCCAGGGCAAAAGATGCGGCGGCCAAAGAAGTTGTGGTTGGTGACGGCGGCGATGATTTGGATGACATTGATGACGAGTTCGATGCCAACGAAAGCGTTGCTTAATAAACATTTATAACAGTAGAGAATCATTATGGCCCGTAACATCAGACGTAAAAAAGTCACCCGCTCCTCAGAAAATGGCGTTCAAGTTGATTACAAAGACTTGGATTTATTAAGCGATTACATCACCGAAACCGGAAAAATTGTTCCCAGCCGTATCACCGGAACCACTGCCAAATATCAACGGGAAATGTGCGTGGCGATTAAACGTGCGCGTTTTATTGCTTTGTTGCCTTTCTGTGATGCACATAAGTAACGCTAAACAAATATAAACTGGATCGGTAATAATGGATTTTATAGCGGCCTATATTATGCGGGGAAGGTTACAGGCTATGGTTGTAGCCTCTTCCTTGGCATTGCTGTCGCTCATTATGCCTCCGGTTAGTGTCGTAAGTTCGGCCGCGGTCGCGTTGGTCACGTTAAGGCTAGGGGCGATGGAAGGCTTATATGTCTTGGGCTGTTCCAGTTTGGCGGCAGGATTATTGGGTTTGCTGTTATTAGGCAATTACCAATTTGCCTTGATTTATGTGCTGGTGTTGTGGTTGCCGGTTTGGCTGATTTCCATCGTTTTGCGGGAAGGCAGGCATTTATCATTGGCAGTGGAAATTGCCGTGTTGCTGGGCGTTATTGCCGTAATTGGCTGTTATTTGTACAACCCGAATATGGTTGCCATCTGGAACGCCTTGTTTGCCCAAATGTTACCGGCACGTTTGCCTCTGGATACGCCTGTTGATGATTTTAAGCGGGCAACTGATCTGTTGGCGCATTATATGACCGGCGTGGCGGCTGCGGGAACGGTTTTTAGCCTACTGTTTGGCCTATTTTTGGGGCGTTGGTGGCAAGCTAATCTTTACAATCCTGGCGGATTCAAAACCGAGTATTTATCGCTGAGGATGCAGCCGAGATTGGCGATAGGGAGTATGGTGGTCATTGCCATCGCTTTAGTGCTCCCAGGGACCGTTTCTGAAATCGCCTGGAATGCCGCCATCCTGCTGTTTGTGCTTTATAGCGTGGTGGGCACCTCCGTGCTGCATACCTTGTTTGCCGCCATGAAACTGGCACGGTTTACTGTGCCGATGCTGTATATCACCTTGTTTTTAATACCCCACGCCCTATTGCTGGTAGCTGTGGTCGGCTTGGTCGATGCGTGGCTGGACTTACGAAAATATCAATCTACACACAATACGCCGAAAGCGTAAATAATGGGCTAACCCCCACTGACGAGGATTAAAAAGATGGAAGTCATTCTTCTTGAGAAAGTAGCAAACCTGGGTAACCTGGGCGATAAAGTCAACATCAAAGCCGGATATGGCAGAAATTACCTGATCCCACAAGGTAAGGCCGTTCCTGCAACCGCAAACAAGATTGCCGAGTTTGAAGTGCGCCGTGCCGAACTTGAAAAAGCGGCTTCTGAAAAATTGGCGGATGCACAAACCCGGGCCACCGCTTTAAGCAAACTGGAAATTGTCATCGCACACAAAGCCGGTGATGAGGGCCGCTTGTTTGGTTCAATTGGCACCCATAATATTTCTGAGGCCATCACGTCTGCCGGTATTGCTGTCGGCAAACATGAAATCCGTTTGCCGCATGGCGCAATCCGCCATATTGGCGATTTTGACATCGACATTATGGTACACACTGATGTCATTGTGGCCTTAGCCATTAAAGTCGTACCAGAAGTCTAGGGTGCCAGTAAGGGCGCATTGCCTTGGCGTAAATGCGTCCTTTCTTCTGCGGATATGCTACAGGCCATTCAGCAACGGATTCCCTTAAGCAGGGTTGACCATAAAAGCAATCTTGTACCATGCTGACCTGATTCTTTGAGCCAACTGCGTTTATGCGGATTTTTTACACCTGTTTGTTTTATCTGCTGATGCCGGGCATCCTGCTACGCTTGTGGTGGCGGGGCATCAAAGCCCCTGAATACCGGAAGCGGTGGCATGAGCGGCTGGCTTTTTATACGCAAAGCTATCCTGACCATGTCATCTGGTTCCATGCCGTTTCCGTTGGCGAAGCCGAAGCATTGTTCCCGTTGGTCAAACGTTTGCAGCAAGCTTATCCTCAAGAACGCCTGCTCATCACCACGACTACCCCGACCGGTTCGGCGCGGGTCAAGTCCGTGTTAAAAGACACGGTCAGCCATGTCTATCTGCCCTATGATGTGCCGGATGTCCTCAAGCGTTTTACGCGCTGTTTCAAGCCTAGGCTGGCGGTGGTCATGGAAACGGAAATCTGGCCGAATCTCTACGCCCTCTGCGGTCAACAGCAGATCCCCTTGTTTCTCATCAATGCCCGTTTATCTGAACGCTCGGCAAAATCATACCGGCGTATAGCGTGGCTTATCCGGCCTGCCTTGGCGCAAATCAAGCATATTGCCGCACAAACCGAAGAAGACTGCCAACGTTTTGCCGCGATAGGTGCAAAAAACAACGTCAGTACCATCGGCAATATCAAATTCGACGTGGAAATTGCCGGAGACCTTTCCGAACAGGGCGGGAAACTCAAGGCGAATTTATTTCCCGGACGCTTTGTCTGGTTGGCGGCAAGTACACACAAAGGTGAAGAAGCGCGTTTATTGCCACTTTACCTACAGCTAAAACAACGAATTCCCGAATTATTGTTGTTAATCGCACCACGCCATCCCGAGCGGTTTGACGAAGCCGTCCAATTGTGCAGCCAGCAAGGGTTGGGTTGCGTCACCCGCACTTCCGGCATGGGCTGCACCGACGGCACTGATGTGTATCTGCTCGACACCTTGGGCGAGCTGAAACTGTTTTATGGGGCGGCGGATGCGGCTTTTGTCGGCGGAAGCCTGGTCCCTGTCGGCGGCCATAATGTTTTGGAAGCCGCAGCTATGGGTGTGCCGGTGATATTTGGCCCCTACATGGCAAATTTCAAAGCCATTGCCGCCAGTATTTTACAACACGACGCCGCCATCCAATGCCAGACGGACGCAGGGCTTATCCAAGCCATCATGGACTTATACGCCAAACCCGATTACAGGGCGGCCTTGATAGCCAACGGCTTGGCTTTTATCCAGGCCAACCAAGGGGCGACCATCCGTATCTTCAACTTGTTGGAACCGGCTTTGTCCAAAACCAACCCAAGCCCATCAGGTTTATAAAAGCGACGGGGCCAATTCCAGCCGTTCCAACCCGCCCAATGGCTTATGCTATTGCCCAAGCTTGCCGCAACCCCTATCATGTACCGCTAACAAGAACCCGAAACAAGCCAACCCGAAACAAGCCAACCCGAAACAAGCCAACCCGAAACAAGCCAACCGACACCCAGGAGACATTCGTTTTGAACAGCGTACAAGACATCACCAGCCCCATGACCCCGTCGGAACGCTACGCGACCCTGTCGTTGGCGGGCATTTACGCCCTGCGGATGCTGGGCTTGTTTATGATTTTGCCGGTGCTGTCCTTATTTGCCCAGCAACTGGAAGGCTCGACACCCGCCTTGCTCGGCTTGGCGATGAGCATCTACGGTTTACCGCAAGTGCTGTTGCAAATTCCTTTCGGCCTGATTTCCGACCGCTTCGGGCGCAAAAAAGTGATTATTTTCGGCCTGCTGCTGTTTTTCATTGGTAGCGTTATCGCCGCCTTGTCCACCACCATCCACGGCGTGCTGATAGGCCGTGCGTTTCAAGGTGCCGGCGCGATCTCATCCGCCGTGATGGCCTTGGTCGCCGATTTGACCCAAGAAGTCCATCGCACCAAAGCGATGGCGACCATCGGTATTAGCATCGGTTTGTCGTTTGGTGTCGGCATCGTCGCAGGGCCGATCATTTCCGGTTTTGGCGGCGTACAAACCGTGTTTTGGGCCACCGCCGTACTGACGGTGCTGGCGATGGCGACATTGCTTTGGTTAGTCCCCAATCCCACCCTCTCCAAATTGCACCGCGACACCGAGTTTGTGCCGTCGCAAATGCTGGACGCGCTGAAAAATCCTGATTTGCTACGCCTGGATTACGGCATTTTTATCCTGCATTTGATTTTAATGGCGATTTTTGTCGTCGTGCCCATCGACATGCGTACCGCTGGCCTACCTGTGGGTCATGAATGGATGGTTTATTTGCCTGTGTTCGTGTTGTCTATGGGTTTGGCGGTACCGTTTATCATCATTGCTGAAAAAAAACGCAAAATGAAACAAGTATTTATAGGCGCAATTGCCGTGATCTTGCTGGCGGAACTGGGGCTGTCGCAAGCGGGGCAAAATTTGTATGCGATTATCGGCTGTCTGGGCGTGTTTTTTTGTGGCTTTAACTTGCTGGAAGCGACTTTGCCGTCGCTGGTGTCAAAAACTGCGCCCGCCGACTTAAAAGGCACGGCGATGGGCGCGTATTCCAGTTGCCAATTCATGGGCTTGTTTATTGGCGGGCTGATGGGCGGCTGGTTTAAGGGCGAGTATGGCGAAACCGCCGTATTTTTATTTTGCGCCGCCGCCGCGTTAAGCTGGCTGGTGGTCGCCCTATGGATGAACCCGCCGCGTTATCTCGCCAATATGCTGATTTCCCTAGCTAATCTTAATGAAGAAAAGGCCAACGAATTGGCTGACAATATGCTGGGTATCAAGGGCGTGGCGGAAGTGACGTTAAATTTTAGCGATGCCGTCGCTTATCTTAAAGTCGATAGCCAGCAGTTGGATAAGGCCCGGTTGCAGGACTTGTTGATGCAATACAGCCAGGCATAAAGGTGGGTTAAACAATAGGCTATTTGTCGTCATTTCGCATCGGTCTATTTGTTAGACTGATCCGCGAAAGTATTTGGCTACCATACCACTAAAAACCGAAAAATTGACCGATTGGAGTCTATTTGGCATCAGTGCAGCCGCAAGACGGCTGGCTGGAATAAGCCTGATAATAACCAGTGGGATTACAGGGGACGAGATTGAACAGCCAAAAAACAGCACAAGATTCAGGCCAAGCCTTGATTCACGCCCTCTGTGATGCAGGGGCATATTCCCATCAAACCGCTTCCATCCAACTCATCGAAACCCATATTTCCTGGGTGTTGCTGACGGGTCAATACGCCTACAAAATCAAAAAACCGGTCAATTTCGGGTTCCTGGATTTTTCTACCCTGGAAAAACGCCAGTTTTATTGCCATGAAGAATTAAGGCTGAACCAACGCCTGGCTGCAAATTGGTATCTTGATGTCGTGCCGATCACGGGGGAAGCAGGGCATCCCCAAATGGCCGGTCAAGGTGAGGCTATCGAATATGCCGTCAAGATGCGGCAATTCCCTTCAGTGCAAACCTTGCGCGAATCCGCCGGGCGTGCTCAGTTGGGGGTCGGAGAAATTGACCAAATCACTGGCATTATTGCCGATTTTCATCAGGTTATTGCAAAAACCGACGGACTATCCCCTTTTGGCGGCAGCCAGGAAATCCGCTATTGGTTTAACGAGAATTTTGATGGTATCAGGCATTTCTTGGACGATAAAGTACAGTTGCAGCAATTGGAGACCATCCAAGCTTGGGGAGACGACGAATTTAACAATAAATCCCTGCTGATGCAGCAACGCCAGCAACAGGGTTTTATACGCGAATGCCACGGCGATTTGCATTTGGGCAATATGACGCTGATCGACGGCAAGGTCATCCTGTTTGACTGTATCGAGTTCAACCCGATGCTGCGCTGGATTGATGTCATGAGCGAGGTGGCGTTTTTGATGGTTGACCTGCTACGTTTCGGCTATGCCGATTATGCCTACCGCTTTCTCAACCGCTATCTCCAAGAGACTGGCGATTACCAAGGGCTGGCAGTATTGCGTTATTACTTGGTTTATCGTGCGCTGGTGCGGGCTAAAATCGCCTTATTGCGGGCGAATCAAAACCAAGATGCCGATGTTTTTGTCCAAATCCGTTCCGAGTACGCCCTTTTCGCCAATCTGGCCGGGCGGTTTATCCAAAACAACAAGGCAATGCTGATCATCACCCACGGTTTTTCGGGTTCAGGAAAATCCACTTTTGCCGGCCAATTGGCGGAAAAAATAGGCGCGTTACAAATACGTTCGGATATAGAACGCAAACGATTGTTTGGTTACACCGCGCAAGCCAATACCGGTAGCGGGGTTGATGACGGGGTTTATACCCAGGAAGCCAGCCAACAGACTTATCAGCATTTGGCTGGACTGGCGAAGCGGGTGCTGGATGCCGGTTTTTCCGCAATAGTCGATGCGGCTTTTCTTAAAACAGCACAACGGGATTTATTTCGCCAGCTTGCCAGCGAATGCCAAACGCCATTTTTAATCATTGATTTTCAAGCATCAGATGAAACCTTGTGCAGACGTATCGGGCAACGCCAGCAGGATGTATCCGAAGCAACGGTTGCGGTTTTGCAGCAACAACGGCAATCGGCGCAAGCGTTATCGGAAGAAGAGCGAAATATAAGCATAACCGTGGATACTGAAAGCGGCCATGTTGACAATGTTTTGGAGACGCTGCTGGGCCGTTTAAAGAATTCGTAGGCCCACTGAAAGCACGGTCTCAATAACTCAATAAGGATTTGGTCATTAATAATTTCCCGGCATTTAGACCTGGCAGGTTTTAAAAACCTGCCAGGTCTCTACGATTTCGGTAGTGATTTAGGGAAGTTATTTTTAACCAAATCATAAGCGGATTGTTCCATCGCCACCGCTTGCCGTTTCGCCCCCCCAATTGCCCGGTTGTGGCTTGAAAACACCGGCACAAGGCTCCCCGCAAAACCGGCAACAAGCCTGCGTGTCCAAATTCCATTCAGACAATTCATACCAATCGCGGCCTATCAATAACTTGCCGCAGCCGTGGCAATAAGTGCTGTCGGCGGATTTGTCATGAGTGTTGCCTATGTATGCATAATGCACGCCATTTTTTAACGCGATCTGCCGCGCTTGCAACAACGATGAAACGGGTGTGCGTGGTTTGTCCAACATTTTCCAATCAGGGTGGAAGGCGGTGAAGTGCATCGGCACATCCGCTCCCAGATTTTCGACCACCCATTGCGTCATCGCTTCCAATTCGGCTTCCGAATCATTTTCGCCGGGGATAATCAGCGTCGTCAGCTCCAACCAAACCGACGTTTCCTGTTTGATGTATTGCAGCGTTTCCAATACGGGCTGCAAATGGCTACCGGTGATCTTGTGGTAAAAATCTTCAGTAAACGCCTTCAAGTCGATATTGGCGGCATCCATCCATTGGTAAAATTCCGCCCTGGGCTGCTCGCAGACATAACCCGCCGACACCGCGACTGATTTGAGCCCTAAACTTCTACAGGCCTGTGCCGTGTCGATGGCATATTCATGGAACACCACCGGATCATTGTAGGTATAGGCCACGCTGTCACAGCCATGCGCCAGGGCCGCTTGGGCAATCGCTTCGGGCGATACTTGGCCCATCAGCGTGTCCATTTCCCGCGATTTGCTGATGTCCCAATTCTGGCAAAACTTGCAGGCGAGGTTGCAGCCAGCGGTGCCAAAAGAAAACACGGGCGTGCCTGGCAGGAAATGGTTCAGCGGTTTTTTCTCGATAGGGTCAATCGCAAAACCGCTGGATCGCCCATAACTGGTCATGACCACCTGACCATCCAGGTTTTGCCTGACGAAGCACAAGCCGCGCTGATCCTTATGCAGTTTGCAAAACCGTGGGCATAGGTCACATTGGATGCGGCCATCATCCAGCGTATGCCAATAGCGGGTGCTTACCGTGTCGTGCGTAATAAATTCAGTCATTGCCTGGCTCCTAAAACTGGTTATGGACTCTTGGAAAACAGCATATACTGATACAGATAGATTTTATAGAGTAATTTTATCGGAAGAGGATATGCTCATGAACAGACTACCTGCCGTGGCCGGGGCTTTTTACCCGGCCGATTCCAAACAACTCCATGCTTTGCTGGATCAGTATCTCACTGATGCGGATTGTGGTGCTTTAGTGCCCAAAGCCATGATAGTACCCCATGCGGGCTACATTTATTCAGGGCCGGTCGCCGCATCCGCCTACACCCGTTTAAAAAAAGCCCATGATTTGATCACGCGGGTCGTCCTCATCGGCCCTTCCCATCGGGTGGCTTTCACAGGCTTGTCCGTGAGCAGGGCGGAAAACTTCATCACGCCTTTAGGTGCTATCCCCATCGACCAGGAGGCTGTGCAGGCCATAGCGCAGTTGCCGTTTGTCGACTACCTTGAACAAGCGCATCTGTACGAACATAGTTTGGAAGTGCATCTGCCTTTTTTGCAGGAAATGCTGGACAGTTTCAACATCGTACCGATAGTCGCAGGTGACGCGACACCGGCACAGGTGGCCCAAGTGATCAATGCCTTGTGGGGCGGCGAAGAAACGCTGATCGTCATCAGTTCTGACCTTAGCCACTACCATGATTACGCAAACGCGCAACGGCTGGACAAAGCAACCAGCCAATTGATAGAAAACCTACAATATGACCGCCTCTCTTTTGAATCCGCCTGTGGCAGGGTGCCGGTCAGCGGCTTGTTGAAAGTGGCCCAGGAAAAATCACTCAGCATTAAAACTATCGACTTGCGCAACTCCGGCGATACCGCAGGCGATAAAAACCGGGTCGTGGGGTATGGCGCGTATGTCATTGAATAAAGCCCATCAACAGCAACTACTGGCCTTGGCGAAAAGCTCCATCGCACAGGGTTTGCAGACAGGCAAGCCCTTGAAAATCAATTTGGCGGATTTTCCCGCTGAATTGCTGGAGATTCGGGCGACCTTTGTAACCTTGCAAAAACATCAGCAGTTGCGCGGTTGTATCGGCATGTTGCAAGCCGTCAGACCCTTGGCGGAAGACATCGCCGAAAACGCATTTTCCGCCGCATTTAAAGACCCACGGTTTCCGCCGCTGCAAACCGATGAACTGGACAGTTTGGAAATACATTTGTCGATACTTACACCCGCCGAGCCGATTGCCTTCACCTCTGAACAGGATTTGCTGGATAAACTCCAGCCGGACATAGACGGCCTGATTTTGGAAGAAGGCTACCGGCGCGGCACGTTTCTGCCCGCCGTGTGGGAATCACTGCCTGAACCCAGGCAATTTCTGAGGCATTTGAAACAAAAAGCCGGGTTGCCTGCCAATTACTGGTCTGATACGGTCAGGGTGTCCCGCTATCGTGCTGACGTGATAGATTGAGCCGAAACCGCACAAAAATGCCGGATAGGGTATAGATTTTTCATGTTTTTCTTAGGGTTGTCGCTTATCGGCAATGCCTCCAAAATTCCTTCGCCTCTTAGGTTTTGCCGGTAAAAATCGGTTTAGGCAAGGGAATAATTTGAAGAAAAACAAGCTTAAAACCACGAAATATGCCGATGTTTAAAGGCCAACATGCGGTTATGCTATGATGCCGAACGTATCATCATTCTAGGCCAAACATGAGAGAACCTGCTTTATGAAACTAACCATTGACGGACAAATCACCATTCCCGAACACATCCGGCGGCAGGCTGGTTTGTCACCGGATTCCGAGCTGGAAATCCGCTACGAAAATGGACGCTTGTGGCTGGAGAAAGTGGCTACGGACAGCGTAGAGAAACGGCAGAAGATACTTCAGGCGATGGGGCAAGTCGAAGGTAGCGCAACCGCGAATGCTGACCTTAGCACCGATGAGATCATGCACATGACCCGTGGAGAGGATTAAAACAATGGTCTTGGCTGACAGCAATGTGCTTTATCAAGCACGATCCGCAGTGGTTGCCATGGGCTAGGGCAACGCTGACCGATGCCTTGCTGCATGACCAGGTTTTCATCAACCCATTAATCTATGCCGAATTGTCGATCATGTATCAAGCATCTGCGCAACTCGATCAGGTACTCAATGTACTGGGTATCGAACGCGCCGAACTGCCATGGGAAGCCGCCTATCTGGCAGGCCAAGCTTTTGTCCGATATCGGCGGCAAGGAGGGGGCAAAACTTCCCCATTGCCGGATTTTTACATCGGCGCTCACGCACAGTCCGCAGGTTTCAAATTGCTGACCCGTGATGTTAAGCGTTACCGTACTTATTTTCCGGGTGTATTGTTAATCACGCCGGACAGCCACCCTACGCCTTGATTTATCGGAAACCCAAGCCAGACGGAGCATGTTGTCCAGTCCGTAGAATTTTCCATAAGGCTCAAAGATACGGTAGCATCAAAATGTTTGGGACGGGGTTACAAACCCCGTCCCGCGTAAAACAAGTTTAAACTTTAGCGCAGGGCGGGTTATTCAACCCGCCCTTAACGTTTTTGCGGTTGTTGGCGATTTGAAAAGTTTGGGACGGGGTTAGTAAAAACCGTCCCGCTCAGAGATTGGATGTTGAAGTTAGCCGTTGATAGATTTTAGTAGGCAACAGGTAGTCCGTATGCAGCGATAGCGTACCCACAGGGCATAAAAAATACAGGGTTCGGAACCGGGCAATTCCCAATTTCAAACACCCGTACCGAATCGATGCGATTAAATACGCCATATTGGAATTGGAAAATCCCGTAATCCGCTTCGCTCCTTACGGGCTACTCGCTGTTTTTTTCAATGGCTACAGCAAAAATATGCTCTCGGCAACACTAGATATAGCCAGCTAAAATCTAGCGGCAACTAAATAGGGATTATTTTTCTAATCTGGTAATCCTTCACGCTTTTTGTGGTAATCCTTGATATTTTATTCCATCCCTTTGTGCTAGGGTGTCTGCGGCAAAGCATTAGATAGATGCCGCCCGTTAGCCATTGCGCCCGTAGTGCCAACAACGCTTTTCCGAAACCCAAACAACCTAGAGGAATCAACATGTCCAACAAATTTTTTAACATCTTAGCGGGCTTCCTATTGCTGCTGGCATCAGGAAGCCTTTTCGCAACCCAAGTTGACCGTGTCACACTGGATGAGGCCATCTCAGAAGCCGGACTAATTTTTCAAGGGACAGTCACGAAAATTGAGTCGCGTATTGCATCTGACATGGGATCGAATTATGAGAAAGAATTCTATGCTTTCGTCACTTTTCGTGTTGATCGTCTCATTAAAGGCCAGATAGAAGGAGGCGGGGCTACGTTCACCTTGCCGTTTATATCTTGTGTAGTTTTTGATTATAAAAAACAGATGGCCAGATTGGAGCAACAGCCGACTATGAATCCGACAGAGGCGGTAATAGAACAGCAACCGGCTATGACGGAGCAATTAGGGGAAGGTATGGTGTGTATGGTATCTGGTATGCCACGTTTTATGATAGGGGACAGCGACATTCTGTTCGTACACGGTAATTATGCATACGCCATGAACCCTCTGGTCGGTTGGTGGCAAGGACGTTTTTCTATAGTCAATAATAAAATTTATCCAGTGACTTGGCTGACTAAAGAAGGCGGGATTGACTTTACCGCGCCTTATGGGCTGGAAGACGAGCAAGAAGCGGAAAAGTTGGGTCAGGTGTTGCCACAAAAAGCCAGAAAACACGGTTGGACACAGCCCCAAGATGCTAGACGGATGGGGCCTGATGAATTTGTCGAGGTTATCGAAAAAAAGTTACGCGGTTTGGAGAAAAACCAATTCATGGCGGGGGCACAAACACAAAAACCCGTGAAAAGTGCTGATTTTAAAGACTCTTTTTATTACCGTGGAGCAAAAGCTATGTTTGAACAAAATCAAAAAAGAGAAGCGGGACTTTTAGAAATGCCCACCTTTGGCGTTCAACAAGGGGAATAATTATGAAATTGCATAAATTATTGGTTGCACTCGTCATGTTCGGATTTTCGCTTCAATCACCAAAATCGATTGCTTGGGAGCAGATTACATGTTTGAACAACACAAAGAAACATTGGAATATCAAGGAATATAAACCAGTTTTCGATCCCAATAGCATTCCCATAAATTCGGAGCAATACAATGGAGTTTTCGAGGCGATTAGACGCATGAACCTTAATCCTAGCAGCTTCAGATATACATTCGGCGGTTTGGATAACGCTGATGGTGTGGGTCTATCCAATCATGAAAGCGAAATCTGGTTTACAGACCTTAGAATAGCTTTCCCTGATGATGGTTTCGCAATAGCTGCGGTTGAACGAAGTGATTCCGAGATTTCTCCAACCTGCACTGCAACAGAATCCGACATTCGCATCAACACTAAATACCGCTTGTCACGCGCTCCAGTAGGCACCAACAAAATCCAATACAACTTGCTTGCCAAAACAGAGTTATTTGAATACGGAGGCAGCAACGAAAACCTCACCTCCACCGTCATGCACGAGATGGGGCACAGTGCCGGATTGGAACACGAAGGAGACGAGATGAATCTGATGGGTGGCGATAACCTGATTGTGGTCAATGGCAGTGCCATCAGGCCGTACATCGGTGAAGATTCGGCCGGTGGTTTGCTTGCCATCTATGGTGCTTCAGCCACGCCAAACGAGGATTTGAGCGTCAGCCATTGGTGGCGTGATGCGCAAAAGGCGGATGGTGGTGGCAGTTTTTATAGCGTCCACCACCGCACCAAAATTTTTGATGCCCCAAGCGGCGGTGCGGAACTGCCCAAGGAATGCCCATACAGCAAGCCCGATGCCAATGGCCCGCCCATTTCCGCTTGCCCTGAACCCGTCTATAAGGTGAACAAAGGCCAGACGGTGTACTTGGAATTGACCTACGAAAACGCAGGCACCACCACGCCGCTGATGGCAACTGTCAATTATTACCTGTCCTTGGATAGCTATATTGACCTTGCGGCAGCCAATATCTTATTGAAAACAAGCTCATTGTCATTCAAGCGGGATAATGACCCATCCACCTTTAGAACCGCTTTAGTGATCCCCAATACTGCCGCCGTCATCAGTGGCTGGCGTTATTGGCTGGGTTGTATTGTTGACCCTTTGGATGTGATCGCTGAAAAATTTGAAGGAAATAATGCCACTTATGTTGAAATTAAGATCAATTAAGGGTGTCGGCTTTTAAAGCCAAGGTCGGACATGTTGTTTATGCCTGACGTTCCACCGTCCGATGCTGGATGGGTCATCAGCTTGTAGGCTGGGATGAAGCGATAGCGTAATCCCAGCAATGAAGCTGCAAAATGCTGGGATTCCTTACGTCATCCTAGCCTTGTATGATGACTCCGCTACCGGATCGAAGGAGGCGGTTATTTTTTTACGGTCAACCTTGCCGAGCGTAAACGCCAGCTTTTGGTGGAACATATTGGCACATTGCGGACGGCATTCAGGGGAAGTCATGGTGGCGCATCCTTTTAAGATTGAAGCGGTTGTCGTATTGCCCGACCATCTCCATACCATTTGGACGTTGCCGGAAGGTGACACGGATTTCAGCCTGCGTTGGCGGCAAACTAAAGCCGCATTTTCCAGAGGGTTGGCCAAAGATGAGCGTATATCGGCAAGCCGCGCCCGCAAGCAGGAAAGGGGGATATGGCAGCGGCGGTTTTGGGAACACGCCATCTGGGATTCAAACGATTTTCAGCGGCACGTCGATTATATCCATTACAATCCGGTTAAACACGGCTATGTCGGACAGGTAACGGATTGGCCTTATTTGTCGTTCCACCGTTTTGTGCGTTTGGGTCATCTCCCTGTGGATTGGGCCGGAGCGGGTGATGATTTGGAGCTTGAATAGATCGGTTTCGCCACCACTCCACCCATCCTATCGTGCTTTGGGTCGGAAGCATCGATCTCCATTTTTAAAGATTGCTTGCTTCCATTTGCAGGCTCACGAACTCCGGCGTAACCCAGCAAGAACGGTCAACCGTTGATCAAAAACAGCCGGATTATGTTGGCTTTGCACTTTGCAAAAATGCATTCAAATGCGCCCCCAGGATTTTATAAGTTGCGCAGTGACAAGCGTACGTGCCGCCCGCCAATTGTGCTAGTTTGCATCCATCACCCAGCCCGCGACTACAGGAAAATATCGGTTTTTAGAATAGCAATTATGGTCAGGATACCCGTTCAGGAGTATGACAGAATAAGCCCCGCCTAGAAGAGATATTAGAGATTACTGGAACTTGCTATGCAGATAAGTTCATATGAAGACAGAATGGGCCGAGTATGTGGCTACATCCGGGACAACCTTGATAAAGATTTATCTGTCGAACGATTAAGCCAGATTGCCCTATTTTCTAAATATCACTTCCACCGGCAATTTTCTGAGTATATGGGGATTAATGTCTTCAGATTTATCCAGTTGACACGTTTAAAACGAGCATCGTACCAATTGGCATTTAGCCAAAATCTACGGATTATCGATATTGCATTTGACGCCAAATTCGAAAATCCGGAATCGTTTGCCCGTGCATTTAAAAAATCCTTTGGTCAGACACCCTCACAATTCAGAAAAAAACCGCAATGGAAGTCCTGGCATGAAAAATATCAGCTACCCATACCCAGAGGAAAAACCAACATGCAAGTAAATATCGTGGAATTTAAAGAAACCAAAGTCGCCGTACTGGAGCATCGTGGGGCGGTTGAGACATTGAACGATTCGGTCGGGGTATTTATCGAATGGCGCAAGACCAGCCAATTATCCCCGGTGAAAACCAGCAATACTTACGGGCTCGCCTACGACGACCCTAAAAC